>CAYZVQ010000001.1:0-59848 GCA_964481925.1 uncultured Acidimicrobiaceae bacterium
CACCAACACTTGGGGGACCGTCGTCATTCACTCACGCCGGACGGGCCTCACCCAATGTTGCCGGACCGTTGTCATCTAATTCTGCCGGCAACACCAGGCTCCCGCGTAGTCGAGCACCCCCGGATGGTAGGTCAGCCACGTGACGGCCAAGGTCGAGACGTGGGGGTTCACGTGCGAGGGCGACGCACTCGTTCTGGTACCAAGCACTGGCGGCTCGCCGTTCCGCTCGGGTAGGCCATCGTCGGAGCGCTCGGGAGCCGTCTGATTCGCTCCGCGTCGGTTGCGCCGCGTGGAGAGGCGACAGGTCCGCGACCCAGAACGGGCGTTCTGGTGACACTTGGAAGTTGGAAGCACTCGGGCAGGGTTGTCAGCCGGAGAAGCCGGGCACGAGCCACTAAACCCCTTGACAAGACGGCGGTTTGCGTGTATTTTCTCCGCCCAATATGTGATATTTGGTATGCCTAAGGGGGAACGATGGTGAGCCGACGGTTCAGCGTTGTGGGTATGTGCCTGGTAGGAGCGCTGATGGCGACGTCGGTGACCCAAGTTTTGCTCTCGCCTGCCAGCGCGGCGACGAGCGCCAGTTCGAACCTGGTGGCGAACGGCAACTTCGCCGCTCCGCCTCTGGGTACGACTTACGCAAACGCCGAATCGTTCGCGCCCGGGGCGGGACTGACGGGGTGGACTAATACGGCACCACTTATCGAGGTGGCCGGTTCCGGTTTTATCAACCCGGCCCCCGGTTCGAGCCAAACCGTCATTATCTCCTGGGGCTACAATGGTGGAGCCGGAAAACCGGGCACCGGCATCTCCCAGGTCGTGACCACGGTCCCCGGTGCGGCTTATTCCCTCAAGTGGGAGTTGGCTTCTTTTGGGGAGTGTGTCGGAAACTTTGGCGCAGGCGTCCAAAGCGGTCAAGCTTTATGGAACGGCGCTGTCGTGGCCACGTACTCGGTGACTGCGGCGCTAAGTGAGGCCACGCAATCCAAAACAGCCCCGTTGTACCACACGACGTGGCAGCCGATGCAAGTAGTCCTCACTGCGACCAAAACGCACTCGACTCTGGCGTTTACCGCTGCTACTGCGAAGTGCTCGCCGGCCATCGGCGCGGTTTCGCTCACAGCTATTCAGGGCGCGGTCACCAACGGGTTCAGCCTGCTACCCACGACGGGAATTCCGGTTGCTCTCACCACCCCGTACGGGATGGGCGAGCGCCAGGCGCTGGCCAAACTGCCCGCCAACTACACCATTTCCTCGGCTGGAGGAGTGCCTCTCGCCACCATCAAGGCCAAGTCCGCCACCCAGCAGCCCGGAGGGGCCGGGGTGTTGCTGCGTTGGAGCATCTCACCTTCGCCCCAGTTCCTAAAGGCTTCCCCGTCCGTGGAGGCGACTTACGCCGGGGCCGTGGAAACATACCTGGCCTCGCTCCTGAAGATGGCCTACTCTGATTACTTGGCCGCCCTTCAAGCCGAACGGGTACCTCCCTCTTCGGCCAAGACCCCGCTGTCCTCGTGGTGGGGGGTGGAGGTCACGGCCACGAGCACCACCAACAACCCGATGAGCCTCCAGCTCATCGATGCGGCCCTGCCGGCGACCACAACCACCTACGCATCTACCGGTGTCCCAGAAGTCACCGGAGCCGTGACCGCGGCCAGTGTGACAGGGGCGTTGAAGAACCTGCTGTACTACGCCAAGTGACCTGAGCACGACGAGGAGAACGTGCCGGGCTAACGCCCCCATTATGACGGGCGCCTCGTGGTGCATGGGTAGCCGGTAGGGCTAAGGCGAACGCCAACCGACCAGCCGGACAACGGGGCGGCAGCCGGAGAGACCGAGGGACGCACTACGCCGCCCTCCCTTGGGTTCGGCGCAGCCTCTTGCGCTCCAGTGCCGTGAGACCGCCCCAGACGCCCCACTGCTCCTCGATGCCCCCCTCCAGGCACGAGAGGCGCACACGGCAGCCAGCGCACACGGCTTTCGCCTCGACCTCGGCCGCCTTGCCCTCGGCGTAGAAGTCGACGCCCGGAGCCTCCCGGCAGGCGCCAGCCCTCGCCCCGGCCCACCTACCGCCCCTACGACCGCCTGACCTCTACCTCAGAAGCCCTCGCCTTCGCTTCGCGTCCCCCCCCTTCGCCTCGGTGGCCCTTCCACCACTCTCCGTACCCGGCCAGCGACCGGCCGCCCCTACGGCACCCTCACCTTCCTAGCCCCACCCCCTGAGCTGCGCCCTTCCTTAGCCGTCTCCTCCTCACAGTAGCCTTTGGGCAACAGTTGGGCAACAAGTGAGGTAGGACGTGAAAGGAGGTCTTCAAGAGCTAGGTGCAGGGCACTGGCGGCTCCGAGTATTCGCTGGTCGTGAAGATGGCAAGGTCCGCCAAGTGAGCCGCAATTTCAAGGGTTCCAAACGCCAGGCTGAATCGGAGCTCGCCAAGCTGGTGGCCGATGTGGAGCGCCAGCAAGTGGCCACTGGCCAGGCGGGCACCCTGGGAGATCTCGTCGACCGGTGGCTCGACGACATCGCCCCCCACCGGTCCAGCTACACGGTGCGGGAGTACCGTCGCATCGTCACCAAGACGATCAAGCCGGCGATTGGTGGCATGCGTATTGACAAGATCACGGGACGGCACTTGGACGCCTTTTACGGCAGGCTCCACAAGAGCGGCTTGGCGAGTTCCTCGGTGCACCAGCACCACTCCGTCATCCACGCTTCGCTGGGCCGAGCTGTCAAGTGGGGCCTGCTGCCTTCCAACCCAGCCGATCGCGCTACACCGCCCCGCCCGGCTCACTCGACCGCGTCGGCGCCGGCGGTGGCAGATGTGCAGGAGTTGATTGCCGAGGCGGAGAAGACGGACACCGTACTGGCGGTCGCGGTGGTGCTAGCGGCGATAACGGGTGCCCGCCGCGGGGAACTGTGCGCGCTTCGCTGGAGCGACGTCAACTGGTCGAAAGGGACGCTTGCCATAGCCCGGTCGCTAACCGTCGTGAACCGGCACGTGAGCGAGGGACCAACCAAGACCCACCAGCGTCGTGACCTCGCGATTGACGATGCCTTGGGAGCGTTCCTGGCTCGGCGTCGGGTCGAGCAGGAGCACTATTCCCGAACGGTCGGTGTCGAGTTGGTCAACGACCCGTTCGTCCTGTCCCGGTCGGCGGACGGGTCCGAGCCGTGCCTGCCCGACGGCCTGTCGCACCAGTACCAACGTCTGGCCGACAAGATCGGGTTGCCTATTCACCTCCATGAGCTTCGGCATTTCGCCGCGACCGCCGCGACCGCCGGCGGCGCCGATGTGCGCACGGTCGCCGGCCGGCTGGGCCACGCAGACCCCTCCGTAACGCTCCGGGTCTCCGCTCACGCCCTAGAAGCGCGTGACCGTGAACTAGCCGGCTTCCTCGGCTCCGTCGTCCTTGGCCCCGTGGATGGCAGCTCGAAGCTTGACGAGACTGACCCGCCACCGCCGCCCGAGCTGGAAAGCGCCAGGTAACTCGCCACGACGAGCCAGGTCGTAGCCAAGGGCCTTGCTGATCCCAGCAGCGTGGCCGCCTTCCGGTACGGAGATCACGTGGGGGTCGCCCTGGGTTCGCCTCGGCTGCGCGCATGGGCCTTTAACGACTTGCGTAACTCCTACGTCCTTCGGCCCATTGCTCACCTTGGTCTCCATGTCCTCTCGGGCCCCGAAGCGGGGCCTCTGCACAGAGGGGCCGGGGAGGCGATGTCGGCCACGAGTTAGCGGCGGCACATCGTCGCTTCACCGGCTGAATGCTTTTGGGCGTCCGCCGGTCGCACCCACCAACGCTGGGAGGGCCAGGCATGGCTGAGCGCACCGGTTAGTAGAGGACGGCTGCCGGCACTTCGGTACTGCGGCCGGCAGGACGGGGCACAAAGGCACGGACCAGCGCTTTCAAAAAGTCGCCACCCCCGTCCCTGAGCATGCGAGGCCCGAAAGGCGGGCCGGCAGTGCTTGGGGTGGTGAGAAGCAATGCTCACGATGGGGAGGCCGCTCAAGATGGGTAACGCCTGGGGCTACCTCGTCGACAGCGTGCCGGCCGATGGGACCCCCTTCGGTCAGCAAGCCGAGGCTCTCATCGACGTGGTGGGAGAGGTCTGAACAAAGAGCCCCCACGAGAGTTAAGAAAGTCTCAGTCGTCGGACGGCACATAGGAAGGTGATGACAAGGTGAAGGAGCGTCGTCCTGTCACGCCGTCCGGAGTAGTTGTACCGGGTTGGTACGTGCCGCCGCCAGCGCAGGAGCGATGGCGAGGATGTTGGCCACCGCGACGACACCCGCCGCCAGCCCCACCACGAGCCAGACCGGGACGACAGCGACGGGGACGACGCCGAGGTTGGCGGCGAATGCCCTCCATACCCATTGACCGGCCACTATCCCGAGTGGGACGCCGACAACGGTCCCGACGAGGGCCAAGGTCGTGGCTTGCCACGCTACGACCGAGGCAACCTGGCCCCTCACGAAGCCCAAGGCCTTCAGGAGGCCGATTTCTCGCCGGCGCCGGGACACGCTCACCACGAGGAGGTGAACAAGTGTGGCGGCGCCGAACAAAGCCAGCATGGTGCCGAAGATGAGCGGGAAGTCGACGGCCTCGCCAAAATTGATAAGAGAGGTCGGCGTGATCGGGAGTGCGACGATCGATTCGTAAGTATCCAGGTAGTGCTTGACTGCGGCCCGGCCCTCGGCGCCGGGCACGACGGTTACAAGGAGCCCACCTCCGTCGGTCTCGTCCAATGCCGCCTGCCAGCACGCCGCCTGCTTGGGGCTGGGCGGGCACACGGCGTCTTCATAGGAGGCGATTGTGAACGCCGCGCCGGTGCCCAGGCTCACAGCACCGCCGAGGACCGGGAACGAGACCTGAGAGACCACCTGGAACGGGACTGTGCGCCTGGCAAACGACGACGCTGCTACGGTGACCCGCACGAGGGAGCCCAAATGGGCGCCCAGCCTTTGCATGGTCGTACCCCCGAGCGCGATCTGACCATCGCGGCTGGGAAAGCGCCCCGAGACAATTGAGAAGATAGGCCCACCACGCAAGGCCGTGGCCGCCACGGCCGGCAAGCTCAGCTTGTTGATCGAGATCTCCGTGACAATGCCCTTAGTGATCCCCGTCACAGCCCTGTCGTGTTCAAGGATCCGCAGGAGCCCAGGGTTAGCCTCAGGGGTCGCGTTGGTGGAATTGAGCTGGAAGGCGTCGCCGTAGAGCCTGGGCGTGGCTGTTAGGTGGGACAGGCTGCCATGGCCCGGAACCTGACGGTAGGCCTTGTCGGCGCGGTGGGCGCTGTGGCAGGAACACGGCTCGCCAACTCGTGAACTGTACGAGGATCCCGCCCAGCACCTGGCCGGCCACGAAGCCCAGCGACGAGACCGCTCCGTAGGCGCCCAGGGCCCGGTTGCGGGCCGGCCCCTCGGGAAAGGTCGTGGCCACCAGCGATAGCGCTGCCGGTGCCACCATGGCTGCGCCCGCGCCCTGCACGAGGCGAGCGGCGACCAGGCGAGCGGGCCCGGCGGCGAGGCCGCCGGCGAGAGACGCAACGGTGAAGACGAGCAGCCCGGCCAGGAAGATCCGGCGCCGGCCGTAGAGGTCAGCGGCCCGACCGCCGAGGACGAGCAAACCGCCAAAGGTAACGGCATAGCCGGTGACCACCCACTGCAGCGACGCAGGGGCGAACCCGAGCTCACGCTCAATGGACGCCAGGGCCACGTTGACGATGCTGAAGTCGAGCACCACCATGAAAGCCGCGGTCAGGATGAGCCCGAGGGCCAGGCGGCTATGGGCGGCCACGCGGGACGCTGGCGGGACCGCCAAGCTGGGAGGCCCTGTGCTGGTAGTCGCCAAGGTTGTGCTCACCCGTCCGTCCTCCAATACGATACGCATCGTTTCGATATTTGTGTAAGCCAGCCACAGAAGGAGACCTCCTATTCCTGGGCCCCCAGACCAACCGCACCGGGCGGGCCGGCCCCGCAGCGCCCAAGCCGGCTCGTCCATCCTCGAGGCGGCGACAGCTCTGCTGGCCGAGCGCGGGCTTGCGGGCATGTCGATGGAAGAAGTGGCCGCCCGCGCCGGCGTGGGCAAGTCCACCGTGTACCGGCGCTGGCCGTCACGGGGCGTCCTCGCCCTTGACGCTTTCATGAACGAGTTCCGCAGTCAGCTGCCGCTCCCTCACACCGGGTCCTTGCGCGGTGACCTTTATTCCGCGCTGGGGGCGTGGGCCCATGCCGTGACCGGCTCGAGAGCGGGCCGCATCCTCGCCGGCCTCATCGCCGAGGCCCAGCGCGACCCGGCTCTGGCCGCGGCTTGGCGGGAGCGCGTCTTCAACCCGCTCCGGGACCAGCACAGGGCGATAATCGAAGCGGCCGTGCGCCGCGGGGACATCGCGGCGGGGACCGATGCCGACGCAGTGCTTGACCTCGTCTTCGGCGCTGCTTACCACCGTCTCCTACACGTCCACCTACCGCTCGACGACCGCTTTGTCCGCGAGGTGGTCGACATCGTGGTCGACGGGGCGGGGACCAAAGCCGCAACGCCGACGACGTGAGCCAGCCCGGGCCGCACTAGCCGCCGGACGTAAATGCGCGACTCGCATTTTCGGGTGCGGCTTCACTATTGTCACCAAGGCGCTCAGCGCCAAGGAAGAGTACCGAAAACCCGGGGGCCATGACTTGACGAGCTATCTTCCTGCCGAGGACCGCTACCGGTCTGTGCCTTATCGTCGTTGCGGGCGCAGCGGCCTGCTCCTGCCCGCCGTATCGCTCGGGCTGTGGCAGAACTTTGGCGACGACCGGCCCATCGATACCCAGCGGGCAATCTTGCGGCGGGCCTTCGACTTGGGCATCACCCATTTCGACCTGGCCAACAACTACGGGCCGCCCTACGGCAGCGCCGAGACCAACTTCGCCCGGGTCCTCCACACCGACTTCCGCGCCCACCGAGACGAACTGGTGATCTCCACCAAGGCGGGCTGGGACATGTGGCCGGGCCCCTACGGAGACCTCGGTTCCCGCAAGTACCTCCTGGCCAGCCTCGACCAGAGCTTGGCGCGCCTCGGCCTCGACTACGTCGACATCTTCTACCACCATCATTTCGACCCCCAAACGCCCCTTGCGGAGACCATCGGGGCTCTCCATTCGGCCGTCACTTCTGGCAAGGCCCTCTATGTCGGCATCTCCTCCTACTCCGATCAGCGCACCGCCGAGGCCGTCGCCATCCTCCGCGGGCTCGGCACGCCCCTTCTTATCCACCAACCGTCTTACTCGATGCTCAACCGCTGGATCGAAAGCCGCCTTCTCGACGTCGTCGCCACCGAAGGCGTCGGGTGCATCGCCTTCTCCGTGCTGGCGCAGGGCCTGCTCACCGACCGCTACCTCAACGGTGTCCCGCCAGGTTCCAGAGCCTCGCGAGACGGCTCACTTGGTCGTGAGATGCTCAACGATGCCAACCTAACCCGCATCCGGGCACTCAACGACATCGCCCGGGGGCGAGGCCAGTCCCTTGCCCAGATGGCCATCGCATGGGCCTTGCGCGACCCTCGGATCACTTCCGTGTTGATCGGCGCCAGCAGCGTGGCCCAACTCGAGCAAAACATAGCTGCTCTCGACCACCTCGATTTCACTCGCGATGAGCTCGGCCACATTGACCGCTACGCCGTCGAGGGAGGCATCGACTTGTGGCGCGCCCCGGCGACCGCGTAAAAAACAGCCCGGCGCGCCGGCGGCCCCTGCCCATCCCCGGCGGCCGTGTTAGGTAATCCTAAGATGATGTGTGGGGTAATCCTGCCCTTGACTGTTCGTAGGAGCGGTGGGAGCATTGTCCCCAACGTTGTAGACCGCGAAGAGCGACAACATGCCGGCTTCCCACGAGGGACGCAGTGCCGATGGAGCGGCAGCAAGTCAGGCCAGTCCCCGCGGTGAGCGGGTATGAGATGAAAGGGTGTGCAGTGTTGTGGGTTGCGATGGCACCGCTTCTGCTCCTGGGCCTGGCCGTTGGACTGGTCCCGGTGACCATGGGAATGGTCCACGATCATCGTGCGCGCCGCGCCGGCCTCGAACACGCAGACCAGTTCTTCTTACCTCCGCGCCGAGGAGCAGGTGAGCCCAAAGCGAAATTGGAGCCGAGCGAAGGTGACGGCGAACTCAACGTGCGGCTGGAGCGGATCGAAGCGACGTTGGCCCAGGTCCTGGCCCGGGTGGATGGACAAACGGTAAGCGCGGCCCCCGAGGGCACCTAGTCTTGCTCGGTCCAGAGCGCGGTAGAGCGCTATGGTCCGAGGACAGATGGTCATCAGACAAGGCGAAGAAGGCAGGTGTAAGGCACCGTTAGGAGGCCGAAATGGCGAGGCGTCCTGAGGCTGCGGTGCTTGGTGCCTCGTCCGGTGTGGAAGGCCGTCCTCACCGTTCGCTCAGGAGCCATGTCGCTTCGGTCCGGCGTCGGTGGTTATCGCGCCGAGCTCTCCTGCTCCACCTCACCGTGGCGGTCCTTGCCCCTGGCTGCGGCGTGGCTGGCTGGTGGCAGGCGACCCGGGCGTTAGCGGGCAACGGGCTCAGTTGGGTCTACTCGGTCGAGTGGCCCATCTTCGGCCTGATCGCTATTGCGGCCTGGTGGCAGCTCATCCACGAGGACCCTCAGGCCTACGAGGCACGCAAGCGGGGCTCGACGGGGGGCGAGGCCTGGGCGTTCCCTGGGCCCACGGGGGCAAAACAAGAGGCCTCGGCTCGGCCGCAGGCTATGGTCGAAGTCACCACTGTGCGACTGTCGGCAACGCTGGCCGCGCTGGTTGGTGCTGAGCTTGTGCTCGGGATGGTGTCGTTGTTCTACGTG
Organism: uncultured Acidimicrobiaceae bacterium; assembly: GCA_964481925.1. Taxonomy (GTDB): domain Bacteria; phylum Actinomycetota; class Acidimicrobiia; order Acidimicrobiales; family Palsa-688; genus Fen-671. The sequence goes on from CAYZVQ010000001.1 coordinate 8,824, forward strand.
CCTGTCGACCGCCCCAGTGGATGGGTACCCTCGACGGGCAAAGTGGTCTACCTGGCTCATGCTTCCTTCGGCCTGCTGGTCGTCCTCGGGGCGTTCGTGTTCCTCGTCCGCGTGAGGCGAGCGGCGCGAACCTCCAGACTGGTCGGTTGGATGGGGATCATAGGAGTGGCCATGGCCGGCAGCGGTGGCGTCCTGACGGAGGCTCAGTCACTTGTGCGGTTCTTGGGCCTGGTGCTCATGTTCTTCGGCTCCGCTCTGGCCGGTTTCGCCTACATCGTCCCACTTTTGCTCAGCCCGTCAAACAAGGCGCCGGTGCCTTCCAGCGGCTAAGCGGTCCGGGAACCTCACTCCGCTGCCACGCCGGCCACCAGGCTTGGCAGGCGTCGGCGGGGAACGTTGACGGCCACCCTGAGGAGCAAGCCCGCGAAGGATGCTGCCCGAGGCACCGGCCCTGGTGATGGTGGTGTGCCGGCCGCTCACCCGTCCCCATGTGTTTGTATGAGGGAAGATGACAGGCTCAGACGGGAGTCTCGGCATAATAACAGCCGTGGAAGAGGTACCCCGGCAGGTACCGGCCGATCGGCCTCGGCGAGCCAAGCGGCGCAGGAGATGGGCCCTCATTGGAACGATGGCCTTGTTGTCTATGTTGGTGGGGGCCGGCCTGTACGCTGACAGGGCCGGCTCGAGCACTGGCATCAACGGTCTTCTTGTCGACAGGACCCAGGAGCCCGCTCCCGGTTTCACGTTGCCCGAGCTGCTTGCGCCGGGCCGGAAAATGTCACTGGCCGACTTCAGGGGCAAACCCCTGGTCGTCAACTTTTGGGCCTCATGGTGCTACCCGTGCCAAACAGAAATGCCGCTCCTGGAGTCCGCGTTCCGCGCGGAGCGAGGAGCCGTGCAGTTCCTGGGGGTCGACACCAACGACAGCCGTGGCGCTGCGCTCCGTTTCCTAAAGAGCGTACACGTCACTTATCCGTCGCTTATCCTGTCCGACCCTGCCAGCCCCGTGACCACTTCGTATGGGCTCATAGGGCTGCCTATCACCTTCTTCATCTCCGTGGACGGCAGGCTGATGGGGCGCCACATCGGCCCGATGAACCGGGCAACACTAAAGGCAGCGCTGGGCTTGGCCTTCGGGACGCTGGCTTACGGGTAGACGAAGCACAACCGCAAGTCAGATGCCCACGCCCCTCACCCGCTGCTCGTCCGCCCCGGACGGGCCGTCGAGGTGGCCGGCCCCCCAGGGCTACGCCGGTGCCCGAACTCTCCCTGCTCACCTAGCGCAGCGCACGGGCGCTCAAGGTGCTAAGTGGTCCTTGACGAGCGGATGTTTGCTTCGTAGTGTCTAACGGTGCGCCTTAGTACTCGCTAAGGGGAGAGGCCCTGGATTAGCCGGCCAGGGGGAGGGGGACGAGGGCCTGGATGGGCCGCTCCGTTAGGGTCGCTATCGCCGGTGCCTCCTTGTGCGTGGTTGCCGCGATCGTGGTGTTCACGGCCATGGCGTACTTGCGGTCTAGCCCTCCGACGGTCGATTTCGCCTCCGGCCACCAGCCCGGAGCACCAGTGGAGCTGACACTGCAGACGGTCGGCACGATCGGCTTCGGGACCCACCCGACGTGGGTGTCCTATCTGACCGAGGCCCCGGACGGCAAATGGGTCCACACCACCCTTTGGGACCTGCCGGCTCATACGCGGGTAGACGTGACCATCCTTCAGTACGACAGCGGCAGCCCCCTGCGCAACCAGTTGCTCGGCGAGGTAACGGGCACGATAGGCGGGACCATGACGGTCAACGGCGAGGCCGTCTCCCTGATCAACTCCAATGCCGGAAATGGTGTCGGCCACACCTTCAGCATCCCGAGCCTGGGCGTCAACGTGCCTCTCTACGGCAACCCGTCCAGCGCCACGCTGTGCAGCCTGGCTCCTTGCACAACGAAGTCCGTCCATAACGTGGTCAAGTTCTCCTTCATGACGCCCGGCCCGGGCCAGTACCCATGGCAGTGCTTCGTCCCTTGTGGCCTCGGCTACCTCTACGGCAACGGGGGCCCCATGCAGTCGATCGGGTACATGGACGGCTTTTTGAAAGTGGTGGCCTGATGCTCCTGGAGGCCTCCGCTTGACGGGGGGCGGCACGGGGTTGGCTCCGGCCCCTGGTCCACCCTCGGACGGCGATGACGGTTACGGGCGTCATCACTTCCGGCGCATAATCGCCATTTGGGTTGTCCTGGCCGCGGTGGTCGATGTGCTCTTCTACGTCTTGGCCGGGCCACACATCCCTCCGGGGACGATGACTTCGACCGCAAAGGGGGCGCAGTTCGACTTCAACGTGCTGTTCCTCGTCGCCGTGCCCGTGCTGCTGGCCGTTTGGGTGTACCTCGCCTATTCGGTATGGGTATGGCGAGCAGGGCGGGGCCGGCCTGAGCCCAAGGCCGGCCCATATTCTCGAGGGCACCTAGGCGTACAGACGGCCTGGATCGCGACGACGACTGCTGTCGTGCTCGGGCTGTTCATCTTCGGTACCTACGAACTCGTCGCGCCTGCAGGGGCCGGAGGCGGCGAGGGGCCGAACCCGGCGTGGGCGCCCGCTTCGCACAATGTGCTGCCTATACAAGTCATCGCTCAGCAGTGGGAGTTCACTTATCGGTACCCGACGTTCGGCGGTTTCGAGACCTCACAGCTGGTGGTGCCGGCCGACACTGCCATCGCTTTCCACGTCACTTCTCTCGACGTGATCCACAGTTTCTGGGCCTACCAGCTCGGTGTCAAGGCGGACGCCAACCCAGACTATGACGACGTGGCTTATACGCGGACGACCGGCCAACTGGGCCAGTTCACCGTGCGCTGCTCAGAGCTGTGCGGCATCTGGCACGGGGCCATGTACGACTACGGACGGGTGGTGAGCCTGGCCGACTTCATGAACTGGGCCAAAGTCACCGAGAAGACTCTCATACCGGTCACCCGGTTGTTGCCTCCTTTCTCCTGGACCTACACGCCCGACGCCAACGGGGCTGACGGTGCTTTTTACCCCGACAACCGCGACCCATACAGCAACGTGGAGACCTATGGGGCCGTACCGGCCCAGGTCGCTCCTTTTGACCAGGCCCCAAAGGCCAAGCCGTAGCACGGGGACAGCCTCCTCCTCAGGAGCAGCCTCGCCGGCCCCAGACGGGAACGGAAGGATGACGATGTCAAGATGACAATCGACAGCAGCCCTCGCCAAGTTGAGGAAGCCCCCTACTTACCGGCTTCGGGCGCCGACTTCGGCTCAGGCGGCCCGAGCGCGGGCCGAGGGCCGAGGACGAGGCCGGCCTGGCTGGGCCAGCACGTAGGGACGGCGTTGCTAGGCGGCATCGCCGGCTACGGCGTCGGGCACTGGCTCGGCAACCTCATTGCCAGCGGGTACGCCAGTGCCCAGGGCAGTGGGCAAAACGACGTGGCTGTGGTGCTTGGCTTGGCCTTCGGTTTCGCCGGTTGGCTGACCGGTATCGGGGTGCTCAACCACCCGTTGTCCAAGCTGATCGGGCGCGAGCCGCTGGCGGAGGTACCCCAGCAAAACTGGACGCGCTATGTCCGGTTCACGACTGACCACAAGGTCGTCGGCATGCAGTACCTGGTCGGGGTCATCACCTTTTTTTTCACAGGTGGCTTGTTGGCTATGGCTATCCGAACGGAACTGCTGACCCCCACTAACCACTTCTTCGGGCCCGGCACCTACATAACTATCGTGGGCGAGCATGGGACGATCATGATGATGATGGCGTCCTCGGTCGTGGTCGGGCCGCTCGGCAACTACCTCGTACCGCTGATGATCGGGGCCCGCCGCACCGCCTTTCCCCGGGTGGAGGCGACGTCGTTCTGGATGTTTGCTGCGGGCTACTTCATCATCCTCACCGCTCTGCCCCTGGGAGGTTTCCCCACGGGCTGGACAGGCTACGCCCCGCTCCAGACCCAGGCCGCGGGCGGCATGGACTCGTACCTGATGGGTTTCGCCGTTATCGGCCTTGGCATGGTCCTGGCCGGGTTCAACCTGGCAGCTACGATCATCCATTTTCGGGCGCCGGGCATGACGTGGAGCCGGCTCCCGATCTTTGTATGGTCCATCCTGGCCACGTCCGCCCTCCTCACTCTGGCTACTCCGACTCTCGTCGCGGCCGGGCTGTTCGGTTTGCTCGACCGCACCGCCCAGACCGCGTTCTTCGTCCCCGAGCACGGAGGTAGCAGCTTTTTGTGGGAGAACCTCTTCTGGTTCTTCGGCCACCCGGAGGTCTACATCATGGCCCTCCCCGGTTTCGGCATCGTGGCCGAGATGCTCCCAGTGTTCTGCCGCAAGCCGCTTTTTGGCTACCGGGCCGCAGCCGCCGGCATGATGGGCGTCGCCCTGCTGTCTTTCTTCGTCTGGCAGCACCACCTGTTCCAGAGCGGGATCGACCCGGACATGCGGCCGCTGTTCATGCTGACCACCGAGCTCATCTCCATCCCAACCGGCTTCATCTATCTAGTCGGACTAGGCACCCTGTGGAAAGCGAAGATCCGCTTGGAAGTGCCGATGCTGTTCTGCCTGGGGATGTTCTTCAACTTCCTGATCGGCGGCGTCACTGGCGTGTTCCTCTCCGACGTACCCGTCGATGTGACAGTCCACGGTAGCTTTTTCGTCTTGGCCCATTTCCACTACACCATCATGGGTGGGCTCATCTTTGCCTTTTTCGGCGGTATCTATTACTGGACGCCCAAGTTGACGGGGCGGATCATGGACCACAAGTGGGGCAAGATCCACTTTTGGACCATGTTTGCCTTCTTCAACCTCACGTTCTTCCCACTGTTCATAGTTGGGCTCTTGGGCCAGCCCCGGCGGGTCTTCGAGTACGCGGCCAACTTGCAGGTATGGAACGACTTCTCTTCAGTCAGCGCCTTTTTGCTCGGAGCGTCGTTCCTCATCTTCGTGGGGAACTTCCTGTGGACGATCATCCTCAACCCCCGCCCGGCACCGGCCAACCCGTGGGGCTCCAACGGCCTCGAGTGGCAAACCCCGACGCCCGTGCCTTATTTCAACTTTGAGCGTATCCCTATCGTCCTCAGCGACCCGTACCACTATGGCGAGCCCACGCCCGTCCCCGTGGCCGACCTCGGGCCCGGGCTACCGGCCGCTGGCGTGATCGGCACCACGCTCGTACCGCCTACCCAACTCGGCCCGAGGCCACCGTTATGACTAACCCAGCCGGCCATCCCACCGTCCCCATCCTGAGGGATACCCCTGAAGAGGTCGAATACGAGCTCCGGGCCTCGGAGGCATCGATCTGGACCGGGGCCCGCCTGCTTGTCGGGGCAGTGAGTTTTGCCTTTGCGTCGCTCGCTTTCGCCTATTTCTACCTGCGGTCATCAGACAACGAACAACTCTGGCGACCGCATGGGGTCACCGCGCCCATAGGCCTCGGGACCGCCATCTTTGTCTTGACATTGGCATCAGGGTTGTTGTTGATCTTCGGCAACTTGCGCCTGCGCCAGGGCCTGCGGCTGGACTGGCAGGTCGCCGGATGGACCGTTGTCATCGCCGGGCTGGCCGTGATCGGCTTGCAATTATGGGAGTTGACCAGGCTCAGTTTCTACCCGGGCTCCAGCGGCTATGCGTCATGCTTCATTGCCTGGGCGGCGATGAACATCGCGCTCGTCCTGGCGGCACTCTATTGGATCGAAACACTACTGGCCCGGTCACTGCGCCTACGCCGGGCGTTGGCCGAGGAAGGGGGGGGCGACATCGCTCTTCCTGCTGACAGGTTGTTCCGGGCCAGCGCTGAAGGCTGCACGTTCTTTTGGGGCTTTACGGCCCTCGTAGCCGGCTTGTTCTGGCTGTTCTTCTATGTGATCTGAGGAGAGGGCATGGCCGTGGGTGACACCTATATTAATGCGCAGGTCCTGAGCTTCGCCTTCCCCTTGGGTATTTTTTGTGTGGCCCTACTGGTGGGGTTCTTCGTACGGTACCGGCAACGCTGACCTCGAGTACCACGTCGCGGTCCTGGCTGCAGCAGGCGCCGGCGGCCCTGGGCGCATTGCTGGTAGCGGTCGTTCTGGCACCGCCCATGGCGGGCCGCGCCCACCGTTATGACTGGGCCGAAGCGCTCCAGTTCATGGTGTTCGCGATGATTGCTCCCGGCCTGGTGGTGGCCGGGGCACCCTGGCGGCAGCTGGGGCTGGCCAAGCCGGCCACGGCGCTCGCCGACGCCCGACGCCGCCACCCTGAGCACGCGCGCAGCGCCACCTTGGTGGCGCTGGCTTTGGCCTGTATGGTCACCTGGCGGCTCCCGGCGTCGGTCGACGCCCTTCGCTCAGGGGGCTGGCCGCTGGCCGTTGAGGCCTTCACCCTGGGCCTTTCCGGCGTCGTTATTTGGTTGGAGTGCCTGACGTCGCCTCCCCTGGCCCCCCGTTGTGCCAGGCCCATGCGCATTGCCCTGAGCGCGGTAAGCATGTGGACGATATGGACGCTCGCCTACCTGGTGGCTATGTCGGACGGCGAGTGGTACCCGGCCTACCGCCACGTGGCCGGTCACGGTCTCAGCCTGGTAGCGGACCAACAGATCACCGCCGGAGTTATGTGGGCGGTGGCCAGCATATGCTTTCTTCCTCTCATTTTCTTCGACCTGTTCCGATGGCTCCACAACGAGGAGGAGCCCGACGAGGCGCTCCAACGCCTGCTGCGCCAGGAGCGCCGACGCAATTAAGCGCGCCGGCGGTCGGTCGGCCCTTAGGCCCTCGGCGAGGAGGCCGGGACCTGAGCCAGGTCAAGGGCCGGTAACCGCGTTTGGACCAACTTGTCGGCCGCCGTAAGTTCGGCCTCGGCCTCGCCGCGGTCGCTCCCGAGCATCTTCTCGTCGACGTCCAGCAGCTTCAGGGCTTGACGGTTGGAAGGGTGGGTATCAAGCAACTGGATTTGTTCGATGGCCGAGAGGGCATCTGCCGTGGCCCACAACGTTACGCTACCCACGAGTTGGGCGAGATCGCGGCCTGAGCCCGAGCCCGGGACGCTGATCGTGGAGAGCTGATAAATACTGTCGTCAGTAAACGAGCACGCGGCCTGGTCGTCTGTGAGCAGTCCGGGGACCTGGTGTTCTTCGGACTGGGAAAGGGTACCGGAAGACAGATCCCTGTATATGGTGAACGACTCTCCGAGGGCATAGCTGCATGGCCCGATATCGCTGTTCACTTGGGCCATCACGCTCGTGTCGTTGTTGATCTGGGCGGAGCGCGACGAGTCCTGAGGTAGGTCGGTAAGCACCACTACAGCCAGTACCAGGGTCAAGACGGCGGGCACGAGGACTGCCCGGCGCCTGTAGACCGGGTTCTTCCTGGGGGCCATGTCAGCCACGGCGATCGGGCTGGGGCGGGTGGAGGTCACGGATGGTGCCCGATCAGGGATCTTGCCTCCTCAGCGATGCCCGCAGCCCACTCCGCCTCGGTGGCTCGGGGGAGGCTGAACGAGCCCGAGGCGGCCTCATCGGCATAGGGGGTGGCTCGGAGCCGCAAGCGGCCCGAGGCGTCGATAAAGTACAGAAGGTCACTGTGGGACTCGGCATGTGCGTGGCGCTGTACTTCTATAGTTACCCCGTACGAGGTCCACACGGGATCCAGCTGGGCCAGCGAGCCGGTTAGGAAGTCCCAGCTCGTCGCGGACGAAATGGTGGCCTCCTCAGCCGGGCGAGTGGACGCTACGGTCAGCGCCACCGGGTCGGTATTGACGGTCACGAGGTCAACCTGGGACCTGTCCGCCCCGAGGTCGTGGAAAGCCTGCGAAAGCTCGGTCTCCAGTACCCCGCATATGTCGTCGCACGCGGCATCGAAGAAGGACAGCACCACCACCTTGCCCCGAAAATCCTCGAGCGAGGCCCGTTGCCCGTACTGGTCGACGAGAGAAAAGCGTGGTGCCTCCCGGCCCGACAATCGCTGGAGCCCCATGAGAGCAGATGTTGGTGCGCGCAATTGCGCCCGGAGCGCGGCTCTCAGCGCCGTCCGCGTCGGGACCGTAGGGAGCGGCGGGGGATAGTCCCCGGAGGTGGTTGCCGCCGCCGCGGCACCGACCGGACCTGGTAAAAAGTGGTCCAGCACCACCCCACCGAGGCCCAGAACTACCAAGCAGGCGACAGCATAGGCCATAACCTTGCCGGGGAGCCGGGGCGGCCCGGCGGCAAAGGCAGCGGCCCGGTCCACCACCTGGTCCCCGTCGTCGTTCCCGGGGACGGTTGTCAACGAGACGGGCGTGGTACCGTCCGGGCGGGCGGAAGGACGCTCGGGCATCTCAAGCACTTGGGAGCCTGCCCGACGATGTCGTGGCGTGCAGCATTTTGTCTACGAGAGCGCCGGCACCGCCTTCGTCGGCCGCCGCACGCCTGATAAGGAGCACGAGGGCGGGATAAGCCCAAAAATCTCCGCAGATCCACAAAATACCGGCGCCGATCTGCTGGCTGGCGAACGGTGACAGCGAGATGCCAGGGAGATGGTCGTACACGGGGTAAAGAGAGTGATCGGTGAAGAGGCTTAACGCCATGGCCAGGATGATCATCACCACGTTGGTGCCGAGGATGGCCGCGATCTGAGCTCCCGTCGCCAGCTTGGGCTTAACCGGGTGAGAGGGGATGATCTGTAGCCAGAAAAGGACCCCGGTAACGAAGAAGCTCGAGTGCATAAGCCAGATATGGACGTACTGGTTGGTCTCTGCCAGATCGAAAAGGGCTGGGAAGTGCCAGATGACCATCGTCACGTTGAACAGTACGACGGCTACCCAGCCACTGGTGACAAGGCGGGCCAGCGCTCGAAGAGGCCGGGCCCAGTCCCCGAGCAGCACGGCCCGCATAACCCGGCGCCTAATGCCCACCGGTAGGCCGTGGACGAGAGGCAACCAGGGCGCTCCGGCAACGATCAGGATGGGAGCGAAGAACATGATCAAGATGTGCTCGATCATGTGGACGAAGAAATAGTAATCGGCCCAGTAGTCGATCGGGGAATCGACCGCCACCAGCAGGAGGCCCAGTCCGCCGTAAAACATGAACGAGCGGGTACGCCGGGCTCGGGAGCTCTGCGGCCGGGAGCGGCGCTTCAGGTTGGACAGCCCATGCTCGTGCAGCGCCACAATGACGGCGACGACGATAAGGAACGGGTCGTACGACCAGTGGTCGATGATGTAGCTCAAAGCGGCGCCGCAGTCATCGGCCCGAGTGGAGGGCGTTGTCGAGGGCGGTGGCCAAAGTCGCCGAGAAGGAGGACTTAGTGGCGCTTGTTGCCGGGCCGGGCTCGGCGTCTAAGACGTAGCGGGTGTAGCCCCGCTGGTTGATGACGTACGCGATATCGCTATGGGCGATCATTCCCCCCCCGGTTTCGTACGCTACCTCGACGCCAAAAGTGTCCCAGACGTGCTCCAGTTGGCGCAACGACCCCGTCAGGTAGAGCCAGTTAGGGAGGCTCTCCAGGTTTTCTTGCTGGTCGAATGCAGCCAGGTAGTCAGGGGTCGTGAACCTAGGGTTGGCATCGACGGCAACGAACTCAGTTTGTCGAGCGGCAGCTCCGAGCATCTTGTCGGCGGCCCGGAACTCCTGAGCGATGACTGGGCAGTCCGATGTGCACACCGGGTCCAGGAACGTCAACGCGATGGCCCGGCCGCGCAGGCTGGTCAGAGAAACGGCCTGGCCCCTTTGGTCGATCAGGGTGAACGTTGGCGCGGGCGAGTTGGTCGCGTTCGGCGTCCCGTCAATCGCCTGGCTGAGGATGGGGTCGGCATTTGCGCTGGTCGCAGCGAGAAGCATCGGTACGGTACCAACGAGAGCGATGCCAATGGCGCCGACTGCGGCGATGGAGCGAAGTGAATATATGGGATCGGCGGTCAAAGCTTGTCCCCAACGCTGTTTCCCAGCCGTCGCGGCCGACGGCTCCAGGGCAGCCTCAGTGGCAGTCGGTAGCCGAGTGATGGCGACGTAGCCGGCAACGAAGACCAGCGCCATGGGGACCATGCTGTTGGGGTCGGTGCCGACCCCGCCCAGGAAACCCAGGTCTTGGACTAGGACCCAGTCGGCGAGGCACAGGACCACCCCCGCCAAGGCGCCCCAACGCACGACCCGCGATCGCCCAGTGAGGAACGCGGTGCCGATCCCCACCAGGGCGACGGCGACGAAAAGGTTAACAGCCCAACCGTGGGCCGAGTCGAAAGCTTGGAAGCTCCAAAGCCACGAAGCCAGGAAATGGGGCTGGGGCGTTTGTGCCATTTGCTCAAGCATCTGCACCAACTGCCCGGCCGCGGCCCCGGGCCGGCCCCCACCTTGCCAAAAGCCCCGGCCCGGCCAGGCCTGGAGGAAAGCCATGCCGACAAAGAACAGGCCCATGGCGCGCACGACGAGGCGACCCAGACGGGGAGCCGCCCACCAAGAAGCGGGTAGGGCAATAAGCACACCGGCGGCGCAGTAGAAGAGCACCGCTCCCGGCGCCCCGAACAACCAGGTGAGGCCGGGAGCGAAGATCTGCCCGAAAGCCTCGCCGAAGACCCACACGACCACGCCCCAGGCAACGCTGGCCAGGCCGGCCAGACGGGACAGGTCGCCCCTGGCCGCGGCGAGCAGCCAGATCCCCAAGCCGACCTGGATCCACACGGCGGCCGCGGGCGCCGCGACCGGGTGGTAGCTCCAGATTGTGGCCATGGCGCTGTCGAGGTGCTGGACCCACCCGGGCGAGACGGCAGCAGCGGGCTGGATCACCTGCGGCGCCATCCCCAATGGCATCGAGGCCTGGCCCTGCAGGATGCCATCAAAGATCCAGATGAGCCCAAAGGAAACCCTTAGTAGGCGCCGGCCCGCCGGCTCCCGATAAGCCGGAGTGCCCTGGATAGTCCCAGTGAAGTTGTCGTGCTGTGCCTGCCGGAGCTGCGCCCAACGCAGCATGTTCCAGACTACGGCGACGACCAGCAAGATGAGGAGGACGGCCAGGGCCTGGCTGAAAAGTGCAGCGTGGAAAGCGGCCACGACGGTTGGGTTGCTCTCGCTGAGGCCCGTACTCATGCCCGGCATGGTGATCGCTTCCCCCCGTCCCCGGTCAGGCCCCTCTAACTTACTCCGTTACCTTCGCAGACAGCGAGCGAACAGGTGAAGCTTGCAACTGGCACTAAGGACCCGATCGCGACGACCGGCGTCGGGGCTCCGAGCGCGAGACCAGTGCGCGAAGATTACCTGTCGGTCAAACAGTTAGGACCGACACGCGGCTGTTTACGACCAATCAGTCCTGTTCTTCCAATATGGCGCGTGGACCTGACGTAAACTTGCGCAACGTGAAGCGCAGCCTGGCCGCCGTAGCAGACAAAGTGGGTGTCAGCGAGGCGACTGTGAGCCGCGTCCTCAACGGGCGGCCCGGAGTCTCCGCCGCTACGCGTACGGCGGTGCTCACTGCCCTGGACGTGCTGGGCTACGAACGCCCCACCAAGCTCCGCGGCAAGCGCGCTCGTCTGGTGGGCCTTGTCCTGCCCGAGCTCAACAACCCCATCTTCCCGGCCTTAGCTGAGGTGGTCGGTGGTGCTCTGGCCCAGTTGCATTTCACGCCCGTGCTATGCGCCAGCGGTCCCAATGGTCTGTCCGAGGGCGAGTACGTAACCATGCTGCTCGACCAGCACGCCACGGGGGTGATCTTTGCCGGGGGCAACTTCGCTGAAGCCGATTCCTCGCACGACCACTACCGTCTACTGCACGAGCGCGCGGTGCCCGTCGTACTGGTCAATGCCTCGAGCGACGACCTGGACTTTCCCCAGGTCGCTACCGATGATGCTGTTGCTGCCGAGCAGGCGTTCGGTCATCTGCGGGCTCTTGGCCATCAGGAGATCGGCATGATCCTCGGCCCCGAGGACCATATGCCCAGCCGGCTACGCCTGGCCTCATTCCTGGCAATGGCCCAGCGTGCCGGGCTAAAGGAGCAGGCAGGTCGAGTGGAGCACGTACCGTTCGCCCTGGAAGCGGGACACGCCGCAGCCGCCCGTTTGGTCGGGCGAGGGATCACCGCCATCATTTGCGCCAGCGACCCCTTGGCCCTGGGCGCCATCCGGGCTGTGCGGCGCCTCGGCTTGAGCGTACCCGAGGACATTTCCGTGGTCGGCTATGACGACTCCGCCCTAATGACCTGCACCGACCCTCCTCTCACGACCATACGCCAGCCCATAGACGCAATGGGCCGGGCCGCTGTCAAACTATTGTCCAGCCAGATCGACGGCACAATGGCTAGCGGAGAAAGCTTGCTCTTCGAGCCTGAGCTCGTCGTGAGGGGTTCGACTGCCCCTCCACGGAGACACGCTTAACGTGGTCCCGGTGGTACTAGGCGGGGACAATAGCCGACCGGAGCTTATCCGCGACGCAGCCACACGGCCGTGACCGGCGGGATAACCCGGCCGACACCACCGTCCTTACCACCGTTGACGGCCAAGTCGGTCCCATCGGGTGGGCGGGCGCCCGGCAGCGGCCCGCTGGCAAGCAGGATTTCGTCGTGCACGGGTAGCTCCACTGGTCGGGCCGAAAGGTTCACAAGTACGATGACATTGTCGCCGCGTGAATAGCGGAGCACGCCGTCAGGTGCGTCTTCCCAAGCGAATACGCGTGACCGCAGGGAGGGCTCCTGACGCCTGATGGCTAGAGCGGCGCGGTACAGGGCAAGCATGGAGGCAGGGTCTGAGCGTTCCGCCTCTACGGTCAGAGCTTTCCAGTCCTGGGGCTGAGGTAACCAGGGTGATGTCCCGTCGCCCGTAAAGCCGAACGGCGGAGCTTGACCGGACCACGGCATCGGTACCCTGCAGCCGTCCCTGCCGCGATCAGTCTTTCCGGAACGTTCCCAAAATGGGTCCTGCAGGAGTTCCTCTGGTAGGTCCTCCACCTCCCAGAGGCCAAGTTCGTCGCCCTGGTAGATGTACGCTGTCCCCGGCAAGGAGAGCGACAGCAGGGTGGCGGCCCTGGCCCGGCGCGTCCCGAGCTCGATATCGCTCGAGTCCCCAATCCTCCGGTCGTCCATTTTGAACGCAGTTTCGGCCCGCCCGTAGCGGGTCACGTGCCTCACCACGTCATGGTTGGAGAGCACCCAGGTGGTGGTAGCGCCAAGTCGTGCGTGTGAGGCGAGAGTGTCATCTATCACTTGCCGGAGGGCGGGAGCCTCGAGAGCGCAACAAAGAAAGTCGAAATTGAACGCGGAATGGAACTCGTCGTCGCGCAGGTACAACGCGAAGCGTTCACGGTCCGCAAGCCATACCTCACCGATCAGGGCCCGCTGGTCGGGGTAGCTGTCAGCGATCCGACGCCAGCTCCGGTATATCGCATGGACCTCATCGCGGTCAAGGAAGGGGTGCTGGCCGGGAGCGTAGCTCCCGGGCCTCGCTCCGATGTCCGATAATCCGGGGTCTTTTGCCACCAATGCTGCTGAGTCGACCCGGAAGCCGTCGACGCCCCGGTCGAACCAAAAACGCAGGACGGCCTCGAACTCCGCTCTTACGGCTGGGTCCTCCCAGTTGAAATCCGGTTGCTCGGGAGCGAACAGGTGGAGGTACCACTCCGCCAACAACCCGTCCGGCCCGGTTGTGCGGGTCCAGGCCGAGCCACCGAACTCCGACTGCCAGTCGTTCGGTGGGAGTTCACCCCGGGGGCCCCTTCCAGGCCGGAAGTAGAAGCGTCGGCGTTCAGCCGACCCTGGTGCTGAGGAAAGGGCTGACACGAACCAGGGGTGCCGGTCAGAGCAATGGTTTGGGACGATGTCCAGTACCACCCGGATATCAAGAGCGTGGGCCTCGGTGATGAGCGACTCAGCATCGCTCAGAGATCCGAACTGCGGGTCGATCTGGCGGTAGTCGGCTACGTCGTAGCCCCCATCGGCCATGGGGGACAAGTACCACGGGTTGAACCAAATAGCGTCGACACCGAGGTCTGCCAGGTGTGACAGGCGCGACCGGCACCCGGCGAGGTCGCCGACGCCGTCGCCGTCGCCGTCAGCGAAGCTCCTCAGGTAAACCTGATAGATGGCTGCCGCGCTCCACCAGGGCGCACTTTGCGTTGCGGGCTTCTCGTTGGCGGCCAGGCCCTCCTGGCCGGCGGTGGCCGTCACGCCGACCCCATAGCGCGGGCCGAGGCCACGATGTGCCGTTGGAAGGCCCACAAGACGGCCGGCCCCGGGCCGCGTTTGTCCACAAAGTGCATTGACCGCGCGCCTCCATTGTGACGTCGCTTCGGCGGCCCGATCAGTGACGAACGCACCTCAAGGTCCTCCGGCATCAACCGTTCCCAGGTCGGCGGACCTGAACGGCCTGCCGTCCCTCGACGGCATGCTGAGAAGTGTAGGGGTTTAGACTGTTTGATGCAAGACACGAACGAGATCCGTGAATTTCCGAACAGTCTGGACAATAGCAACAGGTCTGGCCACCCCGAGCTGCGACCTTCGTTCAAGCGCACCGCGTCGGTGGGGCACCTAGGTAGCGGCGGTCCCGGCGGCCAGGGTGCCGGGCGCCGGTTTCCCTCCCCTCTTCTCCTGGTGAGCAGTGCCCAACGACCGATCGTACGGAACTTTAGGGTAGCTGTCGGTATCTTGCAGTTAATAGTGAGGTGGCTTGCACTGAACAGTCGGTGAGCGTACACTACGGATTATGCCGCCAAGGGAGCGGCGAGCCGTCCGAGGGTGCGCGAGCCCGGGTACGGCGTAGTGAGCGCACTGGAGGACCGGAGCCGCACTTTTCAAGGCAGGCGCGTCGCGCGAGGGCCTGCTGAGAGCTTGCGTTCTGTGGCGCTTCGGCTTCATGCGAGGGCCCCGCAGGGGCTTAGCCCAGGGAAGCTGAGACAGCTAACGAGAGGGGAACAATGAAGAGCCACACCCGTGGGGCGATCGCGGCGTCAACGTTGGCAGCGGTTGCCGTAGTAGCGCAGGGGACCTACGTCGCGTCCAGTTCTGCGGCCATCCCGATGGGATCCTCGCAAAACGTGACGATAACGGTCAATTGCGAGCCAACCCCCGGCACTGAGCCCGGGCGGTCAAACTGGATCGCCGATCAGAACACATTCATGAAGCAGAACCCAGGCGTCAAGGTGGTATCCGACGACGAGAACCCCTGCGACAACCCCAACACCTACTACCCTAAGCTCGCTTCAGGGGACGAAGAAAGCGTCTTCTACTCCTACCTTACCGACATCCAGGAGTCCATCGCGACTGGGCAGGTGGCCGACATCCAGCAGTACCTACCCAAGAACGACCCCGCGCTCAACGACATCCAACCTTCCATCCTGAACGTCTTCAGGGGGAAGAACGGCGACCTGTACGGGCTCCCCGCCGCCAACTACACCATGGGCTTGGTATATGACAAGGTGCTTTTCAAAGAAGCTGGCCTGAACCCCGACGACCCGCCAACAACCTGGGCCGATGTTCGGGCGGACGCTAAGAAGATCGCAGCACTGGGCAATGGGATCGTCGGGTACGCCGACTACAGCATCTACAACCAGGGTGGCTGGCACTTCACCGCGGAGATGTACTCCTTGGGCGGCAGCGACGTCACTGCCAACGGCAAGCACGCGAACTTCAACAACGCCATCGGCGAAGAACTGCTCCAAAACCTTTGGAGCATGCGTTGGGTAGACAACAGCATGGGTACCCAACAGCTCCTCGACATCCCGATCGTCCAGGGTTGGTTCGGGGCCAACAAGGTGGGGATGATCATTGGGGCCCCGGACAATATCCCCGCGATCGTTCAAACCTATGGCGGGAAGTACCAGGATTACGGCCTCGGTGCCTTGCCTGGCCTGAACGGTCCCGCGGCCTCTACGCTGATGGGTGGCGACGGCATGTTGTTCAACGTTCACGATACGCCTGCCCAGATCGAGGCAGGTATCAAGTGGGCCGAGTTCGAGTACCTGACGCCAGGCGTCGCTTCCAATAACTGGGCCCGCGCCGCCTCACAGAAGCAGGAGGTCGGCCTACCCGAGCCTGACCTGTGGACGGGCAGCGAAGCGAAGTTGAACGATAGCATTCAGAACAAGTACGCGAACGTTCCCCCTGGGGACTTTGCTGGCTTCGAGAACGCGATGCTCACGATGAAGTCCACGATCGAACCGCCCGACGCTCAAGCGATCTACTCGGTCCTGGACACTGTTATGTCGACCGTCCTCACCAGCAAGAACGCCAGCATTCCCGACCTCCTTAAGTCGGCGGCGTCAAAGGTCAACACGACGCTCGCTGGTTATTGGGGTGACTGAGCGCTAGTAACCTGCTCGCTTTACTTCTTCTGAGAACTCCGGCGCCGCCATGACTTTCGCGTGGCGGCGCCGCTGTGGTGTGCTGCAAATGGGCCCATCGGACGTTGACCCCCAGGGCGCGAGCCTCTGGCTCCACGCCCCACCCACTAACGACCCATAGTCCGCCTGACGACCTGTAGAGTGAGGCAAGAGATGGCCATCGCCGTTGCCCCCGTTAGCCCGACAAGAGGATCACGGCGGGCTGAAGCCGGCAACACGGGTCGGCGGAGCGTTTCGAACAACCTCAAATCGTATGCCCTTATCTTGCCGGCGCTGCTGTGCTTCGCCCTGTTTTCCTGGTACCCAACTGTCAAAGTTTTCTTCCTCGCCTTCGAGAAGACGAGCTTCTCAGTAGGAGGCAACCACTTCGGCGGCCTGGTTAACTACCGGACGCTGATGGCGGACCCGCAATTCTGGCCTGCATGGCGAAATACCTTCGCGTTCACCGGCATTGCCCTTGTTATCGGGTTTGGTCTTCCCTTTTTCGTGGCTGTACTGCTCAACGAGCTGCGCCACATGAAACAGGCATTTCGCGTCGTTATCTACCTCCCCGTAATGATCCCTCCAGTGGTGACGGACCTTTTGTGGAAGTGGTTTTATACTCAACCGAGTGGTTTGTTCGACCAGGCTTTGGGTGCCGCTCACCTTCCCCAGTCCGGCTGGTACCAGTCGAGCCGAATGGCACTCATCTCGATCGTGCTTATAACGACGTGGGCCAACATGGGTGGGACGGTGCTCATTTACCTTGCGGCCCTGCAGAACATCCCCGGTCACCTCTACGAGGCGGCCGAGCTCGACGGCGCCAACTTGTGGCAACGTTTCCGCTACGTGACGGTGTCGCAGACCCGCTTCGTGCTGCTTATGTTGATGCTCTTCCAGATCATCGCCACGATGCAGGAGTTCAACGAGGTGAACGTCATTACCGGCGGTGGTCCCGGTAATTCAACGATCACGGTCCTGTACCTCATCTACAAGTACTTCGACCAATACTATAACTACGGTGGCGCGTGCCTTCTCAGCGCGATGCTCGTCGTCTTCTTGGGTATATTCTCGGGGGCTTTTTTGACGTTGACCCGAAGGCATGGCTAACGCAATGGTCACAACAATTGCAGCCCGGACAGTCCGGAACCAGCGAGCGCGCTCAAGACGACTGCAATTGGCGTCGGCGCGGGGGCTCATTTCACCGACGGTTTTGTCGAGCCGCCGAGGGAAGAGGATCTACTGGGTCGTCTTCAGCCTAGTCGCCGTTGTCTGTGCGGCAGTCTTCTTGTTCCCGATGTTCTGGGCAGTCACTGGCGCACTGCGTTCGACGACCGACCTCGATAGTCCCACTGTGAGCTTCTTACCCCACGAGTGGCTGTTCAGCAACTACTCAAACGCGTGGTCGCAGCTCGACCTGTTGCAGTATTTCAAGAACACGGTCATCCAGGCTGGCGGCGCGTGGGTATTGGAGATCGTGCTGCTCACGTTGGCCGCCTTCGCGCTGTCGAAGCTCCGGCCACGCTTCGGTGGCGTCATCTTGGGAGGGTTCCTGGTCAGCATGTTCATCCCCGGCCAAGCGATCGTGGTGTCCACGTACCTGGTGGCAAAGGATCTTCCGTTCATTCACACGAACCTGCTGGACAACCCTCTCGCCATCTGGTTGCCGGCCGTGACCAGCGCCTTCAACCTCTTCATCCTCAAACGGTTCTTTGACCAGTTGTCTGACGAGCTGATGGAGGCGGCGGAGATAGACGGTGCCGGCGTCGCTCGAAAACTGTGGAGCATTGTCATCCCTATGGCCCGTCCGGTCCTGGCCGTCGTTTCGATCTTCGCCTTCGTGGCTGTATGGCAGTCCTACCTGTGGCCGTTGATGGTGTTCACAGACCCCAACAAGTACCCGCTCAGCGTGGCGGTGACGCAGATCTCCTATAGCGCGCCCTTGAACTGGGCGCTGGCGGCTGATGTCCTAGCGAGTATCCCGCTATTGGTGATGTTCGTTCTGTTCCAACGGAACATCATCGGCGGCCTGTCGGGTGCCACCACCGGTTAGCGGGCAATGCGGTTCCTGGCTCAGAAACTCGAACTACGGCGGTGTTGTGCACGGGCTGTCAGGTGACTCCTAACAGCCTGAGTTGGGCAGTTCAGACCCGGATGACCTCGAGCCCGTCTACCTCCACGTAGTCTTCGTCTTGGGTCATGACCGGTTTCTGGTCCGTTGACGGGCCGAAGCGTAGAAGATCGAGGAGCCGGCGGACGAGCAAGAAGGCGAGCGAGCAGCCCCATGCCGGCGACCCTGCCAGACCGCGAAGCTGCTGCTCAAAGCATAGATCCTGTACCTGGGCCCAATATGCTGTGAGAGTGGCAGCCAGCCGGCAAACCCGATCACTAGCGGCAGTCATGATGGCGGCAACGAGTGCCTTGGGCCTCCAGGTGGTCGCACCTAACGTCCAGCCATCGGCCCTCCCCGCGGGTGGCGGGAGGATCGCGTACACGGTGGCACGCGGTGGGAACGATTTTATTTACACCATGACCTCAAGTGGTACCGACGAGAGACAGCTCGTCAACTGTGGCCCGGGGGAGTGCTACCCGACCTGGTCGCCTGACGGTACCAAGATCCTTTTTCAAAAAGAGTACGACGGCATCGGCATATATGTCATGAACGGTGACGGCTCCGACGTGCGCCGGCTGTCACCCGTCCCATCGCTCGACGTGCGCCCGAGCTGGTCACCCGACGGCACCAGGATCATCTTTTCCCGCGTGCTGGCCCCTCCAGTGAACGGTGGCATCCCAGACACCGAGATCGACTCGATGAACGTCAGCGGCAATGATGTCCGGACCTTGCTCCCCGCCGACAACACCTTCAATATCGAGGCCCGGTGGTCGCCTCGAGGCGGGAAGATCGCCTTCATGAGCGGCCGAGACCGCTCGCAACAAATCTACGTCATGAACGCTAATGGTTCTGACGTAAAGATGATCACCAGCCAAGGAGCAAATGGCGACCCGTTTTGGTCCCCGGACGGGTCAAGGATCTCCTTCGGTAGCAATCGACAAGGGGGTGGCAAGCTCAATGTCTTTACGATGAGCGCCGACGGCAGTGACGTTAGGCAGGTAACGAACTTCCTGCCACCATACGAGGCCGGTGACACGAGCTGGTCACCTAATGGCCAGAAGATCGTGTTCGAACTGGACAAGGGCGGGGACGGCCAGTCCAACCCGGGTGCGAGCGCCCAGGTGTGGATCATCAACGTCAATGGGACTGACCCAGTCAGCACTCATCAGTCCTGTAGTGCCGTCGGGTGCTCACCTCGTTGGCAGCCGTAACGGGCGTTTGTACTAAGAGGATCCTGGCTGAGCACGATGGAGCGCTTGCGGTCAAGGCGGGCTTCGTCGGGAGCCCCCAACCCTCTTTTTGCGCCCTTCACCCTCCCCACGGCGCACGTCGCGCCGGCGGCGAGCCGCTCCAGCGCCTAGAAGGAGCGCTGCCACGGCCACCAGACCGCCGAGCAGGGCCGTCGGACGAGGCCCGTACCCGTTGAGCACGATGCCACCGGCGAGGGAACCCCCGGCGATGCCCGCATTGAACGAAGCGGACGCCCACGCGGAGGCGATCTCGGTGCTGGCCGGGGCCACCTCGAGTATGCGGTTTTGGTTGCTGACGTCGTAAGCGCCGAGAGCGGCGCAGGCGGCCGCGATCAGCACTATGGCCGCGGGCAGCACTCGGCCGGCAAAGTAGAGGCCGATAAGGACCGGCGCCAGCACAGCCACGGGGACGAGCGGGGCGATGTCGGGCCGCCGGCGGGACACCACCGATCCCGCGAAGACCCCTCCGAGCGTGGCTGCCCCGGTGACGAGGAGCACAGCGGCCACGTCGTCGAGGGCGAGGCCGGCGACCTTTGTGAGGAACGGGCTCACGTATGTGAACATGCAAAAGAACCCGCCAACAGCCAAAGCGGTCGTCATGATGGCGAGGCGGTAGCGGCGCCCGTCAGGCGCCGACCCGGTCCCCGCGTGGGTCTCGGCGGGATGGTAGCTGGGCAGGGCCAGCGCGATCGGGGCGGACACGACGGCGGCCAGCACAGCGACTCCCAGGAACGCGGCGCGCCAGCCGGCCAACTGCCCGAGCCACGTGCCGGCGGGGACCCCGAGGACGACGGCTAGTGTCGCGCCGCCTAGGACCCAGGTCACGGCGCGCCCCGTCATCCCGGCCGGGAACAAGCTGGCGGCCGTCGGGATCACTAGCGACCAGAACAGGGCTTGTCCGAGCGCGGTTACGACCCGCACAGCCATGAGCCAGCCGTAGCCCGGGGCGGCAGCGGCGGCGAGCGAGGTGACCACGAGGGCAGCCATGAGGACGCACATCGTGGTCTTCCTTGGCAACCCCTTGGTCAGGTGAGCGAGGGGGGCGGAGAGCGCGACGTTGATAGCCGCGTAAACGGTGACGAGCCGCCCGGTGGCAACCAGCGACGAGTGGAGGCCGTGCGAGATGGGCTGGAGGAGGCCGACGGGGAGGCTCTCGGTCGTCACGTAGGCGAACGCAGCAGCGCTCAGGGCGAAAAGGGCTGTCATGGCAGCCACGGGATCGCTCCGGTGCAGGACGGCCGCCGCCGCGCCTGGAGCGTCTACATGATCTTCAGAACTTCCCTCGGGGCCAACCTCATGGCCCTGGTCGCCTTCGGGCGTTTCAGTGCAGCACATGGGGCCTTCCAAGGTCGAGGCCCGCGGTGAGGCCGATGGCCGCCGTGGCTGCGAGCATAGGCAGCGGCCACCCCGTCCCGAAGCCACCTTCAAACTGATTGGGAACGCTCTCCACCGAGGAAAACGGGGCGACCCGGGACAGCGCGGGTATGGCTCGGTCTCTAGGTCTGCAGAAGTGCCTGCCGTTGCCTTGGCACTGGGAAGCCCAAAGCTGGTGGCGCATGACCACGATGTTCACTCTATAGAACTTGATGAAGAACGGGCCGAAGCCGAAGCCGGCGTCGACGGCGTAGACATAAAAATGGTTGACCATGGCGGTGGCCCGCACGGTCCACGGATAGGTTGCACCCGTGGTCGGGTTGTGGCGTTTCTCGGTGCGGAACACCGCCGTCTCCTCCTGAGCCCGGCCGATGAACAGCACGCCCTCGTTGCCCCCAAAGCCGGCTAGGAACTTGAGCGCCACGTCGTCCTTGCGCCGACCGCTTGAAGAAGAAGGCCGCTTGAACAAGGTATGGGGCACGCCCAAGGCGCGAACATGTCAGGCAGCCGGGGCCTGCCCGCTCAGTTATTGAGCAAGCTGACGTCGCTGCTGTGCCCGTCTTGACCGCCCCTCCCTCGAGCCCGGGCCTAGCCTGAGGCCTACTCTGGCGCGCCTTGAGCTCGATAGTCAAAGTGAAAAGACGAACCTCGCGATGCCCCGACTCAGCCCGTGGGCTCGGCCACCAGCGCCATCGTCATGTAGGTGCTGTTCGGGCTATCGGGGTAGTCGGCGAACGGACCGCTTGGCACGAAACCCGCGTTCTCGTACAGCGCCCGGGCGGGCGCGAACGCCTCCATGCTCCCGGTCTCCAGGCTCAAGCGCTGGAACCCGCGCTGGCGGGCGACCGAGATGATGTGCCCCAGGATGGCACTTCCGGCACCTGTACGCCTGGCCGAGCGCTCGGTGTGCATCGACTTCACTTCGGCGTGCTCGGCGTCGATCGCCTTCAAGGCCCCCACGGCCACGAGCGTCCCCTCGACCCGGTAGCCGAAGAAGGTGACCGCCGGATCGAGCAGGCCGCTTATGTCAAGCGCGTGGACGTTTTCGGGAGGTGTTTCCTCACGGCAGAAGGAGAGGTGCTCGGCAAGCAGCTTGCGGGCATCGTCAGCCCGCGGGTCGTCTACGGAAATGGTGCCAGCACGCCCGCCGTCGGCCGCCGTCTCGTCGCCGAAGAGGCGCGAAGCTTCGGCAGCTTCAGTGGGTGGGCCCGTCCTCGCACCGATGGGCCGCTGGGCCCAGGCCACGTCGTGCCAGGCTCCGTGCTTCCAGCCGATCCGCCGGTAGGTGCCGACCGGTTCGAAGCCCATGGCCCGGTGCAGGCCCACGCTCGCCTCTGTCGGCGAGCACGACCCAGGCATGGCTGGCTAGAGCTTCGGCGATCCTGTTGGCCATCTCCCCGGGCTCCGGCGGCTCGGTCTCGAAGGTGACCGCCGTGCCGGTCACGTAAGGCCCGTAGATCGACGCGCAGGACGTTGCGTCGTCGATGGTGGCATCGCGCACAACGTAGTCAGCTGGCTCCATGGTCAGATAGTAGCCAGTATAGTCCTCTATAGTGGAAGGAAGGCAGGACACCTTGGGCGCCTCATTGGCGTCAGTGCTCCGCCGGGCCCGGCGGGAGCGAGACTGGTCTGTCCAGGACCTGGCCGAGCGCGCTGGGGTGTCCCGGTCCATGGTCTCCAAGGTGGAAAGGGAGGAAGCCCAGCCCACGGCCGTCCTGCTCGGCCGGCTGTCAGGTGCGCTCGGGCTGACCCTCACCGAGCTGGTGGCCCGGGCCGAAGGCGACGACCGGCGCTTGGCCCAGCGAGCCGACCAGCCGGTCTGGGTCGACCCGGCTACGGGCTACCGTCGCCGGGCGGTCTCACCACCCGTCCGCAGTGCCACAGAACTGGTCGAGGTCGAGCTGCCCGCCAGGGCACGCGTCCCCTTCCCGGCGGACAGCTACCGCTTTGTCGAGCACCAGATTTGGGTTATGGAGGGCACGCTCTGCTTTGTAGAAGGCGGCACTGAAAACACGCTTCGCGCCGGCGACTGCCTCCAGCTCGGGGTGCCAACCGACTGCGAGTACGTGAACCCCGGCGATCAGCCCTGCCGCTACCTCGTCGTAGTCTCCCGGAGGACCGCATAGAGGCCACCCCAGGGGGCCCGTCTTGCTGTTGCGAGCACGAGGCGGTTCCCCTAGGGCCTTGACGCCGTAGCTCTTCGAGGCCGGTCAGGGCGGCATGGAGCTTGGTCAGCGTCCGCCTGTCCCGGCCAAGTTGCTGCCGCCAAAGATTAGGGGCCGAGGCCCGGACGCCGGGGCCACATCTCGCTGTACGGTTAACTTGACACGACTGACGCCCCGACGTGTTGAGCCGGCATGTCTTGGCTGGGGGCGGTACTCCGGACCCTGGTAGCGATGTTCGCCGCGCTTGAGGTAGGAGAGTGCCATGGTCCCTCTCGGTTCTTCGTACTTCACCGTCCCGGGCCGGGCCACGGCGCCAGGGGCGGGCGCTGAGGCAGGCCCCACCGTCGTCTGGCTTAGCGGGGAGCACGTCACGTGGGGGCGGGCGCCCAGCCGCCTGCCTGTGCCTGTCCGCTACACGGGCGCCCCCAGGGCCCGGGCTGAGAGCACCGAGGGGCTGGCGCAGAGCGCATGACCAAGCTGGACGGGGGTAGGAAGGCGTGAGTGGCCGCGGGCGGTGAACGCCGAGCACGGCTCCTGCGCCTGCTTGTCGGGGACGGGGCCGGCGCGTTCGGGACCAAGCGACTGTGCCAGGTTTGTGCCGAGGCCACAGCTATGAGCGGGGCCGGGGTCATGCTGATGGCGGACGACAACCCCCGAGGCTCGCTGTGCAGCACCAACGAGATGAGCGAGCTCATCGAGCAGTTGCAGTTCTCCTTGGGGGAGGGGCCGTGCATAGACGCCTACCACCAGGACTGGCCCGTCCTCGAGCCGGACCTGGTGGGCCCGGGCACGCCCCGGTGGCTGGCCTTTAGGGCACCGGCCATCGAGGCGGGGGTGCGGGCCGTGTTCGGCTTCCCCCTCCAGGTGGGAGCAGTCCGCCTCGGCGCCCTCAACCTGTGCCGTGACCGCCCCGGGCCGCTCAGCGATGACCAGCACGCCGACGCGCTGGTCATGGCCGACATCACCGCCCAGGCCATCCTCGTCCTACAGGCCGACGCACCCCCGGGCCAGCTGGCCGGCGCCCTAAGCGCAGGCGCCGACTTCCACTACGTCGTGCACCAGGCGTCCGGCATGGTCGCCGCCCAGCTCGAGCTCAGCGTGCGCGACGCGCTTGTCCGTCTGAGGGCGTACGCCTTCGGCCACGACCGCCCCCTAAACGAGGTGGCCAGGGACGTAGTCGGCACGAAGCTGCGCTTTGACGCCGCCAGTGGCGAAGATGACCATCGACCATGAGATCGGACGTCCCGACCAACGGGGTGCCAGCCGCCGGGGAGCGACCGTCGTACCATGGGTGGCGGAGCCACTTTTCCCAGCTCAGGGGAGGCGAACACCGGCTCGCCGATGAGGACCTGAGGTCTCGGGCATCGCGATCAGCGCTCCGAGCCTTCGGCGCCCCAAAATCCCAGGCTGGGCCGCAGTATTTCCCCGAATAATGGCGCCCAGAGCTACCCAGCTTTCGGCTGGGCCCGTGACAACTCGGTCTGGGGCCTTTCACCCGTTTCGACCAGGTCCTGGGCCACCTCCCAGAGCTTGGTGTTGAGGTTTTGTGACGCGGCACGCAGGATTTCGAAAGCTTGCTCCGCGGTGATGCGCTCACGTTCCATCAGGATCCCCTGGGCCTGGCCGATCAGCTCCCGGGTAACGAGGGCCTGGCGCAGGTTCTCCGCTCGGCGTACCTGCTTCTCATGGGCCTCGGCCAGGCCGAGGGCGAGGCCGGCCAGGCCGGCCAGGACCACCCCTCGGGCCCGGTCCAGCGCGCCAAAGGCCAGGGGGTAGCGGGCGTAGAGGTTGAGAGCCCCCATGGTCCCGTCGCCCGCCAAGCACAGGGCGAGGAGGCTTCGTACCCCGGCCCCGGCCGCCTGCGGCCCGAATGTGGGCCACCTGGGATCTCCGTTTAGGTCCTCGGCGTAAAAGGTTGTCCTCTCCGCCATCGCATCGAGGCCGGGCCCTTCGCCCAGGCGGAGCTGGAGGGCGTCGAGCTCGGCTACCACCGGGCAGGTGAGCGCCGGCGTGATGACCCGTCCCGCCCTGAGGATGAAGATGCCGGAAAAGTCGCAACCCTCGATGCTGGTTAGGGCCAAGTCCACTACCGCCTGCAGGGTGAGCTCAACCCCACCGGCCAGGAACAGGCGCTGAGCCACCTGGGTGAAATTGACGACGAGCTCGGAGGTGGGGCCCGTCCCGCTGCTGATGAGGTCGTCGCTGCCGGCCATTACCACTCGTTCTACACCGTCTGGACGCTAAGGCCCTGCCAAACCCACCAACACCGCCCGCGCGACCAGGGATTAGTACCGGCCTTTGGCATAGCGGCCCGCCAACATCGAGGGCCGGAGCGGCGTACCATTAGCGCCAGGGCCGTTCTCCCGGTCCAGGAAGGCCAAAGGTGGCCATTACCGATGTCACCCGAGACCCGGCGCCGAGAGAAGCGCTGCTGGCCCGGGCCCTGGTGGGGCTGGCCGGCACGCTCGTGGCGGGCTTCGATGTGGTCGAGCTGCTGAGCCTGCTCGCCGAGCGCTGCGTCGAGGTGGTCGATGTTGCCGCCGCCGGCCTCATGGTGGCTCGGCCTGACGGAGACCTACGGATGATGGCCTCCTCCAGTGAGGCCATGCGGGCCCTGGAACTGTTCGAACTGCAGTCGGAGGAAGGCCCGTGCCTGGACTGCTACCGCAGCGGCAAAGCGGTCGTGGACCAACACCTCGCCACCGTCAAGGCTCGCTGGCCCCGCTTTGCCCCTCAGGCGCTCGCCGCCGGCTTCGGCTCGGTGCATGCCCTGCCCATGCGGCTGCGGGGCACCGTGATCGGCGCCCTCAACCTGTTCCACGCGGGGGCGGGCGAAATGCACCAAGCCGACATCGACGCCGCCCAGGCCCTGGCCGACATCGCCACCATCGCCATCCTCCAGCAGCGCGCCACGCTCGACGCCCAGGTCGTCGACCAACTACGCCAGCACGCCCTCAACAGCCGGATCGTCATCGAGCAAGCCAAAGGGGTGGTGGCCGAAAGAGCCGGCCTCGACATGGGGCAGGCGTTCACGGCCTTGCGCAACCATGCCCGCAACCACAACCTTCGCCTCGTCGTCCTCGCTGAAGACGTCATCGGCGGCCATCTGGCCCCGTCGGCACTGGACCGTACGGCTCCGGCGATGAGGACCTGAGCTCTCGCGAACGAGCGCGAGGACTATTTGTCCCGACGGCGCGAAACGTCATCGCTGTCCCCAGTGAAGATTTCGTCGCCTTTTGAACCTGATCAACCGCAACGTGGCTTGAGCCAAAGTCCCAAGGGTGGCGCTGGAAGGTTATGGTCGGCGTATGTGCGAAGACCTTGGTCACGTCGCCGAGCGGGGAGGGGCCACCCCCAGGGCCGCCGACGGGCCGGCGGTCGACCCGATCGTCCTGGCCCCGGTAGACGAAATGACGGTGACGACCTTGGTCGACAACACCTTCGACGCCCTCCTCATATCGAGTGGCGACGTCGTACGCCCACCGTTGGGCACCGGCGTGGTGTCGGCACCGCTTTTTGAGCGAGGCCGGACCGTGGCCGGGCTGGTAGCCGAGCACGGGTTTTCGGCTCTGGTCACGGTGCGCAGGGACATCAACACATCGACGCTGCTGTTCGACACCGGCGCTTCGCCCGAGGCCATGGCGGTCAATGCCGAGCGCCTAGGCATCGACTTCGCCGACCTCCAGGGCGTCGTGCTCAGCCACGGGCATTTCGACCATGCCGGCGGCTTCAGTGGATTGGCCCGGCTCCGGCGTGGCCACGGCCTGCCCGTCACCGTCCACCCCGGCATCTGGTCGCGCCGGCGTCTGGCTTTGCCCGGCACTGAGCCGGTCGAGCTCCCCACGTTGTCGGTCGGTGCTCTGGCCCGCGAAGGCTTCGAGGTCATCGAGCGGCGCCAGCCGTCGGTGTTGGCGCAGGGTTGCATCCTGGTCACCGGGGAGGTCGACCGCACGACCGAGTTCGAACGGGGAATGCCCGCCTCCCACCAGGCATGGCACGGACAGCGCTGGCGCCACGACGCCGAGGTCATTGACGACCAGGCCCTTGTCGTGAACCTGCGCGGCAAAGGGCTGGTTGTCATAACCGGCTGCGGCCATGCCGGGGTCATCAATATCGCCCGCCACGCCATGCGCCTTACCGGTGTCCACAAAGTCGCGGCGATCCTTGGCGGGTTCCACCTAAGTGGCCCAGCTTTCGAGCCGATCATCGGGCCGACTATTGCTGCCCTGGTCGAGATGGGACCGGACCTGATAGCCCCCGGCCACTGCACGGGCTGGCGGGCTCAGCACGCCCTCGCCCAAGCTATGTCCAACGCCTGGGTGCAAAGCAGCTCGGGTACCTCCTACCACCTGCAGGCGGCGTAACGCAGGCACCATCGCCGGTGCGCACCCATGACGGGATTTTGGTTGCCAACAGCGCAGTGCTCAGCAGGGGCCCCCGATGTGGAGGGCGGGGCTCCAACAGTATGATCCCGGACGTGATCCGCGAACTTGTCGTCGAGGACCAGCGGTTGCGAAACGAGATCTGCTGGTCCGTTTTCGACTGTTGACGGGCGTGACGGCTTGTCTGCACTGCCCAACAAGCGCTTTGTAGTCGAGGGCGGCGGTGGGGGCCTGGTTGTCAAGCAGGTCGTTGGGTGAGTCTCACCGGTCATCGCTCGCTCGACGCCTGAGCCACACTGAGAAGAACGCCAACAACCCCACCACGCCTCGGGACTCCAACTCGGGACCTGGCCATAACGGGCCAAGACAAGTTTGAGAAAATCGTAGGGCTTACTCAGCCTATTCGGGGCCCGGTAACGGGCCCGAAAGCTTTGGACGGCAACCCCAAGCCGTTGGACGGGTCAGCTGACCCTGGTGTGAAGGTGCCGCTCTGGAAGCGAGATTTTTAGGTTTCGACGGGCCCGCGCAGACCGTGGGAACGAATATGGCCGGCCGAGGATGGCGGGGGTAACGGTGCATGGCGAGCGTGAGTTCGCGGCGGCCCTGTCGTCGATGGGGACCCTGCTGCGCAGCCGAGGCGGTCCCGTGATCTGCAGGGGCGAGCTCTCGGGCGTGAGGGGCGCCGGCACCAAAGCCCGTTCGAGGGCGCGTGGCGAGCGCCGATCATCACGCAGCCATCAAGACCAGCCCACAGCTTCCTCACACCACGGGCTCAAGATGAGCTCATGAAACTAAACCCCACCAAAGCAACAGTGATCGGCCTAATTGCTGCGGCCGCCATGGTCCCCGCCTTCGCCCCCGCGGTACAGGCGCAGACCGTGCTGACCCCTAGCCCCGCCCAGTTCCAGCGTGCCCAGGAGGCTCTGGAGCGCCAGATCATCGCCCGCCAGGTCCAACTGGTCCTGCTCGGGACCGAAGTCGCCAACGCCGCCAACGTCACCACCTCTGACCGCTCCGCACTGGTCACCATCGTCACCAACGAACAGAGCGCCCTCGCCACCGACGCCACCAATGCCGCCGCCGCCACCACCGACGCCGAGCTGGCCACGGTACGCAGCGCCGTCATCGGCGACGAGAGGGTGTACGCCGTGGTCACCGGCCAGGTCAACCTGGTAGTGGCGGCCGACAACGAGACCGTCACCGAAGGTGGTTACACCGCCCTCGTCACCGAGCTCACCCCGTTCGTCACCGAGCTCGGTTCGGCGCGCGCGACCACGCTGCTCTCCGACGTCACTTCTCAGGTAACGGCCGCCACCGCTCTCACCGGCCCCGTCTCCGCTGACGCCCTCGCCCTTACCCCGGCGGGCTACCCCGGCAACGCGAGCCAGATCAAGACCTGGACCTTCCAAACAGGCCAAGCGGCCCATGACCTGGTGGTAGCCAAGAACGAGATCAAAGCCATCGAAGACGTCGCCCTGGGCCTGCACAAGCTCCCCATCCTCCACAGGATCTGACCATCTACGACCGCATTGTCCCTGACGCCCTAAGCACGATAACGATGCCCCTCACCGGTCCCGGTGGGGGGCATCTTGGCGTGGACTTTCAAGTAGCGCCTGCCTTATGTGCCCGCGATCGCGGCTACCGGTAGGCTAGAGGCGAGGGCCGCCGGCGCCGCCCAGACTTGGGCATCCCCGAAACCGTAGACGTGGCCGTCGGTACTGGCCATGTAATACCCGCCGTTGTCGGGGGTGAGGGCAATGCCCACGATGTTGGAGACCCTGACCCCTTCTCCCGGCAGGGAGCCGTGGAACCGGGCCCCGGTGCCGAAATTGAACACGCCGCCGTCCGAGCCGACGAGTATGTAACCCCGTCCGGTTGAAGAAGGCAGGATGGCCCGTATGTCGCGGACGTGCTTGCCGATCCCGGGCAGTGAGCCGTAAAAGCCGGTGTGGCCGAAGGCGAACACGCCGCCGTCCGAACCAACCAGTAGGTAGCCCTTACCGTTCGGCGAGGCCACCATGCCGACCACGTCTTTCACGTGGATGTGGATACCCGGCAGGGAGCCGTGGAACTTGGCGTCGCCGAAGGTGAAAAAGCCCCCGTCGGCGCCCACGAGGTAGTAGCCCCGCCCGTTGGCGGTGGGGGCGATGGCCACAATGTCCGAAACGTGTTTGCCGAGAGCGAGCAGGTCGCCGTAGTACTCGGCGTCACCAAAGGCGCCGACCATGCCGTTGGCCGTGACTACCCAGTAACCCTTGGCGTCGGGGGCGGCGGCGATGCCCACTACTCGGCCCGTTGTGGCTGATATGGCTACGCCGCCGAACGATGGCGCAGCGCCTAGACCGTAGACCGCCCCGTTGGCGGTGGCGAGCCAGTAACCGGCTGCGGGGTGGTTGACGACCTCGGTGTAGACGGCGGAGGTGGAGGGCCCGAAAGCAGCGTCACCCGAATAGGACGCTTCCACCCGGCGGCTCCCGATGGACGTGTAGTTAGTCGAGCAGGTGGCGGTGCCTGTCGTCGTGCTGACCGCGATATCCGTGCAGCCGGTGATGGCCGCCCCGTTGGCGAAGAAATTGACGATGCCCCCGTTCGGCACGGGCGTTAGTTTGGCCTCATAGGTGATTGCCTGGCCCACCGGCGCCGGGTTGGCGCTGGCCGAAAGGGAAGTGGTGGTGCGGGTACCGCCCAGGGCAACGACGAGGTATTGGACGGCCGGGCTGCCGACCCCGTTGGTGGCGGTGATGGTCACCTCGTAGGTGCCTCGGGCGTAAGCGGGCACGGTGCCGGAGATGGTAGATGTGCCGTTGTTGTTGTACCTGAAGCCCAAGCCGGGCGGCAGGGTGCCGGACACGCTGAGGACCGGGACGGGAGAGCCCGTGGTGGTGACCGTGAAGGCGTTGTACTGCCCGGGCAGGACGCGCCAGGTCGAGGCACTGGTGATGACCGGGGCGCCGCCCAGGCTGAGCACGAGGTACTGCACGGCCGGGCTGCCGACCCCGTTGGTGGCGGTGATGGTCACCTCGTAGGTGCCTCGGGCGTAAGCGGGCACGGTGCCGGAGATGGTAGATGTGCCGTTGTTGTTGTACCTGAAGCCCAAGCCGGGCGGCAGGGTGCCGGACACGCTGAGGACCGGGACGGGAGAGCCCGTGGTGGTGACCGTGAAGGCGTTGTACTGCCCGGGCAGGACGCGCCAGGTCGAGGCACTGGTGATGACCGGGGCGCCGCCCAGGCTGAGCACGAGGTACTGCACGGCCGGGCTGCCGACCCCGTTGGTGGCGGTGATGGTCACCTCGTAGGTGCCCCGGGCGGCGGACGGTGGCGTGCCCGAGATGGTGGCCGTGCCGTTGGTGTCGGCTGTAAAGGCCAGGCCGGGCGGAAGGCTGCCCGACAGGCTGAGCGTTGGGACGGGCAGGCCCGTGGTGGTGACAGTGAAGGCGTTGTAGTGCCCGGCCAGCACTCGCCAGGTCGAGGCACTGGTGATGACGGGGGCGGCACCGAGCGTGAGGGCGAGGTACTGGACGGCCGGGCTGCCGACCCCGTTGGTGGCGGTGATGGTCACCTCGTAGGTGCCCCGGGCGGCGGACGGTGGCGTGCCCGAGATGGTGGCCGTGCCGTTGGTGTCGGCTGTAAAGGCCAGGCCGGGCGGCAGGGTGCCGGACTCGCTCAGGACGGGGACCGGCGAGCCCGTGGTGGTGATGGTAAGGGTGTTGGCTCGTCCGGACACCACACGCAGGCTGGCCGCGCTGGTGATGACAGGGCCGCCGTACAGGTTGAGCTCGTCGATCGACCACCAGTCGCTGGAGGTCCCCACATCCAGGACGACCTTGACGTAGCGCACCGTTTGGACGGAGAAGCCGACGATCTCGGGCGTCGCGGTCCCGGTGCAGGTGGCGACGGTGGTCCACGAGGTGCCGGCAACAGAGACTTGGACGTCGTAGCCCCTGGCGTAGTCGGTGGGCGAATCGGGCACGCTCATCTCCAGAGCGTCGAAGGTCCGCGCCGAGCCCAGGTCCACCTCGAAGTACAAGCCCGGGGCTTGGTCCTCGTTGGTGCTGAAGCGAGTCGCCAAGTCGCCGTCCAACGCCTTGGCGGGCGCGTTGGCGCTGCTCGATGGAGCGTTGGTGCTGGCCACCCAGCCGGTTTGGTCGAAGGCAGTCCCGCTCACCGAAGCCGAACAGACCGAACCAGGGACAGCTGTCGTGGTCGTAGTTGAGGTCGTGCTGGGCGCCGCAGCGGATGAAATCGCGGGGGCCAGGAAGCCGGCCACCATTGCCAGCGTCGCCATCAAGCCGGCAGCGATGGCAGGCCAGCAACGCAAGCCTTGTTGTCTATGGGTCATCTCTATCTCCTATGTCAGTGTCCGGTTCTGTTGCTTGATCTCGTCCCATCAGGCCGTGCGGTCACGCACTCCCCATTGCGGGACAGAAAAGCGCGCACCGCACCGCCTGTTCGCGTCTGTTCCCGACGTGCACGTATGGCCCGCGCTCGAAGTATTAGGTGGTGCTTTGGTACGTTCCGGCTCGGGAGCTCCGCCGCCGGGGCCGAGAGGACGTTTGGGCGCGACAAACCGTAGGTAGGTCACAGACGGCGGTCACAAAAACCCGACCTGGGCCATGGCACGCTCCTGTCTCAGGCACTGCGAAACGTCGCGTACCGGGGTCTGGAGTACCGCCCCGAGCCCGTGCACGCTGAGCCCAACACGTCGGGGACCTTGTCGTGTCGCCACTATTTTATCCCTTTTGGGTGGCGCTTGGCCTGTCAACCGGGATCTATCAAGCGGTTCGCCCAGATGAACCGATCCAGATGCACCATTATGACCTTCGCCAGACCACAGGCCCCGTCTTAGCCGCACCGCGACACTCCGACCCCGACGTGGTCTTTCCCGAGGGCTCAAGGGGCCGTTGTCACTTCTCGGCACCACAACCTTCGCAGCACAATCTGTGCGATATTCTTTAGCTGACGGGCCAAGGTCCTAGCTATAAACGGACTAACAAGCGCGGCACGAAAGTTGTCGATCTGCACAGATTGCCCTTATCACGCCTGCCGTCCTCCGAACGCAGAAGAAATAACCGTTCCGCGCCACCTGCCTCCTCCATGTAGGTGGAAAGCCCCCGCCCCGTAATGGGTGTTGCTGTCGGTCGCTGCGCGCGCTCCGATGACTTGGCCGACTTGCAACCTGGACCGGGCCTGTCGGCAGGTACTAACCGGCCTCAGGACGAGACTGTCCCGGAGCCCGGGCCCGTCGCCGGGCAAATAGGCTCGCGGGCTGTCTTACGGCGCCCACGTCTCGGGGGCATTTCGCTTACCCACCACGTGGAGCTTCTCCCTTTGCGTCTGCTTCGGCGAGTAGCCCGGCCAGCATCCCGGGGAACACGAACCGGTGGAAGGGAGCGACGCCGAACCAGTAGAGGCGACCGAGCAGCCCACGGGGCCGGAACAGAGCGGTCTGAGTCACCTCTGTCCCCGAACCGGCCGGTTCGAGGTCCCATGCGAGCCACGCCTCGCCCGGCAAGCGCATCTCCGCATGTAGCCGAAGGCGGTTCGGGGGCACGAATTCCTCGACCCGCCAGAAGTCCAACGCGTCGCCCACGGCGAGCTTCGAGCGCCGTCCGCGCCTGAGGCCGGGCCCACCGAGGAGCTGGTCCAGGATGCCTCTGAGGCGCCACAGCCACTCGCCTGCGTACCAGCCCTTTTGACCGCCGATCTGCTCCAGGACCGCAAAGACCGTCTCGGGAGCGGCAGAGGCGGTGCCGCGCCGGACGTCTTTGAGCACGGTGCCCCCGGACCATTCTGGGTCTGTCGGGGTAGCCCTGAACGCGACCAAGTCGGCGTCGACGAACGATGTGGGGACGTTGCCCTCCTGGGTTGCCGCCAAGGCACGGCCGATCGCCTCCCGAAGGCCCATGGGTGTGACCGAGAACACTTCGGTGGCAGAGCGTTGCCCGACGGTCACCTCATTGACAAGCGACTCGACGAGCTCTCGGGCCAAGGGGACCGGTACCGGGGTCACGAGGCCCACCCAGTGCGACGACAGCCCTGGTGTCAGCATCGGCACCCGGACCAGGCGGCGGCGGGCAAGGCCGGCGACCTCGGCGTAAAGGCCCATCATCTCGGCGTAGGTGACGACGTCAGGGCCACCGACCTCGTAGATGCCGCCAATGGTCCCGGCCCGAGCAACCGCCGCGACCAGCAGGTCAACGATGTCAGCGATGGCGATCGGCTGGCACCTGGTCTCGACCCATCTAGGCGTGACCATGACCGGTAGCACCTCGACCAGGTAACGGAGCATCTCGAAGCTGGCCGAGCCGGAGCCGATGATGACCCCGGCCCTCAGCTCGACGACCCCGACCCCCGTCGATGCCAACAGCCGGCCGACGTCGTGCCTGCTCTGCAGGTGCTTGCTGAGCACGTCGTCGTCCCTCCCCAACCCTCCGAGGTAGACGATGCGGCGCACTCCCGCTTCGGCCGCGGACCGGGCGAAGTTCTCAGCGTCGCGCTGCTCTCGGAGGGCCCACCCATCGCCCTGGCCGATCGAGTGGACGAGGTAGACAGCGACGTCCACGCCGCTCATGGCCTCGGCCAGGTCTCCGCCGACGTCACCACGGGCCACCTCGACCGCGGCCCGCCATGGCGCGGCGTCCAGCTTCGCCGGGGTCCGGGCCAGGCAGCGCACCTCCGCGTCGCGCTCGACAAGCGCGGGCACCAGACGGCCACCCACGTACCCGGAGGCGCCGGTGACAAGTACTCGGAGGCTGCTCAAAAGACCACGTTCGGCGCGGGGACCATCTCCCATGATCCTACGGAAGACGATGCGGGATAACGGCATGAAGCCTGGCAGAACAACAGCCGCGGCGCGGTCAGGCGGCTTCGCCGGGCTTGGGACCGTTCACCCGCGACCGCCAGCAGTGGCCGTGCCGGACAAGGGCCCGGCTCCCTACCTGTTCGGGTCCCCTGGGCGGCTATCGCCATCTACCTCATCGGGCCGGGCGCCCGCGGGCACGCCCCCGGGTTCGTCTACGGGATCTTCTTCTCCCTCTTCGTGCTCTTCAATTGCTTTGCCGTCAACCAGTGGCTCGTGACAGGAAGGACCGGGCACGACCACGTCGCAGGGGTGGGGCCCGCCTCAACCCGGGGCGCACCCCGGGTTGGCCCTACTGCGACCCCGACGCTCAGGTGCCACCTCGTACCGACAGCACCGAGCACGACTATGGCCACCTCAGCTCCGTGCCCGACGTCCAGATGGTCCCCGGTGGGCGCACAAATCCTCAGGCTTATTGAACAAGGTCGTCATTGAGGTTCCTATCGCTCTGTATGGCTTCAGCCTGGCCACGGGCCCGAGAAGCCGGCGGCGGACCTATCTTTGCCAGTTCGTAACGAACTTTCGCCTCGTCTAGCCCTCGCAGTGAAGAGGCGGTGGCACCTTCGTCCACGACTATGAGGTCAAACAGTGACAGCGGGCACACCTGGTGTAATGCCTTGCGGCCCAACTTGCTGTGGTCGACCAGCAACACCTTTCGTTCCGCGCAAGCCAGCATCGCCAGCTTGCCGGCAACGATCTCTTGGTCCGGGTGGTAGGCATGGTTGCCCGACACGCCGTAGGTCGATACGAAAGCGATGTCCACCCGGAGGGACTCGACCGCCGCCACGCAGGACATCCCGACGAACGAGTCATACTTCGCGTAGTAGTCGCCGCCGAGGGCGATCAGCCGGATGTCCGCAAACTGTCTGAGCGTCGTAAGGGACCCAAGATGGTTCGTGACCACGATGAGGGGGCTTAGGCCCTCCATGCAGCGGGCAAGCGCCAGGCTGGTCGTCGAGTCGTCCAAGAGCACCGCCATGCCCGGCTCAATGAGCCCACGGGCGTGTTCCGCGATGGCCGCTTTCTCCGCCTGCATCGCCTTGACCCGGTACGCGACGTTGCTCTCGAAGACAGCTGACGGCTGTGCGGTCACACCCCCGCGGAACCGGCGGACAACGCCCTGCTGCTCGAGCTGGGCGAGGTCGCGGTGAACCGTCATAACGCTCACTCCGAACTGTTGTGCCAGTTCAGTTGGGGAAACGGAGTAGTGCGCCAGAACGTACTCGCGGACCAGATCGATGCGCTGCCGCCCATCCAACCCTAGCCGGCGGGTCTCCCGCGGCACCTGATCGTCCAGTGCTGGCTCCGAAGGCAAGTCGTTGTCACGGGCCCGGCCGGTGCTCCTAGACAAGGCTTAGACCTCCTACCAGATCGTGTAGCCGCCATCGACCACGATGTCGGCGCCGTTGATCGTGTCAGACATCCCAAAGGCCTGGGACAGAGCCGAGGCGGCAACTTCGTCCGGTTCCGCGAAGCGGCCCGCCGGCCGCGCCAACAGTCACCAGTGCAACCGCCCCATCCAGGGCAAGAGACGGGCCCAGGTCCGTTGTCCTGATCATCAAGGTCATCAATCCTATGGCGGCACTGGCGCGTCTGGTTCCCCAACCCGCTCAGTTTGGGCCAGCCGCCTTCCGGGGGGCAAGCCCGCCCCTCGGAGCCAGGCGGCCCGGGTGACACGAGGGGGTACTTGACAGCGAAGGAACAGGGTCATAACATTCGCCATGATGATAGCACATCGTACATGTGTGCTGGTACGCTGGCAGCGCCCCTACCGGGGCAGGAGCAGTTGGCCCATGGACCTTGTCTGGGATCCCAGGCAGTGGTCCTCCCGGTCCGATAAGTCCGTGTTCAGGAGCCTGATCAGGCCATCGGCCGCCCTCGTGGCACCGCGCCCGCGCTCCCAGGACCGGACGCGTGACGCTAACACCGCTATCATCTGTGAGAACTTCCCACCCCTAGATGTGATGACACGCCCGGACCCCACCACCGTGCGTGAGATCGGATTGCGGCGCGAAACCTCTCGGCGCACTAAGAGCCAACCAGCCCTGCTTCAGCCAGGATCGGGCGCTTCCCCTCCCCCAGCCGGACCACGGCCCTCTTGCACGGCCCCGCCCTCGGGCGGCGCCTTCCCATCCCCCGTGCCGGCTTTCCAGGTCCGCTCGAGGCGCACGCGCACATGAACGACCCTTCTGAGCACCCGGTGCTCACTGACGGCGAGGCTCAGTCGCATGTGGCTAACTCGCCCCCCAGCGAAACCAATGCGAGTATCCCGTTCGCCCTCGAGGCCCGCGACGTCAGTAAGCACTTTGGCGGGGTCGCCGCCCTCAGCTCCGCGAATTTCGCCCTAGCAAACGGCGAAGTGCACGCAATCGTCGGTGACAACGGCGCGGGCAAGTCCACGCTCCTTAAGATCATCGCCGGTGCCCACAGGCCAGACTCAGGTGACATCCTCATCAACGGTGAGAAGGTCCTCATCCCGAACCCTCGGGCTGCGCAAAATCTGGGTGTCACGACGGTCTTCCAGGATCTCGGCCTCGTCGACGACCTCGACGCCGCGGCGAACCTCTTCCTCGGCCGGGAGCTCTACCATCGCCCTCCGCTCAGCTGGCTTGGTGTTCTCAACAATAAGGCTATGCGTGCCATCGCTAAACAGCACATCAGCCGCCTCAATGTCAGCATTTCTTCAATTGACCAACTGCTAGGGACGATGTCCGGAGGCCAGCGCCAAGCGATCGCTGTGTGCCGGGCGATCGCCTTCGGTACGAGGGTGATAATTATGGACGAGCCCACTGCTGCTCTAGGTGTCCGCGAGACTGCCGCCGTCCTCGACGTCATCCGCCGGCTTCACGACAACGGTCTGGCAGTCGCCATGGTCAGCCACAGTCTTTCCGACGTCTTTGCTGTAGCGCAGCGGCTCACCATACTCCGCAACGGCCGAACGATCCGCACGACAAACGTCTGCGACGTAACTCTCGAAGAAATCGTAAGGCTTATGACGGCAGGGGTGGCAAATGCGCCGTCGTAATGCCAGGACGGGATCGTCGTCTCAGTACAGGGGCCGTCCCCCTCTCGCAAACTGGAGGCAAGGGCAATGAGCACTGCGACGGCCACCGCCCGACAGACTACTCCCATCTTGAAGTACACGCACCTTGACAACCGCGACATACAGCGCATCGTTGTCAACATCATCGTACTGTTGATTATCGGGGCATATGTTCAGCTGCAGAACGGATATTTCTTCACTAGTGCCAACCTCTGGAGCCTTTTCACGCAGATTGCGGTAGTGGCTATGATCGCGTGCCCCCAGTCACTTGTGATGACGTCCGGTTCGATAGATATCTCTATTGGCGGAGTCGTCGCCCTCACCGGAGTGGTGGCAGGGCTCTTGTTTGTTCACGGTTGGCCACTGTGGCTTTGTTTCGTAGTGGCTGTCCTGGTGGGTGCTCTGATGGGGCTGCTCAACAGCGCGTTGATATTGCTCCTTGGCATACCAAGCTTTATTACAACCATTGGCACGCTTTACGCCTCCCAGGGGATCGCCAACATCCTGACTAACGGCCTTCCCGTATCAGCCGTTCCCCCTAGCTTCTCTACTATTGGGACAGCCCAATTCTTCAGCGCCAAGATCCCGGTCCAGGTCTTTTACACTATCGGTGTCCTACTTATCTTCATGGGCGTTCAACGGTACACGAACCTCGGGCGCTATGCCGTGGCCACCGGCAGCAATCGTCGAGGGGCATTCGCGAACGGCGTACCCGTTCGCCGTACGATCATCCTCTGCTTCATTCTTTGCGGAGCAACGGCCGGTTGGGGCGGTGTCGCTTACGGGGCCAGGATCGGCACACCTGTACCCGTCGTTGACCCCGACATTCTCTTCCAGGTCATTGTCGCCTGTGTCGTGGGCGGCACCGCCCTTACCGGCGGCCGGGGGAGCGTCTTCGGTGCGTTCACGGGCGCCATGCTCATTGCCACAGTGAACGACTGTCTCGACCTGCTCGGCGTCTCGACTTACTGGCAGTACGTGGCCCTGGGTGCCCTCCTAGTAGTAGCCGTGGGAGCTGATACGGCGGTGCGAGGAGTCCACAAGACGGCCGGAGGCCACCGCTTCAGGTTCCCAGATATCTCCCAAACGTCATGACTGGAGGTTGACGCAACCCCTGTCCTTCGGCTCCTCCACAAAGCACCTGAACAGTTCCCACTACCCCTCTCGGGGTGAGGCCAGAGCGCCTGGCACCAAAAAATGTCGCACGGCCCCAGTGTCTCGCCGGCGTTGCTTCGCCGCGCGGTCACCTTCACTAACCAAACACCAAACGAAGGAGAACACGAAATATGTCGAGCCTCGTTCCATTAGATAAATCGCCCGCCAACGCCCGCCGCCGAGGTCTGAGGGGCCGCAAGCTGGTAGGCGCCCTAGGCGTGCTCTTAGCTGTCTTCGGCTCCTCGGGGGTCCCGGCGGTCGCGAGCGCGAAACAGGAGGTTGCCAGTTCGCAGTTGGCTGGCAAGAAAGTGCTCATCATCCCTTACTGGCTTGACAACTTCGGGATCGGCTTCACCCACTGGATGACCGCCCTCCTGAAGGCCGAAGGCGTGACGGCCACGACCATCAACCCGAACGCGGTTGCTTCGGCCGAGCTGAACGCAATCACGACCGAGCTGGCGAGCCACAAGTACGACGCCGTCGTGTGGGAGCCCATTGACGAGAACGCCGCCGCAACAACAGTCAAGGAACTGCAGGCAGCGAAGATCCCACAAGTCGTCTTCCAAGGCGTCGAGAACGGCCAGTGGTCCGCCCCCGATATCAACCTTGACGAGACTCATTCGCTCACCAATGCCGGTGTCATCGCGGCAACGTACATAAAGACGCACCCATCGCTCGGAAAGGCCCCGCTCGCTGCGTTCATGGGCGTGTACCCGCAGAACACAGCCTGCATTGAACGGATGAACAGCCTTCTGAACGGCATGCGGAGCGTTATGCCCAACGCTAAAGTGGTGTATTTCGGTGCCGCCGACGGCGAGGCAGATGCTACGACCAAGATGACTGACTTCATCAATACGCACAAAGCCTTCAACATCACGGACGGTTGCGGCAGCGCTAGTACGCTTGGTGCTCTCAACGCCTTGAACGCGGCCGGGCTGGCAAAGGCCGTGAACAAGGTCCCACAGAGCATCTTCGTTATGACGCAGGACGGCACGCCGCCCGAGCTGCAGTACCTCTGGAACAAGAACTCGGCTCTAATGGTATCGAGCCTCTTGGCCCCAAAGACGATAGCGCAGGCAACCATCCCCGTGGTAAACGGCCTCCTGACCGGCAAGATCGCTCTCAACGCGTCCACCACGGTCAACGTCGGCTGGTCACCGCTGACCCCGGACTGCGCAAAATACCGTCCAAATGTGCTCCAGCAGTTCGCAGGGGTAGCGGGCTTCACGGTCCCACAATGCTCCTTCACCTATACCGGGCCCGTGACCTGGCCCGTCCAATAGGCCCGACCTAGTGGTACCCCGGCCGCAGGTGGGCCCCGGGTTCGCCCGGCCCACCTGCGACCCGCTCGTTGCTTTGAAGGGAACAGCGCAAAAAGATGTGCACAACCGATAGCCCTCAACTCGAAGTGGTGTGCAGCCGGTGATATCACGTGCTGTCGTAGTTGCCGCGGCAGAGCTGTTCAAGGAGTGGAACGTGTGCTGCGAGATGGCCCAAACGGGTATCGACGATTCTGGCCGGGGCCGGCCGTGGGCGCCCAGTAATGGAGGCGGACTTGTCGGTTAGCGGCGAGGAGATGCTCTTTGTGATCGGCATCGGCAGCGATGACGTGGGGTTCGAGTTGAAGGAACACGTACGAGCCGCCCTGGGGAGCGACCCCAGGGTCCGGGAGCTGCGCGACTTCGGTGTCTACTCTGTCGAGGACCCGGCGCCCTATCCAGCTGTTGGCCTCTCCGTCGCGGACCGGGTGCGGGCAGGAGAGATCGACCGGGCGATCCTCATTTGCGGGACTGGTATTGGGATGGCGATCAGCGCGAACAAGGTCGCTGGCGTGCGCGCTACCGTCGCGTACGACCACTACTCCGTCGAGCGGTCTGTGCTATCGAACGATTGCCAAGTGCTCTGTCTTGGCTCAAAAGTGGCCACCCCTGAGCTGGCCGTACGCATCGTGACAGCGTGGCTCGGCTACCGCTTCGACCCCGCATCAGCCTCGGCGGCAAAGATCGACGTGATCTCCGACTACGAGAAGGACCACCTGAATGTAGGAGGTCCCGTCGATGGTTGACGTGCCCATGCTGCGGATGAACGACGGGAACGAGATCCCTCAGCTCGGCCTCGGGCTGAGGTTGATCGACGCGCATGACGTCCCGTCGGTCCTAGCGCGGGCAGTAGCCCTGGGTTACCGCCTTGTCGATACCGCTCAGACCTACGACAACGAGGAAGGCATCGGCGCGGCCATTAGCGGGGGTACCGTGAACCGAGACGACCTGTTCATCACGACTAAGATCGCGAACCGCAACCAGGGCCGCAGCCGCACTTTGTCGTCATTCGACGATAGCTTGCGCCGTCTCGGAGCTAGCGTCGTCGACCTCTGTCTTGTGCATTGGCCTCAGCCCATGTACGGCCAGTACCTAGAGACTTGGCGGTCACTGGTCGATCTCCAGAAGGAAGGGCGCACGCGGGCCATTGGCGTTTCCAATTTCACGCGTTCGTGCCTAGAGCAGCTCATTGACGAGACGGGTGTAGTCCCGGCAGTGAACCAGGTTGAGCTTCACCCCCAGTTCCCACAAGATGACCTGCTGAGCTTCCACAAAGAGCATGGGATCCTGACCCAGGCCTGGGCCCCTCTCGGGCAGGGGCAGGCGCTGGCGGACCCCATAGTGCGGCAAATAGCAGCCGAAAAGGGCAGGGCCCCGGCACAGGTCGTGCTCCGATGGCACCTTCAGCGTGGGACCATCGCATTACCGAAAAGTGCGTCCCCGAGCCGCTTGAAGGAGAACCTTGAGCTCTGGGACTTTGAGCTCACAGCGCATGACATGACCCGATTCGCCCGCATACCGCTCCAGCGCTTCGGCCCTGACCCCGAATCAATGGCTGACCGATGAGCCGCGCCCGACTGCGCGGCGCGAAGCCCGCGTATCTGCCCGTATGTCAACAACCTCTTGGAGGAGAACATGATCCGAATGGGAATTATCGGGGCCGCCGGGATCGCCGGCCGAGCATTCGTAGATCCGTCTCGGTCCGTGAACGAAGTCGAAATTGTCGGCGTGGCCGCACGAGATGCCACCCGTGCCGCTGCGTTCGCTAAGCAGCAGGGCCTTGAGAAAGTCTACCCAACGTACGAGGCGCTCCTCGAGGACAGTTCGCTTGACGCCGTGTACGTCCCGTTGGCAAATTCGTTGCATGCACAGTGGTCCATCAACGCGCTGGAGGCTGGCCGGCACGTCCTCTGTGAAAAACCGGTCGCTTCCAACGCAAAGCAGGCTCAGGACATGGTGAGCACAGCGGAGCAAGAGAAGCGGATCCTGGTTGAGGCGTTCCACTGGCGGTACCACCCAGTAGCGGCCAGGATGATCGAGCTCAGTAAGCAGATCGGTCCTCTGGAGCGGGTGGAGGCCCATTTCAATGTGCACATCCCCACCGACAACGTCAGGTTTCAGCTTGAACTGGCCGGTGGTTCGTTGATGGACCTCGGCTGCTACTGCGTGCACATGGTGAGGACGGTGGTGGGCACGGAGCCTGAGGTGCTCAGCGCCAAGGCCGTCGAGGGCCCGCGCGGCATAGATCTGTCCATGCAGGCCGAGCTTTCCTTCCCTGGTGGGTTGGCCGCCGCCGTCAGCTGCAGCATGGTGGCCGAAAAGACGATCTGGCCCGACTCGATGGTCTTTCGTGCGTGGGGAAAGGCTGGCAACCTAGAGGTGCTAAACCCCATGGCGCCCCAGTTCGGCCACCGCATCTCCGGTCGGTTAGCCGACGGGACAATTGTGGACGAGATGCTCGACACAGCGACCAGCTACGAGTACCAGCTGCGGGCGTTCTGCAACATCGTGGCCGGCGCGGGGCCGGCACTAACAGGAGGAGCGGACGCCATCGCCAATATGCAAGTGATCGACAGCATTTACGAGGCTTCTGGCCTTGGCGTTAGGCAATGACCACCAGACCTGAAGTACAAAGGAGCTGAACCCGTTGTCGCTAACGCTCGTTACGGGTGCCGGGGGCTACATCGGCGCAGCGTTGCTGGGAGAACTGACCAAGGCCGGAGTGCCCGTTGTCGGCCTCAGCCGGCAGGAGGGGTGCGGCTTGGACGTGCTAAAAGGCGATTTCGCAAGCCCGGAGGACCTCCGCGTCCTCGACGGCCTCGAGATAGGTCGCGTGTGCCACCTGGCGGCCGTAACCGGTGGGTGCAGTGAAGAAGACGGCCTGCGGGTAAATGTTCTCGGTACTCGCTCGCTGATGCGGTACTTGGTCGACCGAGGTTGCCGGAAGTTCGTGCTCGCCAGTTCGATCGCGGCGGTGGGCGTAGCGGACTCGGACTTTTCTCCCCAGGCTGTTCCCATACCGGATGAGCACCCCTGCTTGGCCCGGGACGCCTACGGGTTGTCCAAGTACTTGATGGAGGAAATGTCTCGCTACTTCGAGCGAGCTCACAACGATCTCGAGATCACTGCGTTGCGCCTGTGCAGCATCTTCCCCAGCCCCGAGCTACCCCCGAAGGTCTCGTCGGTCGAGCGGCCTGCAAGTTACGCCCTTGCCAGTATCACCAAGATGGCTCTGGCCGATGCTGTGGCGGCGTTCCGCCTTGCCCTCGATACGGACCTGGGCGCCGGGTTCAGGATCTTCAATGCCGGTCCACAAAAAGCCTGGACGGATGTCCCGGTGGCCGATCTCCTGCGCCCCTGGCTCGACGGCAGGGCCAGCACACTGTATTACCAAGACGGGCCCCATGCCTTCGACTCGGTGTTCGACGTGAGCGCCATCGCCGGCAAACTCGGTTTCGTAGCGAGCGTCTAGGCGTGGAGGCTTGCGTCATTGAGGATAACGGCCAGCTCGCCCTGGTGGAACGTCCCGAGCCCAAAGCAGCCGGGGACATCGTCAAGGTCAGGATCGAGATAGTCCCCATGTGCACTGAGTTCAAGGAACTCCGTGCGGGGAGAGCAAGCGAGGTGCTCGGCCACGAGGCGGTGGGCGTCGTCGCCGAAGCCGGGCCTCTTGCCCGTTCAGAGCCCGGCCAGCGAGTCGTGGCCATGCCCGGCAACGCCTGCGGCAAGTGCACAACGTGCTTGGCCGGCGAGCACATCTACTGCCGCCACCAGCGAGACCTGCTGACTGAGACCGGTTCCAGTTATGGCCTGGCGTCGTACGCCCAGTACATCATCAAACCCGACCACCTGCTTCTTCCTATCCCCGATGACGTCTCGTTCCGGCATGCCGCTCTCACCTGTTGTGGGCTCGGGCCAAGCCTCAACGCGCTGGGCCGGATGAAGGCCAAAGAGGGCCAAACCCTGCTCGTCTCCGGGTGCGGGCCGGTCGGGCTGGGTGCCGTCGTCAATGCGACAGCGCGGGGGATCCGGGTGATCGTCTCCGAGCCGAACCTCTTCCGTGCCAAGCTGGCGCTCAGCCTGGGCGCGGTCACGGTTGTCGACGACGTGACTTCTGATATGGCCGATGTTGTCTCCGCCGCCACCGAGGGTGAAGGAGCGGACTGTGCCATTGAAACCAGTGGTGTGCCGGGAGCGGCCGAACGAGCCATGGCCGTGCTCCGGCCGCTCGGCCGGATGGCTCTCCTGGCATGGGACGTGCCTGTGCGGCTGCCCCCGCTGATCCCCCAGGGCCTCGAGGTTGACGGCTGCTGGCACTGGAACCACCGGCGCGACTGCGACCTCATGTGGTCAACGGTCCGCAAGTCCAGGGCGTCGTTGGACAAGATGCTGACCCATACGTTCCGGCTTGACCAAGCAAGTGACGCCATGCGGCTGCAGGAGACGGGCAACTGCGGAAAAGTCATTTTGTACCCGTTCGGGGCGACGTCCCGTCCCAGCTAGCGATGGAGTATCCATATGGAGTACC
The DNA here is from genome assembly GCA_964481925.1 of uncultured Acidimicrobiaceae bacterium. Lineage (GTDB taxonomy): Bacteria > Actinomycetota > Acidimicrobiia > Acidimicrobiales > Palsa-688 > Fen-671. Next base: position 53,253 of record CAYZVQ010000001.1, read on the forward strand.
GGAACCTCGGCAAGTCAGGGCTGATCGTGTCAGTCCTGGGCCTCGGCTGTAACAACTTCGGCGGGCGGATGGACCTCGACCGCTCACGTGCGGTAGTAGACGCCGCCATCGATTACGGTATTACCTTCTTTGATACAGCGGACATCTACGGCAACCTCTATGGCAACATAGGCGGCTCGGAAACAGCCCTTGGGGAGCTGCTGGCGGGGAAGCGGGACCGGGTTGTGCTCGCGACCAAGTTTGGTTACCCGCGACGGGACATGGGTTACGGAGTGGCGGCTGGTTCCAAGGGTGGCAGAGCGTACATACGGCGCGCCGTCGAAGAGTCCCTTCGCCGGCTCCGCACCGATTACATCGACCTGTACCAGCTCCACGGCCCGGACCCGACCACCCCTATGGCCGAGACTCTCGCCGCGTTGCACGAGCTCGTAGTTGATGGGAAAGTGCGGTACCTCGGGCACTCCAACTTGAACGCGTGGCAGCTGTCGGAAGGCCATCACGTCGCTCGTCAGAACGGCTTTACCGCGTTCATTTCGGCCCAGAACCGATGGTCGTTGCTCGATCGCGAATGGGAAGGCGTCATGAGGTCGGCGGCCGAGCACTACGGCCTGGGCATCATCCCGTACATGCCTCTTGCCCAGGGGCTGCTCACCGGCAAGGTTCGCCGAGGCGAGCCCCTTCCGCCGGGAACAAAGATCGCCGGGTCGCCAGACATGGTGACCGACGAAAGAATGGACCGCCTTGACCGGCTCATCGAATGGGGAGCGGAGCACGGTCGAAGTCTCTTGGAGATCGCTATCGGCGGCCTTGCCGGCCGGCCGTCGGTCGGCTCGGTGATCGCCGGCGCTACAAGTGCGGAGCAGGTCGCAGTCAATGTCGCAGCCTGCGCCTGGCAACCTACGCTGGACGACCTGGCCGCCATTGACGCAATTGCCCCTCCCCCATCCCCACCCAACTTCTAAGCAAAGATAGGAAGTGCTCGCAAGTGGAATATCCCAATTTCGACCTTAACCGCTTTACCAACCGCTCCGTCGAGGTGTCCAAGACAGACATCCCCGGGATGCTCGTAGTACGCCTCGTGATCAACCCGGACGGTAGGGGGTGGCTCAAGGAGAGCTTCCAGCTCAGCAAGCTTGTCCCGCTTGGTTTCCCGTCGAGCTTCCAGCCCGTCGGCTACCAGGTCGCCGCCGTCCAACGGCGTGGCTTTACCCGCGGGATCCATGCCGACACGGTCAATAAGTACATCAGTCTCACCCGGGGCGAAGCCTTTGCCGCCATCGTCGACCTCCGACGAGGAAGCTCCTTCGGCCGGGTCGAGACTGTTGTGCTCACACCCGAGAACGCAATCTTCGTGCCGAGGGGCTGCGGCAACTCCTACCAAACTCTTACCGACGACGTGGGTTACTCCTATTTGGAGGACGGCCGCACCTCGTCTGATCCTTCCACCTGCGTCAGCGTCGCGGACAAAGAGCTGGCCATCGAGTGGCCCGTCCCGCTCCAGGAGGCGCACATGTTGCCCGATGACGAAGACCGGCCGGCCCTGGGCGAGATCGCCCCGGTCGAAGCGTAAGCGAGCTCGAATGACACGCGATAACACGCCTAACCAAAGCCTCGGTACAGTCGATTGGTCTGAGCTCAACCGCCCGCTGCCAGAATGGTACCGGGATGCCAAGTTCGGCATCATGGTCCACTGGGGGGCCTACTCCGTCCCCGCCTGGGCGGAGCCGATCGGTGAGCTGGGGACGGTCGCCAGCGAGACCTGGTTCCATCACAGCCCGTACGCGGAGTGGTACTGGAACACCATCCGGTTCGAAGACAGCCCAGCACGACAGTTCCACCGGGAAACCTACGGTGACGCCCCATACGACGACTTCCTTGATGCGTGGGTGGTAGACGCTTTCGAGCCCGACCGCTGGCTGGAACTGTTCTCCGAGGCCGGCGCCAAGTATATCGTGCCGACTTCGAAGCACCACGACGGCATCACTCTTTGGGACGCACCGGGCACCGCCACCCGCAACACCGTGCACCGTGGGCCAAAGCGGGACCTCTTACAGGCGATCGAGCGAGCGACCCGGAAAGCGGGACTTCGCTTCGGCGTTTACTACTCGGGCGGCTTGGACTGGTCCATAAGCAACCTCCCACCCATAGACGCCATCCCGGGGCTTGACATCTTCGGGCCGGCCCGTACGATCCGTCCTCGGGACGCCGCCTATGCGGCATACGCCTACCTTCACGTCCGGGATCTAATCGATCGCTACAAACCGGCCCTCATCTGGAACGACATCGAGTGGCCCGATGCCGGTAAGCACGGGGGCTCGCTCGGCCTCCTCGAGCTGTTCCGCCACTACTACGCGACCGTGCCGGACGGCGTCGTGAACGACAGGTGGGGAGACACCCACTCCGACTACCTCACCAGCGAGTACAAGGCGCGTCTGGAACTTGAGAAGGCGGGGGCCTGGGAGAACACACGCGGCATCGGCCTCTCTTTCGGTTACAACCGAGTAGAGGACGCTCGTTGTACCTTGTCGGGGCTTGAGCTCCTCCGGCACCTTGTGGACATTGTATCCCGGGGTGGCAACTTGCTCCTCAACGTCGGCCCCACTGCCGGCGGCGCGATCCCTGACCTCCAGCGCGAGGCCCTCAACTACCTGGGGCGTTGGATGCGTGACGGGACTGCAGCCATTCATGGGTCAAGACCTCTTGAAACCGCGGTTGCCAGAACCTCCGACGAGCCATGGGTGAGATGGACAAAGAACGTTGACTTCGCCTGGGCAATCCTCGATAGACCCGGCCCCGTGATCCTCGATCTCAACCCAGAGGCCATAGAAATTGGGTCCGCGGTTACCGCCTCGGGTCAGCCGGTCGAAGCGAAATGGGACGGCGACCGCTGCCTACTGCAACTTGACCCGGCGGCAGACGACCTCCCGCCTCTTGTCCGCTTCCCGCTCCGTTGACACCCTCCGTCGGCGATCGTCTCCAGGGGCAGAGGCCCTTTCCGGACACGCATCGTCAACATCGGCCTGCCCGCCGTAGGCCTCTGGACGTCATGCCAGGTGGGATCTTGTGATCGCCGGAGCTGGAAGACCCCCTCGGCCAAGCCCTCGAACTCGATGGCAGCTTGGGCCCGCCGCCCTACCAATTGCGAGGTTAGCCTACGATGCAATATAGCTTTCTCGGGCGATCTGGGCTCCGCGTATCCAAGATTTCGCTCGGCTCCGTTACCTTTGGAGACAATCCGGAGGGCATTGGCGGTGTGACCGTCGATACCGTTCGGAACATCGTGGACCGCCTGATCGATTCGGGCGTCAACCTGATGGATACGGCGGACGCCTACTCTGGCGGTCTGGCGGAGGAGATTCTTGGCCAGGCCATAAAGGGCCGTCGGGACCGGCTCCTTTTGGCGACCAAGGTTCGCTTCCCGACCGGTGCCGGGCCGAACGATGCTGGTCTGTCGCGGCTTCACATCATCAACAGTTGCGAGACAAGCTTGCGCCGCCTTGGGACAGACCACATTGACCTATACCAGTTACACGGGTGGGATGGCCAGGCCCCCTTAGAGGAGACCCTGTCCACGCTGGACTCGCTGGTCAAGGAGGGCAAGGTACGCTACATTGGTTGCTCCAACTATTCGGCGTGGCACCTCATGAAGGCCCTGGCCGTCTCGGACAAACTTGGCCTGTGCCGGTTCGTCAGCCATCAGATCTACTACTCCCTGATCGGCCGAGATGCTGAGTACGAGCTCATACCCGCCGGTCTCGACCAAGGCGTAGGGACCCTTGCTTGGAGCCCGCTAGCGGGGGGTATCCTATCGGGTAAGTACCGCCGCGACCGTGACTGGCCGTCCGACGCCCGACATAGCGGCGACTGGCACGAGCCGCCTATTTCTGATTGGGAACTCGTTTATGACATCGTAGACGTACTCTGCGAGCTGGCCGCGGCCCGGGGGGCAACGCCGGCCCAGGTGGCGCTCGCCTACCTAATGGCTAAGCCGAGCGTGAGCTCAGTCATAGTGGGAGCCCGAAAGCAGAAGCAGCTTGTGGACAACCTGGCGGCCATGGATGTGGCCTTGGCGCCTGACGAGGTTGACAGGCTCGACGCCGCGTCGGCGCGGCCGCTCTTGTACCCCTACTGGCACCAAAGACGGCTCGTTCGCGATCGAATGAGCCCGGCCGACGCCAGTTTGCTCGCCCAACAGCACTGGGCGGGCGCCATCTAGCCAGTCTCGCAAAATGCCCGACCTAACAAAGGAGGCTTATGCTGTTCGATTCTCATTGTCATGCCTGGAGGAACTGGCCATACGACGAACACGTGCCCGACCTGCACACCCGCGGGTCGGTCGAGGCATTGTTATGGGAGATGGACGAGAACCAGGTTCATCGTGCCGCCGTAGTCTGCGTGCGGATGGGCGAAGAGGTCAGCGAACACTGCGCCAACGGTGACAACAACGATTACGTGGCCGCCGCCATAACGGCTTATCCCGATCGGCTGGTTATGTTGGCTGACGTTGACTGCTTTTGGACCGAAGCTGAGTACCACAAGCCCGGAGCCGCAAAGCGGCTCGAACAAGCCGTAGAGCGGTACGGTCTTTCTGGCTTCACCCACTACGTCGACGGGGCAAACGACGGCTGGCTGTGCAGCGAAGATGGCCAGGAGTTCTTTGCTACCGCGACTCGCTTGGACTTGGTTGCCTCGCTGGCACTATCGGCGCCGTGGTTCTCCGACCTGCGCCGGGTGGCCCTGGCCTTTCCCACCTTGCCTATACTGCTCCACCATCTCGGAATGCTGCAGTTGGCTCGGCCTACATTCGAGGCCGACCTCGCCGCCCTGATTGGTCTGGCGGATGTTCCCAACCTGTACCTCAAGCTGTCCGGCCTGCATTACTTAGCCCAGGATGCCTGGGATTTCCCCTTTCTGGAAGTTCAGGCGCGGGTGCTCCGCCCGCTGCTGACGGCCTTCGGAGCAGCCCGCTTCGTTTGGGGCTCAGACTTCTCTGCCGCGGGACGGTACATCACCTACCGGCAGTCACTGGAGCTCGCGCGCAGGCGTTTGGCTGGCCTGAATACGGCCGATCTCGACCTGGTCCTCGGCGGGACCATCGATCAGCTCTTCCGCACCCGGCGGCCCCATCACCGAAAGGCCGCGTAATGAGCCTACTTGCGCCCAACTCTCTTTCGGACTATCAGGTTGAGGGTACCGCGCTCGTGGCCTGGGGCGACGGTCACTTCTCAACCGAGCCTGTCCTTGCGCCGGGGGCGGGCGACAAAAACATAGTCGTCAACATCACGTGCTCCGGAGTGAGCCTCGGTACCGAGTTCGGCGTCCTTCGGGGCAAGATCGACTGGGGGAGCTTCCCTATGGTGACCGGGTATATGGCGACCGGTACCGTCGTGGCCGTGGGATCAACGGTAGTAGGCTTCGCCCCCGGAGACAGGGTCTACGTGCGCCACGCGGAGGACTTGGTCTTGGCGAGCTCGGGCCAGCGGCTCAATTGTTGCGACGGCCTCCATTGCTCGATCGCGTCATTGGACCCCACCGGTGACCACGGCGCCGCCGTAGTACCGACGGGCGTACCCGACGAAGAAGGGAGCCTCTTTGTAGTCCTTTCTGTGGGCCTGTACGGTGTAGACTTGGCGGGCGTAACTGCGGGCAGCACCGTGGTCGTCATCGGATTGGGTGCCGTCGGGTTGAGCGTTGTGGCTGCAGCCGCGGCGCGCGGGGCACGCGTAGTAGGCGTCGACTTGCGAGAGCACTGCTGCGAGGTCGCCCGCGCCTACGGCGCGTGGCAGACCGTTGTTGTGGGTTCAGAGGGACCGGCCGGGCCCGTCCATCAGCTGCTGGATGGCGATGGCGCCGACTATGTGTTCGAGGCCACCGGCCTACCGGAACTGGTGGATATCGGCATCGGCCTGACACGGCCCTTCGGGACATTTGTGTGGCAGGGCCACTACGGCAGCGGCCGAGCCAGTTTTGAGTTCCTCGCCGCGCACCAGAGGCGTCTTAGGATGGTGTTTCCTTGCGACGACGGGTTTGCCGATTACAGGGCCGCGGTGATGCGGGGTATCGACCGAGGGGCCCTGGCTCCGGCGGCTCTGATCACTGACCACCTGTCGGCCTCCGAGGCCCCGTCCTTCTTTGAACGCGTGTGTCAGCAAGGGACCGGCACTTCAATATCAGCGGTTATCAGATGGAGGTGACCAGCTTATGAAGCCCCGGATCTTGATCGAGCCGCAGCAGGGCGCCACGTACTTCGACATCCTTGGCTTCGCCCTTGAAGCAGAGGCACTTGGCTTTGACGCGCTGTTCTGCTCCGACCACTATCTGCACATCGGACCGGGCTCAGGCGCCCCTGGGCCGTGCGACGCGTGGACTACGATGGCTGGTCTCGCCCGTGACACAAAACAGATCCGGCTCGGGACGATGATGACGCCGACCACTTTTCGCCGGCCCGGCGCTCTAGCCATCGCCGTGGCTCAAGTTGACTTGATGAGCGGTGGGCGCGTCGAGCTTGGGCTTGGGGCCGGCTGGTACGAGCCCGAGCACAGGGCGTACGGCATCCCGTTCCCACCCGTCGGAGAACGTTTCGAGCACCTGGAGGA
>CAYZVQ010000001.1:59858-88751 GCA_964481925.1 uncultured Acidimicrobiaceae bacterium
GCAGCTTCGGATAGTCATAGGCCTGTGGACAGCCCCGCGTGGCGAAGCCTTCTCCTTTAGCGGGAAGCACTATCAGCTTGTGGACAGCCCGGCGCTGCCTAAACCGGTTCAGGCACCTCACCCACCAGTCCTAATCGGCGGATCAGGCCCCAGAGTGACGCCGCGCCTGGCCGCAACCTACGCCACCGAGTACAACGTGCCCGTGCGGTCGCTCGACATTACTTATAGCCAGTTCGAGCGCGTGACCCGCTGTTGCGAGGCCATCGGGCGGGACCCTGCATCCATCATCTTCTCTGCCACGCAGACATTATGTGTAGGCGAGAGCTCTGCCGACTTGGCGCGGCGCGCCGCCAAGATCGGCCGGAGCCTTGAGGACCTCGAAGACCGGGGGGTCGTGGGCACCGTCGAGGCCGTCTTGGACAAAATAGGGCGATTTGCCCGAAGCGGAGCGACGCGGATGTACTTCCAGGTGTTGGACACTAGTGACCGGGAGCATCTTCACCTTCTTGCTGAGCGCGTGCTGCCGCAGCTTCCATGAGAGCCTTGGCGCTGGCGCGCTCCAGGAGACGGCGGGCTCAGTCGCGCCGATACGCGGACAGGGGGGCAGGTTGCTCGTCTACATGACCTCGTCGGCAGGCAAACGAGCTGGCACCGCTGGAACTGCGTACCGGTGACCATCTCGTTTTCGGTATTCACAAAACCGTGGCCATATGACCCCTTTGCAGACCTGGCCGGGCGAGTGGCCCGGATGGGCTTCGACAGCGTAGAGATACCGATCCGGCCCGGCTTCCAGGTCGATGTCACAACCGTGTCGACGAAGCTCGGCGAGCTGTCGAAAGTCCTTGGAGGCCGCGGGTTGCGGATATCGAGCGTGGCCAGCGAGCTCGACGAGCGGGTCTTCGAGGCGTGCGCGGCAGCGGGCGTGAACATAATCCGGGTGATGGTTCCAATCGAGCGAGGGGCGTACGTGCGCTCCATCGGGAGACAACGCAGCAAGCTAGCCACGGCCTTACCTCTGTGTGAACGCTACAGCGTGCGGGTCGGTGTCCAGCAGCACTATGGGGACCACGTGAATGACGCGGCCGGTATGCGCCTGCTTCTCGGGGGCTTGGACCCTCGATGGGTGGGGGCGATCTGGGATGCCGCTCACGACGCGCTGGCAGGCCAGGAGCCAGAGAACGGGCTCGACCTTGTTTGGGACCGGCTGTTGATGGTGAACCTAAAGAACGCGTGCTACGAGCGGGCCAACGGGCCTGACGCCGAGCATGCTGAATGGCGCCGCCATTTTACGACGGCCCGTCAGGGCCTGGCTTCTTGGCCGCGCGTTATAGCCGAGCTGCGACGCCGTGGCTATTCGGGAACGGTGTGCTTGACCGCGGAGTATGACGACCAGGCCCACGTCCAGGAGCTTTGCGAAGGAGACCTAGCTTACGCGAAAAGCCTTGTCGACAGGCAGTGACGCGCCCGTAGGAGCATGCATGAGCCACGTCGCGTATAATGATTAGGGAATGACTACTGTCGGTATTGCGGACCGCCTTGCTCGGGAGGCGCAGACAGGGCTCGGGCCCACTTTGGGGCATGAGTCACTCACGCAGGATGTTGCCGGCGGTAGCGGTACGTCAGCGGCCGTGAAGGTGGTGCTCGACGGGTGGGCCTCAGCTATGGCAGAAGCACTTGACCTAGTGCCGGGCGTGTGGGCCTTCGTGAAGGACAGGCAGCGAAGATTCGTTTGGGCCAATAGGGCGCTCGTTCGCCAGGTTTGCCAGGGGAGCCAACTGGACCTTGTAGGACTTCGAGACGAGGATCTTGTGCCACCTCATCTCGCAGAGCAATACCGGGCCCAAGAAGAAGAGGTGCTAGATCGTGGCGTACGTATCACGGGTATCGTGGAGTTTGTGAGGACGAGCGAGTCTCGTTGCGACGGATACCTCAGTACGAAGCTGCCGGTACGGTCTGGTGCAGGTGATGTTCTCGGTTTGGTCGGCATCACACGGCAGATCGCCCGACACAGCGTTCCGTCGCGAGAGCCACCGACCATTGTGGCGGCGGTTGCCCTGATATCGCAAGAGTTTCACCGGCGACTTAGCCTGGGTGAGCTAGCGGCATGCGTGGCTATGTCGCCTAGCTATTTCAGCCGGAGTTTCAAGCGCGAATTTGGCACGACACCGCATCAGTATGTGAGGCGCGTCAGGTTAATGGCAGCGTGTGACATGCTCGTATCCACTGAGTTGCCGGTGTCGGTTATTGCAGATAAGACCGGGTATTATGACACCAGCCACTTTTCGCACGACTTCGTGCGCGAGTGGAACGCGACGCCGAGTGGGTATCGTAAGCGGTTTGGTCAGATGAAGGCCGGGACTGAAAGGGGATGAGCCCGGTCTCAGTGGGAGAAGTTAGCCATGTTGACGTCGCCGCACAGATGGACCTTCACGCCCAGCTGGTCAAAGGCGGCGGCCTTGGCCACTAGGGCGCGGTCGGCCCGCTCAGCGTCGGGGGCGTAGACGACCTGAACGTGATTGGCCTTGTGCCGGGCCATGAACTGGTCCCGGCTCATGCCGTCCAATACCGCATGCATGATCGGCCACTCGTAATTGGTGGCGTGCCAACGTCGCTCGGTCTCCTCGGTCGGGAGTTGCACGGCGCGCCCGCGACCTATGTCGTAGTGCAGCACCCCGTCCATCACGTACAGACGGGACCAAACGATCTCACCCGGTTTGGAAACGCCGCGCAGGGTGCCACCGCCTAGGGGGAAGTAGACGGGGGACTGGCGCATACTGGTGGCGTCGGCGTAGCCATTGGCAAAATGGGAGGCGGGCACCGAGCCCGAAATCTCAAAGAGCCACACGAACTGCCCATCGAAGTCGTCGCCCCAGCGGACATCGTGCAGGGTCGTGGAGGGATCCAGGCCCATTGCCGTCCACACCCGGTTGGTCATGAGGGCATCGACGGCCACCCCTTCGTCCACCTCGTTGAAATTGGGTAACGCCTGGCCTTCCCACAGCACCCTTACGCCATCCCGGCTGCGCACCGGCGGGCGGTCAGGATTGTTGAGTAGCCCTTCGGGGATGTCCGATGCCGCCACGAGGTCCTTCAGCCCTTGTTGGTACTGGATCCCGACACAGTCTAGACCGAAATCGTCACTGATCCGCAGGGCGGCGATGTACATGGCGAACTGCTGGCGCAATTGCTCATCGGTCAGCTCGGTGGCCTCGTCCTTGCCGGTGTAAAAGACCATGCCGCGGTCGCTCAACCAGCGCCGGACCGCCGCCGTCTCCTCTTCACCGACGGTCAGCATCTCGGCGTAGAGCGCGCTCTGCGAAAGTCTCTCTTTGTAGATCCCCAGGGCGTTGAGGAGCTCGTCTTCGATTATGGCGTTGTACATCCCCATGCACCCCTCGTCGAAGACGCCCAGGATGGCCTTGTCGGTGCGGAGCTTGTTGGCGATGGCGAGGCCAAGCTGGAACTCGGGGCTGGAAGCAGGCAGGGGCGGCAGCGGGTGCACGTGGGAGTCGTCGTGGACGATCTTGCCCGTCTCAACCCATTGCTTGATCCCCTGGCGGAACCAGTCGTCGGTGAAATCCGTGCTCCAAATAGTCGAGTACTGTCTCCCCATTTTGGTCATGGAGCCGTTCAGGTTGAGCAGGCCCACCAGCCCGGGCCAGGTGCCGTCGAAGTTGGCGACTGTGAGCACCGGCCCCCGATGAGAATGCAGACCGGCCAGGACATGGTGGCTGTACTGCCACACCGTTTCGGCCACGATTAGGGGCGCGTCGGGAGGGATTTGGGCGAAGACGGACATGCCCATGCGCTGGCTGTCTATAAACCCGTGCTTTTTGACCGGGTCATAGGCATGGGCGCGGTGCGTGGACCACCCGAGGTCGGCCAGTGCCGAGGTCAGCGCCCCCTCCAGCCTCTCCTGGGTCGGCCACCCGGCGGCGTTGGGAGATTGGCGCAGATCGCCGCTGGCCACCAACCAGACCGTCTTGGGTTCTAGAGCGGGCTTTTCAGAGATTGTCGGCAACGTGTAGTTCGGCATAGCTGGTCCTTTTATGGTGATGTGACGGTATCACTGCGCAAATAGGTGCTGTGCGAGTGTTAGGTCCGCTTGGACGAACTGTGGCAAATGTTCTCCAGCTTCCGTGTACTGTGCTGCAAGGCATATTGGGCCGTTATAGTCGATGGCTCGCAAGCAGGAAGTTACGGACGCCCAGTCGCTCATTCCCTCATTGCCCGTGACCCAACGGGGGGCCCAGTTCGATGTAGTGCGGTCCGCGTTAGGTGTCCCGGTGTAGTAGGCGTTCCGCAGGTTGACCATAATTAGTCTGTCGGCCAGCTGGCTGACGCTCAGGTCAGCGTCTTCGCCGGCAAGCGCGCTGTGCCCTGGGTCCCAGGCGGCACCCACCCAGTCAGCGGGCAGCGGCGCTAAAAGGGCAGTAAGTCCGGCCACGGTTGATATGAAACGTCCGTGGTGCTGTTGGACCGCGATCCGCACTCCTGCCGTTTCACATAATGGCAGCCACGACCTGAAGCGCTGCTGCAGGTTCTGGACGGCTGCGTGGTAGTCCTGGCCTTCGATGGGCGCCATCACTCGGATCAGCGGGACACGCGCGACGCCGCACGCCTCTACGAGCTTAGGGTTCGGCTCGCCTGCCACACTCATTATGGCTAATCCAGCATCTGAGAAGGCGGATAGCCATTTGGGTAGCTCGGAGGTCACATTTGCAGGGGTGACGGGGTAGCCGTCACGTACTGGCAGCTCGATTCCGTCAAAGCCAATATCCGAAACAATCTTGGCTAGCATTGTGGCGCTGGCGTCCCGCCAAGGCTGACCAGAAACGATCCACTTATTCGGTCTAGTGTTCAATGTGTGAAATCGCCTCCTCAGAGGTGAGGCTAACTTAGGGCTCGCGAGGTGATTGCATGTTGACGGCGGCGACCGGGGACACTTCTAAGTGGTCCAATGGGTCATGAATCAGGCAGTCTCCGAGCGACCCCATCTGGGGCTCGTTTTACAGAGGCAGTGGTAGATGGAGGGAGCCATCAGTTCCTAGGCTAGTCATGCTGAAGCCGCTGCGGGTCGGTGAGGCAAGTTTCGACAAAGATCGGAACGGTTTTTACAACTCGACCCCTTGTTCGTGCGGCCAATCCTGCATCGGGTGCCGCGGCGACGGTCACCGGCACGGTCCAGGCCGTCGACGTGGACGACCTCGCCCAGAACGCGCTATTTGAGCGCACCGGCCATGAGGCCCCGAACGATGTGCCGCTGCACGAGCATGTAGAGCCCCACCGGGAGGACGGAGAAGACCAGCCCGGCCGTAATCGCCTCGTACCCGGCCCCGGTGAGCTCGGCCATACCGAGCCCGGCGGTGTACAGGCCACGTTTTGTGATGAAGGCCGATGCAAACAGGTAGTCGTTCCAGCTGGCGAGGAAAGCAACAACCAGCGCCGCCACCAGCGCCGAGCGCGCCAGGGGTAGGAGCACCCATCTCAGGGTTCCCAATTGAGTGCACCCGTCGACGAAACCCGCGTCGACGATCTCGTTCGGAACTCTGTCGAAGGCCGTCTTGAGGATCCAGGAGCCAAGTGGCACCGAGAACGCGGCGTAGACCAGGCCCAGCGCCAGCAGGGTGTTCGTCCAGTTCAAGGTGCGGTACCACTCGAGCTCGGGGACGATGATCATGGCCCCGGGCATGACCTGGGTGAAGAGCATCAAGAGGCCGAACGCTCCTCGGCCGCGCCACCGGAGCTGGGAGAGCAGAAAGGCCCCCGGGATAACGAGGACCACCGTGACCGACACCGTGACAGCCGAGACCTCGATGGAGTGCAATATCCACCATGCGAGGGGCAAGTCTCTGAAGATCGAGGTGACCGCGCTGAAGTTGAAGCCTTCGAAGAACATAGGTGGAGGCCAGATGAGCGAGTCGTTCTCCGGCTGGAAGGTCCCGAGTACCATCCAGTAGACCGGGAAAAGGACGACCACCAGGACGACGACGATCGTCGCGTACCGAAATGCGCGCACGAGGTTCTTCTTGTAGCGCGACCATCGACGACGCGCTGGCGTGCGTGGGACGGCGGGGACGCTCATCGTTGCCTGCGATGCGGCACCAAGTCAGTCATGACCGCTGGGCAAACCGGCGAAACAGCTGCTCGGGCGCTGGATCCTGAGCGTGCACCTCACACGCGTCAGTGCCGGCATTGTCGACGTTAGGCTCGCAGGACCTGTACGCCGTCTGAGTAAAGAGCCAGGGCGCGGAGGTCTTTTAGGTCGGCGCTCAGGACAGTACCGTCCGGCTCTGCGGTGACAACCACGATGGCATCGACCGCCGAGCCCTGACGGGCTCTCGCACGCAACTCGGCCGCGCGACGAGCCAGCCGCTCGGGCAGTAGCTCACGAACATCGCATGTCTTGAGGAAGCGGTTGGTGTTGGCATCGAACCGCTGACGGCCCTTCACGGACTCGACAAGTACGACTGACGGGACGACCAGTGGCCACAGCCCATCCCGCTTTAGCACCGCGATCGTCGCCGCCGCGTCTTGGGCCCTTCTCGCCAGACGGGAAACCCCACCGGAATCGAGGACGAGCACGGAGGTCAGCTCGCCTGGGCCCGATGAGCGCCACTTCGGATGCGACGGGACAGCGTTTCGGCCCTGGCTACGGCGGTGGCTGAGGGCTCACCGACTTCGGTTACCAGCTCGTCGAGGTAACGGTCAGTCTCGCTAAGCAGCTCTCGGCGACGGAGTTCCGAGCGGACAGCCTCCTGCAAGAGTTCCGAAGCGGCGAGCCGCTTGTCTTTGACGGCCTGGTAGAGATCCTCCGGAAGGTACACCTGCACGCGAGGCATACGCCTAACTATACGCCCCCGGTCGCTATGGCCGCCCGCGCGTGGGTACGGTCGCAATAGGCTCGTCCCTCTCCCCCCGCTATCCCTTGGAAGGAGGCGATCATGGACGCACAAAGCCCTACCACCAACCGCAATGCCCTGTCCGGGCCGGCCGCCCGTCACGTACCTGACGGCGTGGTGCTGGCCCTGGCCTGCGTTGCCCAGTTCATGGTGGTGCTGGACGTTTCCATCGTCAACGTGGCGGCCCTCACCGGCGGGTACGGGCGAGCCTTCGTAGTGGCTGCTGGGCTCGGTGCCGTCGCCTGCCTATGCGCTCTGATCGTCCCGAGGACCAACCGGCGTCCGGCCGCACCCGAAACCGTGATGGGAGCGTCGCCGGCCCGCCAAGCGGCACCCACTCCTGGTGCGGTCGACGTCTAGCCCGAACTTACTTGGGCGTCAGGCTAGGACGAGCGAGCCAAACGCGACGTCAGGGCATGGACGGTGGAGGGATCCAAGCCCAGGCCAGGGAAGCAGCTCAGGCGCTTTAGCGGGAAGTTGCCGACCAGCGCCAACATTTCCTCGTCAGCCAGAAGCCCCTGGGGCCGGCCCTGCTCGTCGGTACCGAACGCGGCCCGAAGGGCGGCAGCACCCTCGGGGACCGCCAGCCACTCCTCTATGGTGGCGTCTCCGTCGAGGCGCGGCCTCCACTCTGGGGCGGGCAGGTCGACCTCTGTCCGGGCGCGGATGTCGCGCGAAGAGGCGCCGATGGCCAGCTCGAAGCGCCCGGCCTCGAGTACCCAGCCCCGGCGGGCGGCCGACCAGAAGCTAAAGGCGCGCCGGTCAAGCTCGAAGCTCACGTGGGCCGTTTCGCCCGGGGCGAGGGCCACCTTCTGGAAGGCCCGCAGCTCCCACTCGGGCCGGGCGACCGTGGCGGCCACGTCATGGACATAGACCTGGACGACCTCGGCCCCGGTACGGGGACCAGAGTTCGCTACGGTCACCGTCACGCTCACAGTGAGGTCGCCCCCCGCCTCGCTCCCTCGCACCGAGACGACAAGGTCGCGGTAAGCGAAAGTGGTGTACGAGAGCCCGTGGCCGAACGGGTAGCTCACCTCCCGGTGAGAGGCGTCGTAGCCGCGGTAGCCGACGAAGACGCCCTCGCCGTAGCGGACATGGCCTTCCTCGCCCGGGAAGTTGAGGTGGGATGGGCAGTCCTCCAGGCGTAAAGGGATGGTCTCGGTCAGGTGCCCCGAGGGTGAGGCGTGGCCCCACAGCAGCTCGGCCACCGCCCTGCCCATGCCCTGGCCCGACAACCAGGTCTCCAGCACGGCCCGAGCGTGGTGCTCCCAGCCGGACAGGCGCACCGCTCCGCCGTTGGCCAGCACCACCACTACCGCCGGGTTTGCCTTGGCCACCGCCGCCAGCATGGCCAGTTGGTTGGCTGGCAGGTCTATATGGCGCCGGTCGAAGCCCTCGGACTCCTCGGAGGTGGGCAGCCCGAGGAAGACGACCACGACGGCCGCGCCGGCGGCCAGGCGGACGGCATCGGCCGCCAGCCCTGCGTCGTCGATGGTTGGCTCGAGCCTATAGCCGGGGGCGAAGGTCACCTCGGTGCCTGGCGGAGCCAGCCGCCGTAGCTCGTCCACGGGCACGTCCACCCACGTGGCGCTGACATGAGAGCTACCTGCCCCCTGGACGCGCGGCGTACGGGCCAGTTCGCCCACCACCGCCACCGTGCCCCCGGGGGAGAGCGGCAGGACGCCCCCGTCGTTGCGGAGCAGTACGGCACTTGAAGTCGCCGCCTCCTGGGCCAGTTCATGGTGAGCGGCCAGGTCACAGGCGGCCCGCGGCCCGGGCTCCCGACGCGCCCGGCCGACCAGGTGGAGCACTCTGGCCACCGCCCGGTCCAATATGCCCTCGTCCAGTTCGCCAGAGCGCACGGCGGCCACGATGGCGGCGTCGCTGACCCCGAGGTTGGGTGGCATTTCCAGGTCCAAGCCGGCTTTTAGAGCCTCGACGCGGTCGTCTACCGCTCCCCAGTCGGAGACCACCAGACCGTCAAAGCCCCACTCTTGACGAAGGACCTCGGTCAATAGCCAGGGGTCCTGGCAGCAGTACGTCCCGTTCAGCTTGTTGTAGGCAGCCATCACCATCCAGGGATGAGCCCGGCGCACCGCTAGCTCGAAGCCCGCCAAGTAGATCTCGCGCAGGGCCCGCTCGTCCACGTCGGCGCTCACTCGCACGCGCTCGGTCTCTTGGTTGTTAGCGGCGTAATGCTTAAGGCACGCGCCCACTCCTTGGCTCTGGATGCCTTCCACCATGGCCGCGGCCATCTCACCGGAAAGCAGCGGGTCCTCGGAGAAGTACTCGAAGTTGCGCCCGCATAGCGGCGAGCGCTTGATGTTGAGCCCCGGGCCCAGCACCACGCCGACGCCCTCGGCCGCCGCCTCCTGGCCCAGCGCCTCGCCGACCCGGCGGGCCAGGGCGAGGTCCCAACTCGAAGCGAGGGCCGAGGCGGTGGGCAAGCATGTGGCGGGGACGCCCTCGAGGAGGTCATCAACCCTGGCCTGTTTGCGTAAGCCGTTAGGCCCATCGGCCACCATCACCGATGCGATGCCGGCCCGCTCGATGGCCGCGGTATGCCACAGGTCAGCGCCCAGACATAGCGACGCCTTCTCCTCGACCGACAGCAGCGCCCGCGCAGCCCCCACGCCTTCACTGTCGGCGCAGTTCACCATTTCGGGTCGGCCGGTACGGTAGCCGGCCGTTCGACCCGGGTTTCGATGCTGACGCTCTGCCTCGTTCGGCTGGCCGTCTCCACTGCCTGCAGGACCTCAAGTACGTGCAGAGCCAGGGCGGCGTTGGCCCGATGGGGGGCGCCGTCAAGGGCCAGTACCAGGTCGACCACGCCGGGGCCCCGCATGAACTGCTCGGGGGCCCCCGGCTCGGCGCTGGGCGGGAACACCGGTGGGAGCGTCGCCCACTCGCTGTCATGGTGCCCGCGGGTCACCACCGGGCCATCGTACTTGTTGGGGTCGAACAACCCGAGAGCCCCTTCCTGCCCATAGATCTCCAAATAGGGCAGGTGGTGGTCCCAGACGTCGAAGCTGAACATCATGGTGGCCAGCGCCCCGGAGGCGAACTCGAGGGAAGCCACTGCGTGAGTGGGAACTTCGACCGTTATCTTGTCCACCCGGCGGCCAGGGGCGGTGACCGTCCGCACCGGAGCGCCCACCCGGCTGAACCCAGCCACGCTGGCCACCGGGCCGAGCAGGTTGACCAAGGCGGTGATGTAGTAAGGACCAAGGTCGAGCACCGGTCCTCCGCCCGGCTTGAACAGGAAGGTCGGGTCGGGGTGCCACGTCTCGGCTTTGCTATGAGTGACGAAGCCGACCGCGCCGATAGGCTCGCCGATCACGCCGTTGTCCACTGCGGCCCGCGCCGTTTGGGCCGAGCTGCCAAGGAAGGTGTCTGGGGCGGAGCCAAGCACGCGCCCGGCAGCGACCGCCGCCTCGATCATCCGGCGGCCCTCGGCGACGGTGGCGCCCATGGGTTTTTCCACATAGACGTGCTTGCCGGCCTTGAGTGCGGCAAAGCTCACCTCGGCGTGGGCGACGGGCGACGTGATGTTCACGACCACGTCCACCCCGGGGTCGTCGAGGAGGGCCTCCACGGACGGGTAGGCGCTGATACCGGCGGAGGCGGACAGCCTGTCGGCGGCCTCCTGGTAAATGTCCGCGCACCCGAGCGTCTTAAGCAGCGGGAAGCGGGATATACCCTTTACATAGCGCTCGGCAATGTTGCCGCAGCCGACGATACCGATGCCGGCTGGCGACGAGGAACTGAATGTCATCGTTAACTCCCTGTGGTTTGGACGTGTCGTGGCTCAGGCCCGGGGGAACTCCACAAAGGCGAACCTCTGGCCGTCGGGCGCCCAACTGTTTACGTTCATCGTGCCCTGGCCCCCAAAGACGGACAGAAGTGTCTCTACGGGCCCGCCGGCCGGCCCGATCGAGCGGATCTCAACTGGACGATCGGGCGGGTGACCGATCGTCCCTGGCTCGTAGCTGACATAGACGACACGGTCGCCGGTGGGAGAGATGTGGGGGAACCAATTGACCCGTTCGTCGAAGGTGAGCTGGGTTATGTCCGACCCGTCGGCCCTCATCCGGAAAAGTTGGGCATGTCCGGGCGTCGACGAAGCCCTCTCCGAATTGAAATAGATCCAGCTGCCATCGGGGCTGTACTCGGGGCCGTCGTGGGGCTTGTCCGAACGGGTGATCTGGACATCCGCACCGCCGGCAACCGGGACCGTGAAGATATTGAGCGAACCGAACGCGTTGCCGTCCACCTCCTCGGCACCGATGTACGCCAATGTCCGGCCATCTGGAGATATGCCGTGCAGGAAATAGATGAACGGGCGTTCATGGCTGTTCGAGACGCGCCGCGGCGTCCCTCCGGTCACCGGCACCTCATAGAGGTGACCGTCGTTGGCCGAGATGTACACAAAACCACCACCGGGGGCCAAGACGTGGTCATTGTTGGCGTTGCGCACGTCCCCGGCGTCGATAAGGGCGGGGGCACCACCGTCACCGGCGCCGATACGGTACAAAAGACCGTCCTGGTTGTAGATCAGCGAGGCACCGTCGGGCGTCCAATTAGGCGCCTCAATGACGCTGTCGGCTGTCTCGTAAATGACGCGTTTCTTGCTAGCTGCGAGGTCGAAGGTACATAGGCGGGACGTCTGCCCGCTTTCGAGCTGGCGCCAGGTGTTAGGTAGTGGCATGGGTCTAGGTCTCCTTTGCTCAAAGCGGAAGAACGGTCACCTACGAGGTGGCGGTGCCGGCGGACAAGTCAGACGAGCCATTTTAGTATTCCGTGCGCGCCACGTACGACCTAGCTCACCCCGATTTGTCGTCGAGCCTCGTCAATGGTGGCAATTATCTGAACTGTCTCGTCATGCCCCTGTACGGGCGATTCAACCCTGCCGTCACCGACGAAGCTCGCAAACGCCTCAGCTTCGTGGTGCAAACCCAAGAGGACATCGCCGGTGGGCTCCTGTTCCCACCGAAGTACTTCCCCGCCACCCGGCCAACCCCCTCGTCGCTTAAGGACAACGCTGGGCGCTGATATGAACGGCGGCCCCAATTCGACATACCCGTCCGGTCCGGAGATCGTAGCGCGGACGGGCGTCGCGGCGCGTGTCCACGTTGACGCAATTCCAGTCGCACTGCCGTGGCGCGTTATCACAACCGCCTGGTCCTCGACTCCGCTTGGTGCCAGCGTACCCGTGCAAAAAATCGTCGAAGGGGCACCAATGACGGCCGATACTAGCGAGACCGGATAGATCCCGGCGTCGAGCAGAGCACCACCTGCCAAAGCAGGGTCGTAAATCCGGCTCTGCGGGTCGAAGGGCAGCATGAAACCGAAATCCGCGGACACCTCGGCAACTTGGCCGACCTCACCCGATTCAAGCACTTGGCGAAGCACATCGAACCCCGGCAGATAACGAGTCCACATGGCTTCCATGGCCAGGACTCCCATGCCTCGTGCGCTATCGACAACTGCCCTGGCCTCGCTGGCAGACGTGGCGAAGGGTTTCTCCACGAGGACATGCTTGCCGGCCGCGATTGCCATAAGAGCAAGCCTGGCATGCTCGTGATGTGGGGTGGCAACGTAGACGGCATCAACCTGGGGGTCCATAAGGAGGTGGTCGTAGGATCCGTACGAGTTCGGCATGTCGAACTTGTCCGCAAATGACTTTGCCCGAGGTTCGGAACGGGATGCGATCGCTACCGGCCGCTGCCGAGTGCACTTGAGGAGAGCGGTGACGAACCGAGTGGCGATCCACCCCGGCCCCAGGACCCCCCAACCTAGTGACGGCCCCTCAGACAAGGGTCGAGGGCCTGGAAGATTGTCGGTCATAGGGTACCTCCAACGTCGGCGGCTTGCACCTCAGAACTCCTTAATACGGATATGGCGCCACCGGCACCGGGCGCTGGGCGCCCAGCGGTCCCGCCCGAGAAGGGGGTCGTTGTCGTGGACCTCGAACGCGATGTGCCCTCGGCCGCCGAGCACCGCCAGCACCGCATCGGGATCGTAGTGGGGAGCCTGAAGCTGCGCCAGGTCGATTTCCGCCACCAGAAGATCGTTGACCCAGACGGTAGTACACGGCTTGGCGCCGACGCAGCGGATACGGAACTCGTTCCAGTCGCCCCACCGCCACACAGCCAGGAAGTCCTCAGCTCCCGCGCTCTTCGTTAGCATCGCCCGCTTTTCGGGCGTGAAAGGTTCGACACTCGTCGCGGGGTCGTCCAGTTGCAGGCCGATGGGCGTACCGTCAGCGCCCCGGCGGGCGTCCAGCGCGAACGGGACGGCGTGGAAGCCCCCGATCCCGTTGCCGTAGAACCCGCCTATGGAACCTGATTGGCGGTGGTCGATGAGTACCTGCAGTCCCTCCCAGGAATCGCGCCGGCGCCGCACCATGATGCCGGTGTCCGCCGGCCAGTCCGGGTTGGCCTCGAGCCGCAGCTCGAAGTCGCCGTAGTCGCGGTCGGAGATCAGGTACCCGCCGTACCCTGATCCCTCGGGCTCTTGTCGGCCGACGATGGCCCCGTCCTCGACGCTCCAAGCAGCAGGATGGGCATCCGCGTGGGAGTTATAGTCGCGTGGGAAGCCGGTGTTCACGTCGAGCACACCAGGACCACCGGGGTACAGCTGTCCGTAGTGGCGCGGGACCGCGCTCCACCCGGTGAGGCTCACCCCGTCAAACAGGGGCTCAAATCCAGGCTCGTTCACTTCTGCTCCTCGTTCCTTGTGCGCCGGGCACGCGACGAGACAGGCTCGTCGCCTTCCGGGTTCATTTGAGCGCCCCGGCGGCCAGGCCACGCTCGAATAGTCGCTGAAGACCGATGTATACAAGCACCTCTGGGATTGCCGTCAGCACCGCCGCGGCGAACACCTTCGTCAGGTCGTCGTTGTACTCACCGATGAAGAACTGGGGCACGAGCGTTATGGTTTGCAGGTTCGGGCTCTGCAGGAACACAAGCGGCAGAAGATAGTCGTTCCATGCGTTAATGAGGGTCAGTACTGCGATGGCAGCGGCGATCGGGCGCGTGAGCGGAAGTATGATGGAGCGGAACGTGCGCCAAAGGCTCGCCCCGTCCACCCGGGCCGCTTCGATGAGACCATCTGGTATCCCGTTCATGAAGTTCCTCGCCAGGAGCGTCGTGAAGGGGATCTGCAGGGCCGCTAGTGGCAGGATGACGGCCAGCAACGTGTTGTATATATGCAACTTGATCGCGGTTGAGAACAGCGGGGTCAGCAGTACGACCTCGGGGAGGGTCAGCACCACAAGCAGCGCCCAGAAGTAGAGCTCCTTGCGGCGGATGTTCAGTTTCGAGAAACCAAAAGCCGCCAGCAGTGTGCATACGAGGACGATGGCTATCACCGAAACGGCAATGATCGCGCTATTGCGAAAGAACGTCGGCAGGTCGCCAAGCGCCAGCACCACCCGGTAGTTGTGCCAACCGGTGCCCGCGAAGGAACCCTGGACCATGGCGATCAGGGGGAGCAGGAAGGGGACCGCCAGGATGGTGAGGATAAGCTGAAGGACAACTTTCTGCCATTTGCGAGATTCGAACATTTTCTACTCCGATCTATGGCGGAGGCGGAAACCTAGGGTCAGCACCATGGCCACGGTCACGGCCAGGACCAGGAGCACGATCGAGAGCGCGGCGCCGTAACCCACTTGAGCTTGGGGGATGCTCACTCGGTAGATGAACGTTCCCAGGAACTCCGTCCCAAAGTCCGGGCCACCAGAGGTCACAAGGTACGGGATATCGAATAGCTTAAGCGACGCAATGGCGGTCAGCACGGAAAGCGCGGCTGTCGTCCCCCGGACACTTGGCCAGATGATGTTGCGGAACATACGTATGTTCCCCGCCCCGTCAAGGCGGGCGGCTTCGATAATTTCACCGTCGATCTGGCCCATTGCCGCGAAATAGAGGATGAACGAGACGCCGGTAGACTGCCAGATACCGATGGCGATAATAACGCCTAGAGCGGTCCCGGGCTGAGCGAGCCACGACCGCTGCAGAGCTCCAAGCCCGAAAAAGCGCAGCGCTTCATTGAATTGGCCGGCAGGCGCGAAGACCGAGCGGAAGACCGGCGCCATCGTCGCCGGGGCCAGGACTACCGGAAGGAAGATGATAACCTTGTAGACCGCTCCCAGCCACACCTTGGAGTGCAGCAGGGCGGCGAACACCATACCGAGCAGGACTTCCATTACGAGCACGATGACGAAATACAGCAACGTGTGCCGGAGGGTCCCCCAGAAGACCGGGTCCGCCCAGAGTTGGCGGAAGTTCCCGAAACCGACGGACTGATGGGTGGGGCTCACCCCGTCCCAGTTCCAGGTCGAGATGATACCCGTGTACCCGATGCAGTAGTAAATGAGGCCCACCGACACGATAAGCGCCGGGGCAATCCAGAGAAGGCCTGACGACTTCGACTGGCCTACGCCTTTGCGCCTTGCTCGGGCTCTGCGCTGGGCTTGACCGGTCCGCTCTAGCATGGGACTTGGCCCATCCTAGAGCGGACGCTTAGCCGTGCAGCAGCCATGTGTATTGGTTCGGGCTGCAAACTATCGCTCCGTATTGCCTTAGGTGGCCCGGCTACTTCACGTACGGGCTCGTCGCCTGCGTTTGCTGCAGAGTGGCCGCAGCCTGCGCCGGCGTGGCCTGCCCATCGATGACGCTCTGGTCCGCAGTTATGATCCCTGTATCCATAACCGAGGTGATCTGTGCATTTCTGGTCTCCGTGACCTGGTTAACCAGCGCGGCCAGCTTGTAGAGGTCTGGCGCTTGGAGGCTGGGGACGACCAGCGGGAGTGCGGAGAAATCGGGCGAGAGCGTAGTCAGTACCGGGTACTCGTCGAAGTTGTCCGCAACCCTCAGCTGACCGGCCTTGGTCGACGATAGGAAGAGAGCGAACTCTGTCGCCGCAGTTTTGACCTTCGAGTTGGTGCTTACCGCGAACCCGTAGTCGGGGTCGCCGAACAGCGCCACAGAATGGCCGCCCACGTTGGGGAAGGGGATCGGGACAAAGGTGGGCAGTTTCGAGTTGGCGGAAGCGCCAGCCCCTTCGACGTTCGCCCGCAGATAGGACACCTCGGTGTTCTGCTGGTACCAGGTCCCCATTTGGACCATGGGAACTTTACCGGCGAGGAAGGCGTTGTTGACGTCCGGGTACTGCTCAAAGCCGTCGGCGCCGGGATCCAGGATGCCGTCCGTGCTGAGTTCCTTGAAGATTGCCAGTCCCTTGACGATGGCCGGGTTCGTCCACTTGATCGTGCCCGACAGAGCCTCATTGAATGCCCCCGGCTCGACGCTGTTAACTATTGAGTGGATCGTGTCGACGTCAAACCCGGGCGAACCAACGCCCTCCCGGAAGCAACTTCCCACACCGTTGGCGCGGAAGGTCTTGCATACGCTCACCCACTGGGCGAGAGTGGTCGGCGGCGTCAGCTTGTACTTGTTGAAGAGGCCCAGGTTGATCCACATGAACCCGGCGGCCACCCGTCCCACGGGCACGACCCTAAGTTGACCGTCCAGGCTGAAGTCAGCTATCCCGGGCGCGTACATCCCCGTCGCCCAGTTGCTGCCGCGCAGCTTCACCATGGCCGGAGTGAGGTTGATGGCGTAGGGGACAAACTCGGAGAAGGCCCCAACTTGGCCGCCGGTGGCTACGTCAAACACGTCGGGCCCGACCCCGGAGAGGAGCGCGGGCCGCAGAGCGGCGGTGTAATTGGCGTCCGGGAAGTTCTTGTAAACGACCTTGATGTTGGGGTAAACCTTATTGAAGGCTGCGATATCGAGCGCGGCGAGACCGGTTACGGGCGTCCAGCCCCACCAGTTAACTGTGGGGATACTAGAGGCGGATGCATCAACGACGGATGAGGACACTCCACACCAACCGACGACGGTCGTGGCGATGCCAACCATCAATATGGACGCGCGGCGGCTGGCCAGTCGTTTCTTCGATAGTTTACGAACCATTATTGTTCCCTTTCTAGATTACTGGTTTAGCTGGTTAGCTTGTTTAGCTATGTGAGTTGTCCCTGACCTGGGGTCAGGGACAACTTTCTCGTTGGCCCCAATACGTCGGCACCGTCAGGCAGGTCCCGGTCGCCCAGGACTGTCTACGGCCGCCAACCGGTTCATCGGAATTTCAGATCGTGCCCCCTTTGTGATGTGTTTGACGTTGTTCTCTCGGCGTCGCTCCGCTGGGTGGGAGCTGGGGAGTGGAGACCAGACCTAACCGCCCCTTTCCTCTGCCAGATCTATAGCTACGCCATAGGCCAGGTCGAGAGCCAATAGTGTCGCCCCGTGCAACGCGGCTTCAGCGCCGAGGGAGCTGGCGACGATGCGCAGGTCTCGGGTCGAGAACATCGTAGCTTTGGCGTAAGTCGCTTCCCGCAGGCCGGCCAGGAGCGAGATCTCCAAGGAACCCAGCAAGCCGCCCATCACGATAAGAGCGGGGTTGAAGAAGCTGACGATGCCGCTCATGACCGTGCCCAGGGCCCTGCCCGCCTCACGGAGCATGTTGGTGACCACTGGGTCACCTTCTGAGGCCAATCGGGACACATCGCCCACCGTCTCGACGTCGTAGCCCCGTGCCTTCAGCCGGTGCACCAGGGCGCTCCCGCTGGCTACGACTTCGAGACAGTTCTTGCTCCCGCACGAGCACGTTAGCGGGGGCTCGACGTCAGTTACCCCGATATGACCGACCTCACCGGCAGTCC
This sequence comes from uncultured Acidimicrobiaceae bacterium, assembly GCA_964481925.1. Lineage (GTDB taxonomy): Bacteria > Actinomycetota > Acidimicrobiia > Acidimicrobiales > Palsa-688 > Fen-671. Next base: position 77,487 of record CAYZVQ010000001.1, read on the forward strand.
CGTCGTAGCCTCGGTAAACTTGCCCGTTGGCTATTATGCCGCAGCCTATGCCCGACCCATGCTTGATGAACAACAGGTCGTGAATGTTCTCCCGTCGCCATTTGGCGTTGTACTCGCCCCAGGCCATGACATTGACGTCGTTATCGACGGCGATCGGCCCCTGTACCCATTTTGCCAACTGGGACGACACGGGGCCGTTCCCCCAGTTGGCATAGCTCGTTGGCCCCAGGGCGGGGCCGTTGGCGAAATCGACGGGCCCGGGAAAGCCAACGGCGCACGATCGCACCACGTCGATCGACAACTCCAGGCGGTCCAACGCTTGGCGTACTTGGGCTTCAACCGGCTTGAACACCTTTTCGTCCCCCCATTCGATCACCATGGGGAAGGCGTTGCCTGCCAGAGGTGCTCCGGCGAAGTCAGCCAGGCGCCAGCGGGCGTGCTTGGACCCGAGCTCGATGGCCAATACCGCTCCGGTGCTCGGTGCGAAGCCGACGCGCCTGGCCCGCCGGCCCCCGGTTTGCTCGGTCTCGCCCATCTCTACCAGCAGCCCGGCATCGAGCAGCTCACGCACGCGCAGCGTCACGCTGGAGCGGGGCAGCGCGCTTCGGGCGGCGAGTTCGGACCGGGTAGCGGCGCCCTTCGAACCCACGGCACTAAGGAGGGCCTTGTACTCGCTCGTTGGCACTTTGGCTAGCTCTGGCGAAAGGGGCACCGGGTAAAATCTATCTTCGGCTGTAACTATCTGTCAAGAGGGTACTTCGAGGAGAAGTTGAGTTCAGGAGGTAGGGGTCGGCCCAGTTTGTAGGCAAGGAGTGTACGAAGACGCGCAACTTCGGCGCCAGCGGAGCTCCTTGACGGCGCAGCCCTCCGGATCTGGCCTGGAGCTGGTCCCGCGGCACAAGGGCGGTGGCCCTTTTCGAACTGGCCACCGAGCTGGCGGCGCCCGCCGGCGGGCCAGCCGCCGGGGCCTACGCTCCTGTGGGCCTTGTGCTGTGCCGGCGCCGTCTGTGGTTAAGAGGCGGTGGCCGAGGGGGCCACTTACTCAGCGGCCGTGCTTTTCTTTAGGTCAACGTGGGCCCTTCGTCACTCGCAATGCGGGCCCGAGGCGACCAAGAGCGTCGTCAAGCAACACGAGAAGATCACTTCCTGGGTGCTCCACCCAATAGATCTCTGCCGGCGTTGTACAAGGACTGGCTCAACGCGCTGGAGGTTCACGTTCGTCATCGATGTTGATCTCCAGTACCCCGAGGACCTGAAGAGCCACGGCCATGACCTGGGCGGAGCTGACCGTCGTGCCCCGAAGGGCGGCGGCTCCTTTCAGGGCACCGAGGGCAGAGCCGTGCAACCGACCTCCGACCAGGTTCGCCCGGGATAGCTCTGCGCCGGTGAGGTCCGAGTCGAAGAGGCAGGCTCCAGGGAGCTGAGCAGCGTAGAGGTCTGCACCGGCCAGGTTGCAGCCATCGAAGCGCACCCGGGCACCGGCCGCCATGCGCAGGTTCACATCCACCAGGCGGCACTCGCTGAACAAGACGTCTTGGAGGCGGGCACCGGAGAGATCGGCACCGGAAAGGCGACAGTCTGCGAACTCCACCCGGGTGAGCGCCGCCTGGGACAGCACAGCCGCCGACAGGTCACAGCGCTCGAAAACCGTGTCGCTCAAACGTGCTCTTGGCAGTCGGGCACCGGAAAAGGAGGCCGAAGTCAGCCGGCACCCGCTGATTTCGATGTCTTCAGCCAACTGCCCCGAGAAATCGCCCCTGATTACGATCGCCTCCCAGCGCGCATCGGTGGCGAGCGTTACACGGTCTCCTGGTCCCAACTCGGCCGGCAGGCGAGGGGGCATCGGGAAGGGGCCGGGCGTAGCCAAGACTCTACCCGGGTGTGTCTGAGGTGCACGTTCGCTCGTATTGGCCCCGGTTGTACAGTGCTGGGGAAATGAACTGAGCGACCTGCCGAGGAAAGGTTGATGTTCCTTTCGCGACCGGGCCACCTGGTCCTCAAGAGGGAGGACGGCTTATGGCATTGCGTTCAGACGAGCGGCCGACCAGCGCCGAGGTGGCCTCGGTCGGGACGAGAGGCCGGCAAGGCGCGGGCGCCGACAAGACGGTGGCGCGGGCGATGTCGCCACTCCTCGAGCACTTTTTTGCCGGGAGCCTCCCCGTACGTATCGTGTTCTGGGACGGCAGCGCCGCGGGCCCGCTGGGCGGCCCCGGCACTCTTGTCCTGCGGGCACCGCGCGCATTGGCCCGGCTGGTCTGGTCACCGGACGAGCTCGGTATGGCCCGGGCGTTCGTTACCGGGGACATCGACGTCGACGGCGACCTCTTCGAGACCCGGACCGGGTGGGGCTGAGATTCCTTCAAACCTCTGCCCCTACGAAGCGAAAGTGACGAGCCGGATCGAATTGTGGCCAAGGTTGGTACTGGTTGATACCAGGCCTTCCGCGAAAATGGAACGCGCTGTTCCAGGGTTGTTCATCACTAACGATCTTCGTAGTCGTGGGGATGTACCGGATAGTCAACCCGCAGCGACGGTACTCCGACCGGTTGGCGTCGCTACTATGCATAATGTTGGGGTGGTGCACCTCGACGTCACCCGCTGCCAAAACTAGACTGACGGCCTTGCTCTCATCGACGTCCCTGTCTGCCTCAGAGCCTAAGACTGATTCCGTCGTAGTGTTCTCACGCAGGGACGAGAGCTCGTCGCGATGGCTGCCCGGTATCACCTTCATACAGCCATTTTTTTCATTTGAGTCGTCAACCGCGAGCCATAAACTGACAACAGCCATCGGCTCCAATGGCCAATACGAACCGTCTTGATGCCACAAGACCGGTTTCCCCGACCTCGGAGGCTTCGAAATATAATGGGAGGCGAATAAAGCTATATCGGGCCCTATAAACAGTTCGGCAATGTTCAACAAACGAGGGTCGGATACAAGCCTCAACCAAAAAGGGTCGTCTCGAACAAACTCTGTCCCCAGACGTTCCGGTGGAACGTCTGGATGCTGTTCCTGTAGCCACTCGACATGCCCATTCGTCTCACCCAACAGATCGGCGTCTATGACATGGCGGAATATCGTGTACCCAACGTCCTCATACTCTCTAACGGCCCGGTCTGCGACCTCGGTAAGTTCAGTTGACGTCATGCTCGCCTCACGTTCCTTTCCTTGTCCTTGCGCTAACGAGGGTGCTGAGTTCGGGTCGCTCGGAGGACTACGTCCCTGGCCCGACCCCTAACGGGCACGGTGGGCTCCTAGTTGGACCATGTTAGCTTTGACATAAGCCTTTTTCTTGGGGTCAACGGTGGCCGTAGGGCTGCCCGCTCGGGACCGCCAAAATCCCTAGGGCCCCAGCCCGAGGACCGCGTGGTCGTGAGCGAGTACCTGGCGTTGAGCGGCCAGGCTGCTGAGCGCCTCGTAGAGGCGAGTAACACGGTCTTCGTCCCAAGTGAGCGATGGGTCCGGCTCCAGGAACGCCGAGGCGATGGCGGCCGCGCCAAGGGCCGGAAGTGACCATTCCTCTTCGCCTGCTGCCCCGAAGGGCCGGGCCGGAGCCCGGTCGTCCGCTAGGCCTGGCAGCGAAAGCGCCATGACTGTCAGTCCCCGAACATTGGCGCTCAGCAGGGTGGCCAAGGTTTCAAAGTTGGCGCCGAGCTCCCTCCGCAGCCGGTAGCCGAACACCCCGCACAAGAGCTCCCAAGAAGCGGCGACGCGGCCAATGAAGCCTCGCTCGGATTGGGCCAATGTGGCCTGGACCTGGTCGCGCAGCTCACCTTCAGCCAGGCTCATGAACGTGGCGTGCAATGCGATGTAGGTCCGCCATTCCGCCGAGGCGTAGAGCGTTTGGAAGTCCAGCAGCGATGCCCGTCGCAGTAGCTCGAGGACTAGGCCGTGACGTAGCTCGGGGGTCTCCAGCCAGGCTCGGCGCTCGGCCACGACATCTCGGAACAGCCGGGCTATGGCCTCGTTGTCGGCCGGTGTGGGTATGGCCGCTTGGGCCAGCTCCTTCACGAGGTCGCTGAAGAACAGGTCCTTGTACGGCCAACGCCGGTAGACGGCGCTCCGGGACACGTCGGCGTCGCGGATGACGTCCTCGAAGCTGATGTGGTCCAGGCTGACGGTGAGCCCTGACCGGTTCACCATGGCCACGGCCGCCTTCAGCATGCGTTGTTCGGTGTCGTGGTCAGACAACCGCCGTCCCCTGCGGGCCAGGCCGGTCGGAGCTTGCGAGCGGGTCTCCAATTTTCCACCTTGGGTCTTTAGACTCTATGTCTCAAGTATGAACATCCATCATCCTAGTACCAGGCTAGCAAGAACAAGCCGCTGCCGAGACCACGCTCATGCTGACGGCGCGAAAGCGCCCCGGGAGGACGACATGGGGATCCTTTTGTCTGACCAACGACTACGGGCCATGTACCCAGGAGGTCGTGGGGACCGCGTGGCACGCCGCTTCGCCTGCCTCTGGGCCGGGGTGTTTTCTCAGGGCTTGGCGCCCCGGCGCTGGGTGACCCTGGAGGTGCGGGGCCGTCGTTCGGGCCGCACGGTACGTTTCCCCCTGGGCATGGCTGATTGGCAGGGGCATTGGTACCTCGTTTCCATGCTCGGCGAGCAATGCAACTGGGTGTGCAACGTCCGGGCCGCGGACGGCAAGGCCGCCCTCCGGCGCCGAGGTGCCATCCCGTGCCAGCTGGTAGAGGTGCCCCCAGGCGAACGGGCACCCATCATCAAGCGCTACCTGGAAAAGGTCCCTGGGGGCCGTCCGCATATTCCCGTAGACCGGCATGCCCCTGTGGCTGAGTTCGAGACGGTCTCGTCTCGGACCCCCGTCTTTCAGGTGGTGCCCCCGCCCCGGCCACATGACGCCGTGCCGAAGCCACAGACGCCGGCCCAGGACGGACGGGCGAGCGATGACAAACGGCGACGGCGGCGCGGTCCCTGGACGCGAACTGCACGACGAACCGTCCCGAAAGCGCCATTGGGGCCGACGGTCCCTCGGGTGCCTCTTGTTGGTCGTCGTCGCAATAGTCGGCGTCGTCGTTGGGTTCATCGAGCTCCAACCGGTCCCAGCCCCGCTCGTGCTGCCCAAGGCCCCCGTCAAGGTCCCTGTTGGGTGTTGACGGGGGCTTTCATCTGCTCCCAGGTCATTGGAAGAGCGCTGCCGGCGACGGGGAAGAACGCGAATTTGGTTGCCCCCATTCGTGGTTGGAGTGCTCGGGTGATCCCTTCCTCGGCATTGGTTTCGCCCAGGACCACGACGCCGTCTTCGATCGTGCCTACACTGCGCTCTTGCGTGGCCTCCGCCCCTGACCGCTCGTACTTGAAGAGCGACTTCCAAGAACCCGACTAGGACGTCACATCAAGCAAAACGGTTCTTCACGAAAAGACCGGCTTATCGGGAAGCCGCGCCGTCCCCTGCCGCGGTCGCAATAGCCCGATCTCCCCGCTATTCACCTGTGACTGCTGCTGCGGCGGCGTACTGAAGGGACAACTGTCATCCTCGCGACCGATGCACAGTCATGTCCCGGTGGCTACGGTCGATGTTGTGGGATCTTTTCAGCAGGTCCGAGCGCCCCGTACCCGCTGGTTCGCTCACGGTCTGACCGAGCGACAGTGGGTCCTGCTGGACGCCGTCGCCGCCGTCCTGGGGTTGTTGGTTGGCGTCATTTACCTCCGTGACCCGCGCCTCGGTGCCGTCCACGGCCAGCCGGACGACATAATCCTGGCGCTCCTCGCCGGCGCCCCGGTACTTTTCCGAAGGCTGTTCCCGCTGCCGGCATTTGCTATTTCAGCGGCAGCCATCGCTGCGCTCCTAGCCTTGGGCAGCTCACCGTTACCGCTCAGTACCATGCTGGCCCTCACCGGTTACATGGTGGCCGCCCGCGCCCCCCGTCGGTTATCCCTGCCGGCGCTCGCTCTGGGAGAGGTGGCCCTTCTCGTCGCTCTGGCCCTCTCTGGCGGGTCCGGCAGGGGCCCGGAGACGACCGAGGCCGTCCTCCTCTTGGCGGTGGCCTGGTGCGTGGGCGACGGTGTGTCAGCGCGACGGGCCTACTTAGCCGACCAGACGGCGCGAGACCGGGCAACCGAAGCCGACAGCGCCAGGCAGGCTGTCCGGGACGAGAGGGTCCGGATTGCACGCGACTTGCACGACGTTATCGCCCACAGCCTGGCCGTGATCACCGTGCAAGCCGGCGCCGGCCGCCGGCTGATGGCTAAACGGCCCGAGCAAGCCGCCATTGCGCTTGAGTCCATCGAGGCCACCGGGCGCAGTGCCCAAGACGAGCTCCAAGTAGTCCTCGGGCTCCTGCGGGAGGAGGTCGGCTCGCCCTCCGGCCTCGCCCCGGTGCCTGGCCTGGTCGACCTTGGACAGCTGGTCGGTACGGTCCGGGCGGCCGGGACCGCCGTGGAGTTCCACGCTTCAGGGACCGATCGCCCCATGTCGGCCGCACTAGAGCTGTCGGTTTACCGCGTCGTGCAGGAGGCTCTCACCAACGTGGTCAAGCATGCGCCGGGGGCCAGTGCGACGGTGGACATTTCCGTGTCGGAGGGCGAAGTAGACATCGAGGTCGGTGACGACGGAGGGGCGCCCACCGGTCAGCTAAGGCCGTCACCCTCGGGGCAGCCGGCCCAGCCCGGCGCCCGACATGGCATCGTGGGAATGCAAGAACGGGTTGGTGCCTTCGGAGGCTCCCTGATGGCCGGGCCCCTCCCCGGGCACGGGTTCCGCGTCAGTGCTCGCGTCCCCCTCCCCTTTGGCCCGTGAGCATCCGGGTCCTTGTCGTCGACGACCAGGAACTGTTGCGCAGCGCGTTCAGGGCTGTCATCGACGCCGAGGACGACATGGAAGTGGTCGGAGAAGCCGCCGATGGCGCCGAGGCCGTAGGGCTGGCTACCACTACCTCGCCTGACGTCGTCGTCATGGACGTACGCATGCCCGTCATGGACGGGATCGAGGCGACGCGTCGGATAACTTCGGCGCGCCCCGGCCAGCCGCCGCGCGTGCTCGTCCTTACTACTTTCGACCTGGATGAGTACGTCTTCGAGGCCATGAGGGCGGGTGCGAGCGGGTTTGTCCTGAAGAGCCGTCCGCTCGAAGAGCTCCTGAACGGGATCCGGGTCGTCGCTGCCGGCGAGGCCCTGCTCGCCCCGAGCGTCACCCGTCGCCTGGTCGCCTATTTCGGCCGCCAGAGAGGGCCATCGCCGAAGTACCGGAGTGACCTTGACCAGCTCACCGAACGCGAGCGGGAGGTGCTGCTGCTCGTCGCCCAGGGTCTTTCCAATGCTGAGCTGGCCCAAGTCCTAAACGTGAGCGTGCCCACGGCGAAGACCCATGTAAGCAGGGCCCTGTCCAAGTTGGGCGCGCGTGACCGCGTCCAATTGGTAGTGATCGCCTACGAGTCCGGCCTGGTCGGGACGGGCTGAAACCGGGCCGCACCCGGTCTCCTCGGGGTGGCGGGAGGACGAGGTCAACCTTGGGGACGACGGCCCGTCGTTCTGGGAGATGAGCCGAAATCTGTTCTCCGGCCTGACGACGGACGCCTCGTGACCAGCGATCATGAGGGAGTGGAAGACGTCCATCGTCGGCACGGCCCTCTGGGTCGGTCAACGCCAGGCCTCATCGACCCAACCCAGAAAGTGAGGGCCCCGTGCCCGAATTCAAACGGCTCTACCGTCCCCGGACAACCTCGCACCGACCGCTGCGCACCGTGGGTGCCGTAAGCGTCACCGGAGCGTTAGCCGCTGTCGGCTGGTACAGCCCGTCCGTGGGCACGACGGCCGCTTCCGCCGCCGCCAACCCGCCCGCAGGCTCTACAGCCGACTGCTACTCGGTGACCACTTGCTATACCCCTCACCAGCTCGAAGTGGCGTACGGCATCCTGCCCTTGCTCGACCACGGCACGAACGGCGTCGGGGAAACTGTGGTGCTGCCGGAGCTGGCCGAGCCGCAGTTCCCGCTCCCGGTTAGCGACATCCGCCAGGACATGGCCGCGTTCGACAAGCTGTTCCACCTTCCAACGGCGCACATCCGGGTCGTGACCACTCTCGCCCCCTCCGCATCGCCGTGGTTGGCGAACGGTGAGGAGGTGCTGGACACCGAGGTAGTACACGCCATCGCCCCCGGCGCCACCATTGTTGAGGTCCCCGTCAATGGGAACTCCCTCGAAAACGCCGCCAGCGCGGTGGCAGCGTCGGTAGCTGCGGTGCGCCTCGGTAGCTCGCTTGGTGGCGTTATCTCGATCAGTGCCGCCGGCCAGACCGGTGGGGAGAACTGCGACAACCATGCCGAGGTGGCCGCTCTCCATGGCGCATTTCAGTTCGCCGCAGCTCACCACGTAACCGTGGTCGCCGCATCCGGTGACATCGGAGCCGCGGGTGAGCCCTGCCAGGTATATAAGGGCCTGGTCGGCGGAGCATTTCCTCCTGTCAAGGAAGTCAACCTGCCCGCTTCGGACCCGCTGGTCCTGGGCGCCGGTGGTACCAGTCTGACGGCCAGCCACGCCACGGGCGCCTATATCAGCGAGAGCGCATGGGGCCTGCCCTACGGGAGCCCGGGGACGCAGTTCCAGGCGTCGGGCGGTGGGACCAGCCATGTTTTCTCCCGGCCCAGTTACCAAAACGGCGTCGCTGGGATCGCCATGTACCGAGGCGTGCCTGATGTGGCCGCTGACGCCTCCCCGCATGACGGTATGGCCCTGGTATTAGCAGCAGGCGGCGGCAAGTACGTTGTCCGCAACAGTGGCGGGACGAGCACGTCGGCTCCCATTTGGGCTGGGATAATTGCCTTGGCCGACCAGTATGCCGGTCGCCACCTAGGTTTTGTGAACGCCGCAATTTACCGCATCGGCCGGAGCTCCCAATATCAGCAGGCTTTTCACGACGTCACCACGGGGGACAATTCCGTTAACTTCCCGCCGACGACGGTCATCGGCTACCAGGCCCACCCCGGCTGGGACGCCGTGACCGGCTGGGGTAGCCCGGATGCGGCCGTACTAGTCCCGCTCCTGGTGCACGACGTCCGCTCCGACGACGCTGTCGGCCTGTAGGTGCTCCCTCCGAGCTGTCCGCGGGCCTCTCGGCGGTTCTACCGGGCCGGAGGCGGTCCGTCCTCGACTAGGGGGAGCCGGAGCCACGCGAGCATCTGGTGTAGCTGGTCGTACGCCTCCAGGCGCGCCGTGTCGGTCCCGACCCGTTCGGCGACTTCGACCGCGGCCCAGAGACGCTGGACCATTGACGGCCCGAGCTCAAGGAGCCCACCGCTGCCGGCCGATGCCCACTTCGCCAGGACGTAGTGGACAACCGCACCCTCGGGGATCTTCATGGCGAGGGCGAGCCGGCCGATGGTCGCCATCGGGTCGACGTGGGAGTAGAGGGCGACGTCGGCCTTGAAGTTGGCGTCGGGATCTTCGGCGTCCCAGGGGCCATCCCAGCCGCCGAGCTCGACGGCCCGGGTTTTCGCGGTCACCCCCGCGAGGCTAATAGCCCCCGGCCACTGCGCTCGGCCGGCGGGTCACGGGTGTCGGGCTTGCTCACGAGCCGTCGCGCAGGTCGCCTAAGCGCTCGCGCCTGAAGCGGACGTCGTCGAAGGCGACGACGCAGCCGTCACCGGTCGGCGACTGTGCCTCGAAGCCGATCGCTGCGGGCTCAGTCGTCCCGCCGATGCTGAAGAACCGGACCATCCGCCAGTCCTTGCCGTCGAGGGAGGCGTGGTAGGCGAAGGCGTGGTTCACCCGGGAGACCCGCAGCCACACCGTCCGGCCGTCGACGACGAACGCGTTGGCGTCGTCGGAAACGCCGCGTGTGACCACCGAGACGACCATCGGCTCGCCAGCGGGGGAAAACTCAAAGCAAAGCTTGCCCCAATGGCGGTCGTCGACCCAAACCAAGAGCACGCCGGCGTCGTAGGTCGAGGCGAAGTCCACGGTGACGCGGGCGCTGAACTGGAAGTCACCGTCAGGGGGGATGCCGAGCAGGGTCGCCGCGTTGAGCATCGACTCGGCGTTGAGCTGAGTGCCCGCTCCTGGGTCTATGAAGATGTCGCTGTGGGGGAGCGCCGAGGCTGTCACCGTGGCGGGCGTCTCGGAGATCTTCCACGCCGCCTCGGAAGACGGCGAGAGGCTGAAGGGCAGGCCCGGAACGTGCCAAGCGGCGGCCATGTCGTCTCCGTCTGTCGTCGGGTCGTAAGAAGCCCCCTGTTCATCAAACTACATGGAACTAGATGACCATTTCGAGCACGACCGAAAGTTCTTAGCCTGGTCAGGACCAAAGGCCCTGGTCAGCGGCAGGTCATACGGGCCAGGCTGGCTTGGAGGTGTTGGGATGAAGGCTGCCGTCGTTTACGAGAGCATGTTCGGGAACACGAAGATGATCGCTGAGGCGGTTGCCGACGGGCTCGCCCAGTCGGGCGCGGCACTCGATGTGGTTGTCACACCGGTGACTGAGGCCAGGCCCGAAGACCTCGTGGGCCTCGACTTCCTCGTTGTCGGAGGCCCAACTCACTTGCGCCGAATGACCTCTCGCCGGACCCGTGAGATGCGTGTCGGCTCCCGAGCCAACTCGTCTTTGAGGGGTAGCAAGGACTCTGAAGAGTGGGCCCAGGTGGCAGCGACGGGCGTGCGCGAGTGGCTGGCCGGCCTCTCCGATGTCGCCACAACCGAGCGCGCCGCCGTCTTCGACACCCGCTTACGTTACTTTCCAGCCGACGGCGCTGCCCCCCTGATCGCGCGCTGTCTTCGCGCTCGTGGGTACCGGGTTGAAGCGGTACCCCGCGGTTTCTTGGTCGAGAGCGCGCTAGGGCCCATAGTGAACGGCGAGACCGAGCGGGCAAAGCTATGGGGAGCGGCACTGGGCGACCAGCTCCTGGTACCGTGCGCGTGCCGAGCCGACGCTGCTCCACCGCGCCTGGGCCGCAGTTTTCGGATGTCACTTGGCCAGGCCCGTTGGGGGATTGCTCCGTAAAGAGCGGTGCCGGCTAGTTGCCCCCTTTCACCATGGCCTGACCTTGCCGAGGCGGCTGACGCCGAAGAGTAGGCCAAATGCTACGGCGAGTTGGACGAGCGCCAGCACCATCGCTTGTCCGTGCGAACCGAAGAAGACAGCGTTGTAAAGCGCGATCGGCATAGTTGTTGCCATGGGCACCGATCCCGCGACGATCATGGTCGCTCCGAAGTCGCCCAAGGCCCGGCCGAATGCCATCACGGCACCGGCGACGACGCCACGCCGCGCCAGCGGCAATGTCACGAGCAGCGCGATCCGCCATTGAGGCAGCCCCA
>CAYZVQ010000002.1:0-79617 GCA_964481925.1 uncultured Acidimicrobiaceae bacterium
CGCACTGCGGGGGCTCATGACCCGGCACATTGACTTGCCTGGGCTGCGTTGGCACCGGGTCGAGCCCAAGCCCACCGACGATCCCAGCCTGGCCCCATTTGTGGCCAGCCATGACCTGTTCGGTGACGGCAGCCTGGTGCTCCTGCCGACGCCCGGGCACACGCCGGGCTCGATGTCGTTGCTGGTCCGTCAAGCCGGCCTACCTCCGCTCATGATGGTCGGCGACCTGACCTATGACGTGCACCTGTTCGAGCACAGCCACGTCCCCGGGGTAGGCAACCGGCGCCGGCTGCAAGAAACCACCGCCATGGTCAACAAGATGCGCGAGCGCATGCCGGACCTGGTGGTCTTGGCCGCTCACGACCCCGGAGCGGCCGACCGTCTGGCCCAAGCTACCGGCCAAGCCCCAGTGCCGCTGGCCAAGGCTGAACCGTGACCGCGCCGGCAGGAGCCCCCGCCCATCCCAAAACGTCCCGGGCGGGAAAAGAGATGGCGACCGATGAGCTGGAGGCCGTCCAGCTCGGTGGGACCACGCAGTGGATCCGCACCCGAGGGGCCGAGAGCTCCAACCCGGTGCTCCTGCTCGTCCAGCAAGGGCCCGGCCTGCCCATGATCAACGAGGCGCGCCGCTTTGAGCGCCTGCTAGGGCTGGAAGCAGCCTTTACCGTCGTGTACTGGGACCAACGCGGCTGCGGTCGTTCCCTGCGGGGGCCCAAGACCACCGACATCAGCCTGGAGGCGATGGTGGGCGATACCGTAGCGCTCCTAGGTCTACTTCGAGACCGCTCCGGTCAGAAAACATATGTCGCCGGCTTCTCCTTCGGCGCGACGGTCGCCGCCTACGCCGCGGCAAAGCGCCCTGACCTGGTGGAGGTACTGGTGGCCGTGGGGACCGATATCGACGGTACCGCCGCCGCCAACAACGCCTACGACTTCGCCCTGAGTACCGCTCGCCAGCGCGGCAACCGGCGGGCCACCCGCCAGCTGGAGGCCATCGGGCCGCCTCCGCACCTCCGCTCGAAGCAGTTCTCGACCCGCGCCCGTTGGGCCTCCAACTTCGGTGGGGTCTCGAGGGACGAGAACTACGCCAGCCTGGTGCGGGGGCTACTCGCCAGCCTGGCGCGCTCGCCGGACTATTCGCTCGGCGACATCGTGCGCACCGTGCGCGGCATCAATGCCACCCAAGCGGCTCTGCTGCCTGAACTGGCCGGAGTGGACCTGGTCCGGGCCCTGCCACGGCTCGAGGTCCCCGTCATCATGGCCCAGGGCCGCCTTGACCAGGTGGCCCCGGGCGAGGCGGCCGAGCGGTATTACGGCGCCCTGGAGGCGCCGAGCAAGCAGTTCGTGTGGTTCGAGAACTCAGCGCACACGCCACAACTTGACGAACCCGACAAGTTCGGAGACCTCCTCAGGCGCGCTCGAGCGGACCGGGTGGCAGGCACGTGACGTCGCCCTGGACTAGTAGGCCAGAGGTAACTCTCGATCTGGGCGCCGACATCACCATTGGCCCTAAAGACAACGAGCTTTTTATGCAAGCAGACGACACATTCGACACCGATAGTGGAGAGAACCTATGAGCGGGGCACGGTCCTGGATGCTCTACGGCGCCGCCGGCTACACCGGCGCCTTGATCGCAGAGCAAGCACTTGAGCGCGGTCACCGGCCGGTCCTCGCCGGCCGGAGCGAGCCCGCGATCGCGGCACTGGCCGAGAAACTGGGCTTGGCGCACCTGTGCTTCAGCGTGGACGACCCCGCCGCCATGGACGCGGCGCTTGCCGAGGTAGGCATGGTACTGAACGTGGCCGGCCCGTTCCTGTACACCGCCGCCCCGCTGGCCGTGGCCTGCCTCAAGGCCGGGGTGCACTACCTCGACATCAGCAACGAACTGCAAGTGTTCCGGGCCCTGTACGACCTGCACCAGCGCGCCGAACATGCCGGGGTCGCCATCATCCCCGGCGTCGGCTTCGGCGTCGTGGCTACCAACTGCCTGGCCCGTTACGTAAGCGACACCGTCGGTGGGGCAGAACACCTGGAGGTTGCTACCCGCGCTGCGATCGCCCAACCCGGCCCCGGCGCTGCGGCAACCAGACGAGAAAGCCTCGCCTACGGGGGCTGGGTCCGCCACAACGGTGCCCTTGAGCCTCTCTCGCTCGGCTCCGGCATCACCACGATCACCCTCCCCGACGGGCCCTGCCAGGTGATGCCCGTCCCCACCGGAGACCTCGAAGCAGCCTTTCAAGCCACCGGTGCCGCCGACATAGTGTCCTATGCCCCCGTACCGGCCCCGGCGGTCGTGGGCCCCGAAGCCTCAGATAAGCACGCTGCCGCGCCTCAGGCCTACCGGTCGTCAGGGTGGGCACGAGCCACCGGCCCGGGCGGTGCGACCGCCGAAGCCTTCTTGCAAACTGGTGAGTCTTACCTGTTTACGACCATGGCGAGCATCCGCGCTGTAGAGGAGACCTTGGCAGGATCCCCGCGCGGAGCGCTCAGCCCAGCGGCGGCGTTCGGCACTGATTTCGCCCTCACGGTGCCAGGCACCACCCGGACTGGTGGCGACCGGCATGAGCGATGAGCTGCCCGACATCTCCGGGGTTCGCGAGCGGTGGGGCCGGGATCTCCTGCACTGCCCGTACTGCCACGGATAAATGCGGACCTGGTCGACGAAGACGTCGAAGCGCGCCGTCGAGCCATGACGCAGCTGACAGCGTGACTCCCACCGCAACAGAGGCCCCATCCACCCGTACCCTGGCGGGGGCTCACCCGCACCAATGAACGATCTCCATGTGGTGTTCGGTACGGGTGCGATAGGCCTCGCCCTCATTGACGAGCTCAACACCATGAGGCTGCGGGTGCGGGCCGTTAACCGTTCCGGGCGCGCCGACGTACCCGATGGCGTCGAAGTCGTCGCCGCTGATGCCTCGGACGCCGAGACCGCTGCTAAGGCTGCGACGGGGGCCGGCGTCGTCTACCAGTGCCTCAGCCCCCCGTACCACCAATGGGCCCGGCTTTTCCCCCCGATCCAGGACGGGGTCGTCCATGCCGCCCGCCTAACCAAAGCGCGGTACGTCTCGTTCGAGAACACTTACATGTACGGCGATACCCACGGCGTGCCGGTCACCGAGGCAACCCCACTACGAGCGCAGACCCGTAAGGGCAAGGTCCGCCTTGTCATGGCCGAACAGCTCCGCGACTTTGCTGAAAAGGGCGACCTCGATGTCGTCACGGCCCGGGCATCGGATTACTTCGGCCCCCGAGGGACAGCCCAGTCACCGCTTGGTGACCTCGTCATCGGGGCCGCCCTAGCCGGCAAACCGGCCCGTCTCATCGCCGGTCCCGACCAACCCCACAGTTATTCCTTTACCGGTGATGTGGCGCGCTGTCTTGCCGCCGTTGGTACTCGCGAGGACGTCGCGGGGGAGATCTTCCACGTCCCCAACGCCCCCGCTCGGACCACCCGTGAGGTCATCGCCATGATCTCAGAGGACCTGGGGCGCGTGGTCAAGATCAGCGTCACACCCCGCCTGCTACTGCGCGCCATCGGCCTTTTCAACCCTACGCTCGGCGAGCTCGACGAGATGCGTTACGAGTTCACGCAACCCTTCGTCGTCGACAGCACCAAAGCCGAGAGCCGGTTGGGGCTCTCAGCGACCCCGCTCGATGATGCGGTCTCACAAACCATCTCCTGGTTCCGTCACCACAGCAGCAGCGCCAAGTAAAGCGAGCTCGGCGTCTACGCCACGACACGAATAATACGAGGGAGGTGCTTCACCCTCCGGAACACGCAGGTCACCAAGTACTTGGGGTGCCGGTATACAGGTTGACGATGTATCGGCTACCGGACTATACTGAGGCGACATGGTCCAGACAGATGAACGCCGGGACTGCGTTTGGCCTACCGACAACCAAGCGCCTCCCGATGACCCGCGGTGGCCGAAGATCCTGCTGTGCATGGCTCTTCTGGCTGGCTGCGCGGCCGCCCTCCTGTTCTTAGTAGTGGTCGTCGCTCCGTCCGCGAGCGCTGCTGGTGGCTGCGGTGGTGGCTGACAACCAACGACCCCTCATGAGCCGATCGACACTCTTGACGACATCGAGGGCCTCCCCTCGGCGGTGCACGGAGAGGCATGGCCGGGTGGGGGCGTGGCTGTGGGCGACGGCCATTGCCACAGCCGGACCGCTCATCGCCGCCGCAGTCTTGGCGCCTCGAGGGTCGGCAACCCCGGTCCACGGCCTTGCGTGGCTTCTCTTTGTCGGGTCGTCTGTTCACGTCGCCTCAACAGGCTGGCTCTATACACTGCCCGATGTTCGCTGGTACGCCCTCCATAACCCAACGCGGTACGTGTGGGCCCCGGCCGGACTGATGGCGGCAGGGGCGGCCGCTGCTGCCGTGCTGTCCCCGGCGACTATCGCATGGCTCCTGTTGCCGTACTTCGCGTGGCAGTTCTTCCACTTCCAAAAACAGAACGTGGGGATGGCCGCCCTGGCAGCAAGATCGCATGGCCTGATGCCTCTCCGACGTCTGGAACGTCGGGCGCTGGTCGTGGCGGGGGTCGCCGGCATCGGCGGGCTGATCGCCGATCCGGAGCTTCTCCAGCTGGGCGTCCACACGCCGTGGGATGGGTTGTTCAAGGTGTCGACCCTCGTTTTCGTGGCGGCCGTTGGAGCTGGCCTGTTGGCGCTCCTACGGCGACCCAGAGGTGAGCGTCCCATCGGTTTCACGGCGATCTACGTCCTGTCGCTGGTGTTCTCGCTCCCGGTCTTCGTCTTCCGGTCCCCCTATGCCGCCGTCGGGGGCATGACGATCGCTCACGGCTTTCAGTACCTGGTCCTCATTGGGCTGGTAGCAGCCGGGAGCGCAAGCGGGACCGGCAAAGCCGTCAAGCTGGCCGTACTGGGCAATGTGGCCCTGGTCGGCGGGGCGCTGTTGAGCGGAGCATCACATCTGCACGGCTCGGGGCCGTTATTGCGTACTCTTTTCGGCGCCTATCTCGGCGCCGTCATGGCCCACTTCGTCGTCGACGCCGGGCTGTGGCGGCTGCGAGACCCCTTCCCACGGGCGTTCCTGGGCACCCGTCTCCCCTACCTGGTCCCGGCCCGGCCAGTGGCTCCGGCCACCGATGGATCGTCTGCCGATATAGAATGACGTCGGTGGCAAGCTCTCAGCGAGAACCTCGGCCAGGCACCGGTCAGGCCGAGCTGTTCGGCGGCTTCGGCCGCTACGCCGGGCCGGCTACCTTGATCCTGTCGAGCCTTGCCGATGGTCCCAAGCACGGCTACGCGCTGACCAAGGACATCGAGGCCTTCTCGGACGTGCGCCTGGCTCCCGGAACGCTCTATGAGGCGCTGGCCCGGCTTGAGGGACAGGGGCTGATCGAAGCGCTCGATAGCGATGACCGGCGCCGTCCGTACCGGCTGACTGCAGTCGGGGCCGAGGCCCTGCGCACTCATCTTGCTGCGCAGCGCCGCGTCGCTGACCTGGGCCTTCGCCGGCTCGCCGGCAGCTGGGGGGCGGCATGAACCTCCCCCCGGACAAGGCCCGTCGTCGCGCCGAAATGCTTCTGCGCTGCTACCCGAGGGAGTGGCGCGGCCGCTATAGCGACGAGTTCACCGAACTGCTCGTGGCCGAGATGTCCGAACAGCCGCGCTCCTGGCGACGTAGTGCGGACGTCGTATGGAGTGGATGCGTGGCCAGGACCGCCGAAGCTGGCCTCGGCCAAAGAAGGCTCGAGCCCGTCGACCAGGTTCGCAGGTCTCTCGTCGCCCTTGGTTGCGCCATGGCCGTGTTCCTCGCCTTCGGGGCCGCCATCTGGGCCCAGTTGACCATCGGTTGGCAGTGGTCCGAGCCCGGTACGGCGACCACGACGGCGGCAATGGTCGTGATGTCTGGCGCAGCGTTGGCCTTCTTCACCTTTGCGGTTGCCGCCGCCGTGCCCGTCTTGTGGGGCGTCCTAGGGCGCGCTATCCGCCGAGAGTTCCACGGGCTGGTGCGCCCATCTCTTCTGTTCGTTACCGCTGTGAGCGTCTTGGTCGTGGGCGGCCGTCACTTTGCCAACGGCTGGCCCGGTACGGGAGGCCACCCTTGGGCGCACCAGGGCATCGTGCCTGGAGGCGTGGCCGCCTTCACGTGGGCATCGACTCTCTCGATCACGTCGTACTGGGCTCACCCGGGGGCGCTCATGGCGTTCCCCGCCAGCGAGATCGCCTGGATGGTGGTCAGCCCGGTCGCCTTGGTGTGCACGGCGGTTGGAGCGCTGAAGGTTGTCCGACGCCTCGATATACCTAGCTCAACGCTTTGCTACGAGGCGCGCTTGGCACAGGTCGGTGCTGTTGTCATGAGCGTTTTTCTCGTTGGAGCCAGTATGTGGGTCATCTACGGCGGACCGGGGCCCCGGGACCTGTTCCACGTCGGGGCCATAGACGTCGCTGGGTTGGTTGTGATGACGCTGGCCCTGGCCGTCGCATATCGAGCCACGCTGCGGGCCAGGCGCAGTGGGCTGGCTCTGTCGCCGAACTGACCAGACGGTCGCCACGGCATGCGAGACGCGGGTCCCGAGGCCCAGGTAGATGCTGCTGCCAGCGTGAGCGCAGCAACCGGGCGGACGCCTGACCATTTGCCTGGTCCAAACCAGTTTGATTGGCACGCCGACGACCCAGCCAAGAGCACCTGGAGTCGCCGAAGGATCTTGGCCCTCGGTTTGGGCGGGGTGGCGGCGGTCATCGCAGCGGGCGCCACCGGGCTCGAGCTCGTATCCCATGGGGTACTTCCTGGCCAGCAGCGGCTCGACCGGACCGAGGGCGGTTGCTCGGTCCCCAGACCGCCGCTGCGGTTCTCGACGCCCGGGCCATCGATTTCGGGCACCTTCTACTCCCGCGCTCGCAACCGTACCGTCGGTTACACCATCGCCTATCCGCCGGGGCACGGCGAGGGCAGCTCTCTGCCGCTCATAGTGATGCTCCACGGCTTTGGTGGCAACCACTCGCATGCTGTGGCCGGTATGTCGCCGGCACAGGCAATGGCGCTGCACGTCGGCGGCTCCCCGCTCCCTCCGATGGCGATGGTGACGGTCGACGGAGGAGGCGGGTACTGGAACCCTCATCCCGGTGACAACCCGATGGCGATGGTAGTCGACGAGCTGGTCCCGATGTGCCAACAGCTCGGGCTCGGACTACCGCCCCATCACATCGGCACGATGGGCATCTCGATGGGCGGCTACGGGGCTCTGTTGCTGGCAGAGAAGTACCCACAGCTCATCGCCGCGGTCGCAGCCATAAGCCCGGCGATCTGGACCAGTTATGCGGAGGCGCGCGGCGTTAATCCGGGCGCATACGCGTCGGCGGCTGACTTCGCGGCTGACGACGCCGTCACCCACACGGCTGCACTGGACGGAACACCCGTCAGGGTGGCCTCAGGAGACGACGACCCCTTTCACCCCGGAGTCGTGGCGCTCGCCCACGCTCTCCCGCCCGGAGCCATCGTCGAGTTCTCCTCGGGTTGCCATACTGGCCCATTTTTCGTGGCGCAGGAGCCGCCATCTCTGGCCTTCCTGGCTCAACACCTCGTGTAGCCGTGGCGCGTCGTCCCTATCCTGCGGCCTGGGCCCCGTTGAAAGGCCTGCCGTCCGTTGCTCAGGTCGTCCGCTGCCTTGGCGAGCTCGTTGAGAGCTGGGCACAGGTGGCGTAGACACTTCTCTAAGAACAATTTCCCATTTCTCTAAGAACAATTTCCCCACTGGCAGCTGAGCGATACATCCCTCCTTTTCCACGTGCCAGCGATCGCGATGGGTGTTCCGACCTCGAACCCCGGGGGGACAAACCACATTTCACATGGAGGGCCACCGTCCCCGGTAGCGTCGCTGTACGACGCCATTCCATTCCACATCGCCAAGTAGAGCTGTTGACCCGTGGCTAGCTTCCTCGCTACAACTCGTGCAGGCGGCACTACAGGCGCCGAACCCTGGGTGGAAACAAAACCTCCAAGATCGGTCGGGACTCGCCAGCCAACGTCAACGGGCCCGCCGACCACGGGATAGCTAACTGACTAGGCAAATATGAACCGGCAGTCGCACCAGTTGGGGCGGCGTGACCGGTCTGGAACGCGCCCGTGGTCCACCATCTGGCTGAGCAACCCAGCCATGCCCTATCAATGGCTGAACAGTGAAGGTACGCCGACTGGCCGGCGACGAGAGTCCCAAGATCCAACGCAGGCTTCGCCTCGCTGCCTCGGCCGATGCCGGACTTTAGGGCCCGGTTGGTCGCCATCGCAGATGTTCTCGAAGATTGTGGCATTGAATTGCCGGCCAAGTTGAGGGAAATACGATTCCACGCCTTGGTACATCCAAGTGCCATTGCAATTGCCCAAATCAAGGGCGACCACCCTGACGTATGCCGCCGGGTAAAGCCACGCCGTTGTGGCACGGTAGTGGCACGGCCCACCCCTCGCGACGTACGCACCTGTCCGACCGCCGAGCCGGCTAGGCGCTCGGGAAAGGCACGCCCGTCGCCCTGCTTGACTTTGCCCTGCCCCTTCGGTAGCGTTCACAATCGGACATCTGTTCGCAGTGCGAACAAGGGGACGATGGACCCACGAGGGCAGCGTAAGGAGGGATGGTGGACAGTCAAAAACCTGCAGGGGCCCCCGAGCCATCAGGGCAGACCATGCCGACGATGGACCGCCGGCAATTCCTGATGGGTGCCGGCGTCGTGGGCCTCGGCGCCGTCGGGGGCCGCTCCCTGCTGAGCAACGTCTCGCGGGTGCCTGCCAGTGCTTCGCAGCCGACGATCAAGATCGGCTACGTGACGCCGGAGACGGGCGCGCTAGCACCGTTCGGGCAGGCAGATGCCTTTGTCATAAGCCAGATCCGCGAGTACGTGAAGAAGTCCGGCGGTATCAAGATCGGCGGGAAGCGGTACGCCATCGAAATCATCACCAAGGACTCGCAGTCAACCGACTCGACGGCTGCTCAGGTAGCCAGCCAGCTCATACTCGACGACGGCATCGACATCATGCTGGTCACCTCGACCCCGGACACGACCAACCCGGTCTCCGACCAGTGCGAGGCTAACGGCGTCCCCTGCATATCCTCGGTGGCGCCGTGGCAGTCGTGGTTCATCGGGCGCGGGGGCGTGCCCGGCAAGACCTCGTTCAAGTGGACGTACCATTTCTTCTGGGGACTGGAAGATCTCGAGGCCGTCTACTACGACATGTGGGACCACGTCCAGACCAACAAGGTCATCGGCGCCCTGTGGCCCAATGACTCCGATGGCAACGCCTTTTCGGCCAAGGCGACAGGTTTCCCCCCCTTCATCGCCAGCAAGGGCTACGAGGTGGTTTTCCCGGGCAGCTACGCCGACGGGACGTCCGACTTCAGCGCCCAGATCTCCACCTTCAAGTCCAAGGACGTAGAGATCCTGACGGGGGTGCCCATCCCGCCAGACTTCGTGAACTTCTGGAAGGAGTCGGCTCAACAGGGCTTCAAGCCCAGCCTGGTGACGGTGGCCAAGGCCCTCCTCTTCCCCTCTGTCGTGTACTCCCTCGGCTCTCTGGGCGAAAACCTCGGTTCTGAGTACTGGTGGGGGCCTCCGTTCCCCTACGCGTCCTCTCTGACCGGCCAGACCGCCGCCCAACTGGCGACGGCGTTCACCTCTTTCGCCAACCAGCAGTGGACACAGCCCATCGGTTTCGCCCACGCCGTGTTCGAGGTAGCCTTCGCCGCCCTGGCCAAGACCAACGGGCCCGGCGACAAGGAGGGCTTCATCGACGCCGTCAAAGACCTCCACCTGGACACGGTGGTCGGGCCTTTGGCCTGGCCCGGGCCCGTCGCCAACGTGGCCAAGACGCCCCTCGTCGGTGGCCAGTGGCGCAAGGGCACGAAGTACCCGTACGAGATAGTGGTGGTATCGAATTCACTGCACCCGAACATCCCCAAGCAAAGCCAGGTCGAACTCATCAAGTGACGGAGGCAGTTCCACAACTTGTGGTGGAGGGCCTGCGGAAGTCGTTCGGGGCCCTCTGCGTCGTTGACCAGGTGAGCTTCCAACTCGGGCGCGGTCGCGTGCTGGGCGTCATGGGGCCCAACGGCGCCGGGAAAACCACCTTGCTGAACGTCATTAGCGGGTCCCTGCCCGCCGATGCCGGCCGGGTCGTCCTCGAAGGCCGCGACGTCACCGGGCGCAACGTGGTCCAGCGTTGCCGTCTCGGGCTCAGCCGGACCCATCAGGTCCCCCGGCCCTTCGAACGGATGACCGTTTTCGAAAACGTCCTCGTAGGGGCCACGAACGGGGCGGCCAGCTCGGCTGGCGGCCGGCGCCAGCGCTATGGGCTGGCCGAACGGGCTCTGGCCCGCACCGGCCTGTTGACCAAGGCCAACCGGTTGGCGGGCACCCTCCCCCTGCTCGACCGGAAGCGCCTCGAGTTGTCGCGGGCACTGGCCACCTCCCCCGATGTGCTCCTGCTCGACGAGATCGCCGGCGGGCTCACCGAGCCGGAGATGGAAGAGCTCGTGAGCCTCATCGTCGCCATCAGGGACACCGGCGTGGCCATAGTGTGGATCGAGCACGTCGTCCACGCCCTGGTGGCCGTGGTGGACGAACTGCTCGCCCTCGACTACGGGCGGGTCATCGCCCATGGCCGCCCTGAACTGGTCATGGCCAGCCGGGAACTCCAGGATGCCTATCTGGGCACGGCTTTCACGTGAGCCTGCTCACGGTGGAGTCGATCGACGTGCACTACGGCGACTTCCAGGCGCTGTGGTCGGTAAGCCTGGACGTCGCCGTGGGCCGGACGCTGGCCATCATCGGGGCCAACGGCGCCGGCAAGTCGACGCTCTTGCGCACCATCGCCGGAGCGCTGTACCCGAGCTCGGGATCGGTGCGCTTCGACGACCGTGACATTAGCCGCGTACCTGCTCACGACCGCGTGAAACTGGGCATCACGCTGGTCCCCGAAGGCCGGAGGCTCTTCCCGAGCCTCAGCGTCGAGGAAAACCTGAAGATCGGAGGGTTCGCTCGCCGGTCCGGCCCCTGGTCCCTAGCCCGGGTGTACGACCTCCTCCCCCTTCTGGGTGAGCGCCGCCACCGCAGCGCCCATCAGCTCTCAGGGGGCGAACAGCAGGCAGTGGCCATCGGCCGTGCGCTGATGGCCAACCCGCGCTTGCTCCTGCTGGACGAGCTGTCGCTCGGCTTGGCACCGATCGTGGTCCAGCGCCTCTACGAGGTCTTACCGGACATCACGGCAGGGGGCACGGCAGTGCTCCTGGTCGAACAGGACATCGGTCGGGCCGTGGCCGCCGCCGACCATGTCCAGTGCCTGCTGGAAGGCCGGGTCACCCTCGAGGGCGACCCGGCCGAGCTCGACCGCGCCGCCGTGCGAACAGCCTACTTCGGCATCTGAGCGACGATGGCCACCTCAAACCCGGTCCCCGGCGCTGACCCTGGGCCTCCCTCCTCGAGCCGGAGGGCGTAAGGGGACATGGTCTGGGTCAACGCCGTCGTCCAGGGCGCCATGCTGGGCGGGCTGTACGCCCTGTTCGCGTGCGGTCTGTCGCTCATGTTCGGGGTGATGAGGGTGGTCAACCTGGCCCATGGAGACCTGTCGGTGCTGGCGGCCTACGGTTCGGTGGCCATCTTCGATTCCTTCGGCTGGAACCCCTTTGTCACCTTGCTCGTCGTCATCCCCGGCATGGCGGTCGTCGGCGCCGGGCTGCAACGGCTGGTCCTGGACCGGGCCTTGCGGATAAGCCCGCTGGCCCCCCTGCTCGCCACCTTCGGGTTGTCCATCGCCCTGGAGAACCTGCTGCTGCAGATCTTCTCGCCCGACCCGCGTATCCTGCCCATCGGTAATTTTGGTATCAGCAGTTGGCAGCTCACGAGCCAGCTGTCCATCAGCTGGTTCGGGCTCTTGACCCTGGGCGTGGCCATCGTCGTGCTGGTCGGGATCGAAGCCTTCCTCAAGCGGACCCGGACCGGGCAGGCCATGCGGGCCACCAGCGACGACCCCGCTACCGCTGAACTGATGGGGATCGACGCCCGCAGCGTCTACACCGTGGCGGCCATGATGGCCATGGCCACGGTGGCAGTAGCAGGTGTTTTCCTGGCCATGCGGACCACCTTTACGCCCTCGAGCGGGCCCGACTACCTGATCTTCGCCTTCGAGGCGGTCGTCATCGGCGGGATCGGCTCGGTGCGCGGCACCCTGGTGGGCGGGCTCCTCCTTGGTATCGCCCAGACGGTGGGCGCTCAGGTCAACACGGCCGACCCCATCCTCGCCGGTGACCTTTTCTTCCTCGCCGTGCTGGTACTGCGGCCACGCGGCCTGTTCCGCAGTTCGGTGCTGGCATGACCGGTGCCGGGCCGACCGGTGCCGGGCCGACCGGTGCCGGCCTGACGGGTGACGAGCCCGGGCGGGTGACACGCACGACCAAAGGCTCTTACCTGGCGTCGGGCTTGGCCCTGGCCATTGTCGGCGCCCTGGCCGTCGTGCCCGTCGTGTCCGGCCTGAACGTCGTGAACGACCTTACCCAGCTCTTCATCCTCTTCGTGATGGGAACCATGTGGAACCTGCTCGCCGGTTACTGCGGGCTGGTGTCCATCGGCCTGCAGGGCTTCCTCGGGCTCGGGGGCTACGCCTTGCTCGCCCTGGCCGACCACAACGGCGTCGAGCCTTACCTGGCCCTGGTGCTCGGCGCTCTGTTCTGCGGGGTGGCCGCGCTCTTGACGTCCCTGGTCGCCTTCCGGCTGCGGGGGGGCTACTTCGCCGTGGGGACCTGGGTCGTGGCCGAGATCTTCTCGCTCATCACCGCCCAGATCTCAACCTTGGGCGGGGGCAGCGGGACGGCCCTCATGAGCCTTTCGAACTTCGGGCCGGAGGCTCGGCTCCACGACACCTACTGGGCGGCATTGAGCTGCGCCGCCGTCGGCTTCGCCGGGGTTTGGCTCCTCCTGCGCACCCGTACGGGATTGACGCTGGTCGCCAGCCGGGACGACGAGGGAGGTGCCCGCAGCTTGGGCGCCCGGTCCGTCGTCGCCAAACGCACCGCCTTTGCTGTCGCCGGGCTCGGCTGCGGTGCCGCCGGCGGACTGTTCCTGTTGAGCAACCTCGACATCGTGCCGAGCTCGGCCTACAGCGTCGACCTCTCCGCCTACATGATCTTCATCGTCCTCATCGGCGGCCTGGGCACCATCGAGGGCCCGGTCATGGGCGCCGTGGTGTTCTGGGCCATCCAGCTCGAGTTCGCCAGTTACGGCGCCTACTACCTCATCGGCCTGGGCGTTCTCGCCGTTTTCATGACTCTGGTGCTGCCGGGCGGGATCGCCGGCGCTATCCGCCGGTTTACCCATGGCGACCCGTTCCCGATCGGTTATACCCTGCTCCCGGCTCGCCAAGGGCCCGCCCCCGGCGCCAGGCAAGGCTCACCGCTCGAACAGGACGGCTTGGCCTTGCCCGACGCCCACGCATAAGGCCGCCAACCCGTAGCGCCCGCCCCGCCGGCGCAGCTCGTGCAGGAGGGTGACGACGAGGCGGGCCCCGCTCATCCCCAACGGGTGGCCGAGGGCGATGGCACCGCCGTTGACATTGACGATCTTGTGGTCGAGCCCCAGCTGGCGCACAACGGCGAGGCTCTGGGAAGCGAAGGCTTCGTTCAGCTCGACGAGGTCGACCTGGCTGATATCCGTCCCCGTGCGGGCCAGCAGCTTGCGCACCGCCGGGACCGGCCCCAACCCCATCAACCGGGGGCTCACCCCACCCACCGCGCTACCGACGAAGCGGCCCAGGGGCTTGGCGCCGAGCTGGCGGGCCTTGGCCTCCGAGGCGACAACCAGGGCGGCCGCCCCATCGTTCACGCCGGAGGAGTTCCCTGCCGTCACCGTGCCCCCGGAGCGGAAGGCGGGCTTGAGGGCGGCCAGTTTCTCGAGCGTGGTGCCCGGTCGGGGGTGTTCGTCCTGCGTGGTGGTGCCCACCGGGACCACTTCGTCGTCCCACCGGCCGGCGGCGCGGGCTTCGGCCCAGCGCCGGTGAGACTCGAGGGCGAAGGCGTCCTGTTCCTCCCGGGAGATGCTGTAGGCCTCGGCCACGTTCTCAGCGGTCTCGCCCATTGATTCCAGGGGGAACAGTTCGGCCAACTTGGGGTTTGAAAAGCGCCACCCCAGCGTGGTGTCGTACAGGGTGCGGTCCCCCCGGGGGAAGCGCGTTTCCGCCCTGTCCATCACCAGGGGCGCCCGCGACATCGACTCGACGCCTCCGGCCACGAACAGATCGCCTTCATCGGCGAGCACAGCATGGCAGGCGGAGACCACGGCGGACAGACCCGAGGCGCACAGCCGGTTCACGGTCACGCCGGCGACGGAGTCGGGTAGGCCGGCGAGCAATGCCGCCATCCGGGCTACGTTGCGGTTGTCTTCGCCGGCCTGGTTGGCCGCCCCGAAATAGACGTCCTCGATCTCGTCCGGCGGCGCCCCCGCCCGCCTCACTGCCTCCCGTATGGCGAGCGCGGCGAGGTCGTCCGGGCGCTCGCCGGCCAACGCCCCGCCGTAGCGGCCCACCGGGGTGCGCACGGCCGATATGACCACGGGCCGGCTCACCGCAGGACCTGAGCGCGCATCCAGGCCAGGAAGCGGTCGCGGTCCCGGCTGATCTGGTCCCAGGCCACGTAGAAGTCGTTGTCCCGGTCGTAATACCCGAGGGAGTAAGAGGGCCTGGCACCGCCGGGGGCCAGGGCCACCGCCGTCACCACCCAAGACGGCAGGACCACGGCTCCCGGCCGAGGCACCAGCTCGTCGACGACCTCCTCGACGGTGACAAGGGAGCGGGCCGAGGCCAGGACGGCCTCCTTTTGGACCCCGGTGATCCCCCACAGCTGCACGTTCCCGTGACGGTCGGCTTGCTGGGCGTGCACGACCGCTACATCCGGTCGCAACGCCCGTACGGCCGCGAGTTTCTCCCCCGTAAAGGGGCAGTCGACGGTGGCGATCGTCGGGGAATGGTGCACCAGGTCCGTCCCCACGTAGCCGCGCAGCACGGCGAACGGGAGACCGGAGGCGCCGGCCACGTAACGGTTGGTGAGCCCGGCGTGGCTATGCTCGTCGGTCCGCAGCGGGACCGGCCAGCCGTGCTCGATGGCATCACGCATCCTGTGCAGTGACCCCACCCCGGGGTTGCCGCCCCAGGAGAACACCAGGGCGCTGGCGCAGCCCATCCCGATCATCTGGTCGAACACGACGTCG
Organism: uncultured Acidimicrobiaceae bacterium; assembly: GCA_964481925.1. Taxonomy (GTDB): domain Bacteria; phylum Actinomycetota; class Acidimicrobiia; order Acidimicrobiales; family Palsa-688; genus Fen-671. The sequence goes on from CAYZVQ010000002.1 coordinate 15,217, forward strand.
GGAGTGAGCCGGGCCAGGGTGAGGCCGCAACGGCCCTGGCGGATGATCTCGTGGGCGGCAGCGAAGGGTATGAGGTGGGTAAAGCCTTCCAGGGCCACGCAATCGCCGTCGTGCACCAGGCGGGCCACGGCTGTGGTCAGATCGAGGATCTCGGCCATCTCTACTGTCCTTGTCTCTCCCCTGGGCCTTGTCTCTCCTCCGGGCGCAGAAGCTATATTATTGTGTGCGCAGAGTGAATGTCTGTTCGCAGGGAGAACACCTTCGATGACCACCGGGTTCACCTCTGACGAGATGATGACCGTGGCGGCGTCGCGCGCCCTTCACGACGGTTTGGCCTGTTTCGTCGGCATCGGGCTCCCCAGCACGGCGGCCAACCTGGCCCGCGCCACCCACGCCCCGGGCCTGGTGCTGATCTACGAGTCGGGGACGATCGGGGCCAAGCCCACCCGCCTACCTCTGTCGATCGGGGACGCCGAACTGGCCGAGACGGCTGACACCGTGGTCTCTGTCCCCGAGATCTTCAATTACTGGCTGCAGGCAGGCCGTATCGACGTCGGGTTCCTGTCGGCCGCCCAGGTGGACCGCTATGCCAACCTCAACAGCACCGTTATCGGGCCTTACGACAACCCGACGGTGCGCCTGCCCGGTGCCGGCGGTGCGCCGGAGATTGCCGCGTCATGCCGCGAGGTCATAATCGTGATCCGCCAATCGCCGCGGACCTTCGTCGAAAGGCTCGATTTCGTAACCTCCGTCGGTCACCTGAGTGGGCCAGGTGGCCGCGAGCGCCTAGGCCTTAGAGGCAAAGGCCCCACGCTGGTGATCACCGACCTCGGCCTGTTGAGGCCCCGTCCCGGCAGTCTGGAGCTCGAGCTGACGCACCTTCACCCGGGTGTGACGGTGGACCAGGCGCGCGCCGCCACCGGTTGGGAGCTAAAGGTCTCGCCCTTGATCTCCCATACCGAGCCGCCCCGACCGCAAGAGCTCACCGCCCTCAGGAACCTGAGTGCGACGCTCACCGCGCCCGCCTGACAGCTCCCGCCCCACAGGCCCGCCACTACCCTGAGCGCCGGAGCACTCAGGGGACCAGCATCTTCTGCACCCAGGCGCTCAGCTGGCGCAGGTTGCGTACCTCGGCCACTTCGTCACAATGCGGAGCGTAGGCGGGGACGGCCGAGTCGCCGGTGCCCCACAGCTCTCGAGGCTCAGGGTTGAGCCAGTAGATGTGGCGCACCCGCCGGCTCAGTACCCCGAGGAGCTCGGGACGGCTCGGCCGATGGTTGGTACGCCCGTCTCCGCAGAAGATCAACGTCGTCTGGGGGCCGATGCAGCGGGCTTGGTCCTCGAGGAGCCGGCTGAGAGTTGCGCCGTAGTCGCTGTGCCCGTCGTCGCGCACGGCACCCGGGCGGGACAGGAAGAGCCGGGGGTCGATCACTCCGGGGCTGGCCCGCACCAGGTCGGTGACCTCTTCGGGGGAGTCGACGAACACGAACGAGCGGGCCCGGGGCAGTTCCTGCTGGAGCGCCTGCAACAGCGACAAGCTGAACTTGGCAAACTCGGCCACCGACCCCGATACGTCGCATAGGACCACCAGTTCCGGGCGCCGGGGGAGGCGGCGGTGCCATACGGGGTTGAGGGCGACGCCGCCCTGGCTGAGCGAGAGCCGGACCGTCCGGCGCACGTCGAGACGGCCGGCGCGGGACCGGCGCCGTCGCTGCCGGGCCAGGACGGCCATGCGCCGGGCCAACGGCCGGACGAGCTGGCGCATCTGGTCCAGCTCCAGGCCGCCGGCCCGCAAGAAGTCGACGTCCAGAGCCGCACCGCGCAGGTTTGCCAGAGCCTGGTCCAACCCAGCTCGCTCGGCCCAACGGCGTCGAAGGTCGGCGGAAATGGCCTCTTTCAGCCCTTCGAGGCGAGAACTGCGCTGCATGGCCGCGAGTTGTCGCCCGGTCCCGTTACCTGTTCCTTCATCGCCGCGGCCGTCGTTATCGGCCAGCATGGCTCGGCGCAGGAGCATGCTGAGATCAAGCTGACGCAGTACTCGCTGGCTGTAGTAGCGCTCGGCGCGCAAGGCCTCACCGTCGGGCAGGCCCCCAAAGGCGGCCACCACTTGCGCGGCCAGGTAATCGAACCGGACGTCCGAACCGGCTCGCAGCGCGCCCACCAGCTCGTCGAGCAGCTGGCCTTGGCCACCCGCCTGGTCTTCATCCCCGAGGGTGGACGGTCTTGGCGCCTCGCGCCCGGTCGCGCCCGAGCCAGGCTCGGCCGGGAAGCACAGGTCGAAGGCGCCTTCGAACATGGACAGTTCCTCCGCCCGCTTCACCAGGGTGAGCGCCAACGCCCGCCGTAGTTGAGAGCGCTCCCGGACGTTTACCAGAGCCGTAGCCCGGGACGCGTCCAGCATCTCGACCATGGACACCGGCATCCCCATCTGGCGCAGCACGGCGGCGAACGCCACGAGCGCACGGAGCAACGCGTCTCGGTCCGGGGCGCCTACCGGTCCGTGCGCAGTACTAACATCTGTGCGCACGGTGAAGACATTAGGGGGCCACCTTCGGTCCCCGACGGTCGCGCCGGATCTGGCCCTGAGCGTGGTCCTGGACGGCCGGCTACCTCTCCAGCGCGCCCTTCAGGTCGTTCACCTGGCCGGCCGCCTCGGGCTGTCCCGGGTTTGGTGGCGCCAACCCCCCCATCTCGGCCCGCAGCCAGCGGACCTCGGGTCGCTGCTGGACGGGCTAATTACGGCCGCCGGCTCGCTACCGGTGGGCGTCATGGCCGACGACGGGGCCGCGCAGGGCGACGGCGATGACATGCCTGTGCTGCCGGCCCGGCCCGGTCGCCGGCTGGACCGCGAGCTGGCCGCCCTGGCGGCCCAAGCCGGCGGGCGCCCGGTCCTGGTGGAGGTGTGCGTATCGATCGGGCGGACCACGGCCGAGGCGGCAGCCCGCGCCGACGGCGAGGCGCTCTTCGCCCTGCTCGGCCACCCCAGCGAACAGGGCCTGTTCGGGAGCCTCGAGCAGTGCCAGCAAGCCGCCGGTCGGCTCTGGCAGTCGGGCGCGCGTGAGCTCGCCTGCAACTTGCCCTTGGCCATCGACATCGCCGACGTGCTGGCCCAACTACGGGCGGTCACGGTCGCCGGCGCCGCCTCTCTCGGCCCGGGAGAGCCGGCTTCGCCCGCCCCGGCGCCGCCCACGGGATGGGGGGGCCGGCCCGGCCGGCGGGTTTAGGCACCGGCCGAGGGTTCAGATGGCCGTCAGGCGTCGGGCGCGGATGTCCTCCTCGATGGCCAGACCGGTCTTGCGCAAAAGGGGCAGGTACTCGGCCAGAAGGCGGTCGGCGGGCACGCGGGTAGCGTTGGTGGAAACGTTCATAGCCGCGAAGACTCGGCCCGCCGAGTCATGCAGCGGTACCGCCACCGAGCGCACGCCAACCTCCAGTTCCTGGTCGACCAGGCACCATCCCTGCTCCCGGACCTGGCCGAGCAGGTCACGGAGACGGTCCTCCCGGGTCACCGTCGTTGGCGCCAGCGGCTTCAGCTCCGCTTGGAGGAAGTAGACGCTGAGCTGGTCGTCGGTCAGGTTGGCCAGAAGGACACGCCCCATCGACGTGGCATAGGCGGGCAGGCGGGTGCCGACGTCGATCTGGACGCTCATGATCCGCTTGGTCGGGACCCGCACCGTATAGATGACATCAGTGCCGTCGAGCACGGAAGCGGAGGAAGACTCCTGGAGCTGCTGGACCATCGCCTCCATGTGGGTCTCGACGACGTCGAAAACCGGCACCGACGACAGATAGGCGAAGCCCAGGTCCAGGATGCGCGGCCGTAAGAAGAACTGCCGCCCGTCGGAACCTATGTAGCCAAGGGACTGTAGCGTCAGCAGGAAGCGCCGGGCGCTGGCCCGGGTCAGCCCGGTGCGTTCGGCCACTTGGGACAGGGTGAGAGTGGGGCAATCGCGCCCGAACGTCCTCACGATGGCGAACGCCCTGTCCACGGAGCGGACGAACTCCTTCGACGAGGCTCTGGCCTCCGGACCGGGTGTCCCTGGTGGCATGTCGGGCCTTTCCGTGCGCTGAGCGAACAGATTAGCGGTCGCGGCCCACATGGCCCAGGCGGGCGGACCACGCCTTGACGCCGGCCCGGGCAGCGGGTACGTTCTCTGAACAACTGTTCGCTAAACGAACTCAGGAGGTGGCGCCGATGCGGTGGCAGACCCGGTTCGGGTCGCTGGACAGCTACGAAAAGGGCGGCGTGGAGGTCATCAACGACGATCCCAAGAACTATGCCTTTTCCAACATCTTCGAAGTTGCGTCTCACGCCCGCCCCTTTGAGCACATCGTGGTGGGAAAAAACTTCGAGTACGTGCTGGAGGTCGTACGCGTCGAGGGCACTTCGGCCTGGCGGGCGTGCTCGCATGACGAAACCGCCCTGGTGATGGACGGCGAGGTCAAGTTCGAGTTCCGCACCATGGACGATGCGGTGCCACTACCCGAGGAGGGGTCCGTCACCCTCGCCGACGAGCCCGCCGGCCGGCCCGTTGGCCGCATCGTCGCCCGTCGGGGGCACATGACCCTGCTGCCGGCGCGACGCGCCTACCGGTACTCGTCTGGGCGGCCGGCGGTGCTGCTCGTCCAAACGGTGGCCGGCCCGGACTCTCAGTTCCGCTGGGCGGAAATCTGCCAAACGGCTTGAAGGGCGAGTGCCGGCCCTGCCAGCTCAGCTCAGGCCCACCACGAGGAGGACCCACCGATGACCACTTTGGGGACCGCTGCGGAGGTACAGGGCACGGGGCCCAACGAACAGGGCTACCACTCCTTCGTCCTCGGCGAGGTCCATTTCGCCCGGGACGAGTACTTCGCCTACATCACCTGGCCGACGGGCACGCACGTCATGAGCGTCGATGCCTTCCTGCGCGCCCTGCAGCGGGACGTGGCCTGGGATTTCTTTTACGGCATCGTCAACTTCGACGGCGTGGTGGGCACGGTCAACCACTACGGCACCGTCGACCTCTTTGCCGGCCGCTACAACGACGCCTACCGCAAGGCGGAGCTGGACCACGTCGAGCGCGTCGGCACGCCCGAAATGCGCGAGACTTTCAAAGCCATCCTGGCCGACTGGACCAACGAGGGTTTTGACCCCTTCGCCAGCCCGGAGGAGACGGGCTCGGCGTTCGGCCCCAAGCACGGGGACAACCTCGCCGCCATCACCCGCCACCGGGTGACAGCCAAAAGGATCGTCTCGCTCCCGGGCGATGAGCCCCTGCGCAACGACGACAATGGCCACCCCGTCAACCGCATGTTCGCCGACGTGGCCCTGGACGAACCGGAAGTCCACGCCGAACCGGGCTTCGAAGGCGAAGTCACCTCGTTCAACCTGTTCGCCTACCTGGCCCGCTCTCCCGTGACCTGGAACCCGAGCGTGGTCAGCGTCTGCCGGGAATCTCTGTACTGCCCCACGACCGAGGAGTACATCTTGCCTATCATCCACGGCAACGACCGGGCCGAGTGGTTCGTGCAGCTTTCCGACCAGATCATGTGGGACGTGGAGGACAGGGACACCGGGGCCAAGCGGGCCAAGGTCGTGATGAAAGCAGGAGACGTCGCCGCCATGCCCGCCGACATCCGCCACCAGGGCTACTCGCCCAAACGGTCCATGCTGCTCGTCTGGGAGAACGCCAGCCCCAAGATCCCCGAGCTCATCAGCTCGGGGAAGTTCCCGTCCCAGCCCGTCGAGTTCTGACCACGGGCCTCGGAAGGCACGTGCAGGACAAGCTGTTCATCGGGGGCGAGTTCGTAGACGCCCGGGCCGGCGCCACCATCCCTGTGCTGTCCCCGGCGGACGGCAGCACCCTGGCTGAAGTGCCGGAAGGGCGGGCCGAGGACATAGACCGGGCCGTCGCCGCCGCGGTGCAGGCCGCCCCCGGCTGGGCCGCCACCGCCGCCGCCGAGCGGGGACGGTTGCTTCTGAGGCTGGCCGATGCCATCGAAGCGGCCGGCGAGGAGCTTGCCCAGCTGGAGGCGACCGACACCGGCCACCCGATACGGGACACCCGCCTGCTCGACGTGCCCCGGACAGCCGCCACCTACCGCTACTTCGGAGGGTTGGCCGACAAGTACCAGGGCAGCTTGGTGCCCGTGGAACCCGGCTTTCTCAACTACGTGCAACGCGGCCCGATCGGTGTCGTCGGTTCCATCGTCCCCTGGAACTTCCCCCTCATGTTCACGAGCTGGAAGCTGGGGCCGGCGCTAGCGGCCGGCAATACCACGGTGATGAAACCGTCGGAGCTGACCCCTCTGAGCACGCTGCGCCTGGCCGAGATCATCGCCGCCGTCGGTTTCCCGCCCGGGGTCGTCAATATCGTGCCCGGCTTCGGGCACACCGCCGGGGCCAGATTGGCGGAGCACCCCGACGTGGCCAAGATCTCCTTTACCGGGTCTACGGCCACCGGGCGGCGGGTGGTGGAAGCCAGCGCCGGGAACCTCAAACGGGTACAGCTGGAGCTCGGGGGCAAGGGCGCCAACATCGTCTTCGCCGACGCCGACCTCGAGGCCGCCGTCAACGGCTCGGCGTTCGCCATCTTCCACAACCAGGGCCAGGCCTGCATCGCCGGCGCCCGCCTGCTACTGCACCAACGCATAGCCGATGACTTCCTCGACCGGTTCCTCCGTCTGGCCGCCGGTATCCGGCTGGGCCCGCCTCTGGACGAGCGGACACAGATGGGCCCTCTCACCTCCGCTGTTCACCGCGACCGTGTCCTGAGCTATGTGAAGGTGGCGCGCGACGAGGGGGCCGAGGTGCTGACCGGCGGTAAGGCCCCCGAGGACGCCGCTCTGGCCCGGGGCTACTACTTCCTTCCCACCGTCGTGCGAGCACGGCCGTACGACCGCGTATGTCAGGAGGAGGTGTTCGGGCCCTTCGTGACCGTTACCACTTTCGGGGACGACCGCGAGGCCGTGGACTTTGCCAATTCGTCCAGTTATGGCCTGGGCGCCGGGTTGTGGACCCGCGACCTGGCCCGTGCCCATAAGGTCGCCGCCGACCTGCGCGCCGGCATGGTGTGGGTGAACTGCTACAAAAGAATAAACCCGGGCTCACCTTTTGGTGGGGTGGGCTTGTCGGGTTACGGGCGGGAGATGGGCTTCGAGGCCATGCACGAGTACACCGAGGCGAAGTCGGTTTGGGTCAACTTCGACGCCGAGATCCCCCCCTGGTACCCGCGCTGACACCCGAGGTCGGGCTGGCGATGTCCGGTGGGGACGGGCCGGGCCCGTTCGTGTACGAGGCTCTACCCGTACGGGTGGCCTTCGGGCCCGGCCGGCGGCGGGAGCTGGTGTCCGAGATGCAACGCCTGGGCGTCAGCAAGGCCCTGCTCATCGCCGGGGAGCATGAGCGGGAGACCGCTGACGAGGCGGCCCGCACGCTGGGGCCGGGGGTCGCCGGGCGCTGGCCCGAAGTCCGCCAGCACGTCCCTGTCGAGCTGGTGGACAGGGCACGCGCTGAGGCCGCCCGGGCCGGGGCCGACGCCCTGGTCTGTATCGGGGGGGGCTCGGCCATCGGCCTGGCCAAGGCCATAGCCCTGTCCCTGTCCGTGCCAATACCCATCGTGGCCTTGCCCACGACCTACTCCGGTTCGGAGATGACGCCGATCTGGGGGACAACGGCACAGGGGCACAAGACCACTGGTCGCGACGCCCGGGTGCTGCCCAGCGCCGTGATCTACGACCCCGAACTGACGACCACCCTTCCCGTGCGGCTGAGCGCCACCACCGGCGTCAACGCCCTGGCTCACTGCGCCGAGGCCCTGTACGCGGCCGGGGCCAACCCGGTGACGTCCCTGGTGGCCCTGGAGGGCGCTCGCGCCCTGTTCGCCAGCCTCCCTCTGGTGACGGCCCGCCCCACGGACGTGGGGGCACGCAGCACCGCCCTGTACGGCGCCTTCCTGGCCGGCCGCGCTCTGGCCGGCGCGGGCACATCGGTCCACCACAAGGTCTGCCACGTGCTGGGCGGGCGCTACGACCTGCCCCACGCCGAGCTGCACACGGCCGTTCTGGCCCACTCGCTGGCCTTGGTGGAGGCGCAACGGCCGGAGCTCCTGGCCCCCCTGGCCGCGGCCACCGGGGCCGCGAGCGCGGCCACCGGCGTCGCCGAGCTCATCCGTGGGCTCATCGGTAGCGCCTCCGTCGGCGACCTCGGCGTGACCCTGGACCAGCTGCGGGCGGCGGTGCCGGACGTGCTCGCCACCGGGGCTGGGCGGCCCTGGGCCAACACTGAGGACGAGGTGACCGCCTTCATGGAGTCTCTTTTGTATGCATGAGTTCCTTGCCGGCCCCGGGCCGGTGGCGGACGCGCTGCTGGCGGCGGGCTACATGGCCGACGAAGCCACCGCCGATGCCGTCTTTTTTGCCGAACACCTGGCCAAGCCCGTACTCGTCGAGGGCCCCGCCGGGGTAGGCAAGACCGAGCTGGCCAAGACCGTCGCCCGCGCCGGCGGGTGGCGGCTCATCCGGTTGCAGTGCTACGAGGGGCTGGACGAAGCCCGGGCGCTGTACGAGTGGAACTACAAGAAGCAGCTGCTGCGCATCCAAGCCGGCTCCGGCAGCACCTGGGCAGAAACCGAGGAAGACATCTTCACCGAAGATTTCCTGTTGGAACGGCCGCTTCTGGCCGCCATCCGGTCCTCGGAACGGGCCGTGCTGCTCATCGACGAAGTGGACCGGGTGGAGGTGGAGACCGAGGCGCTCATGCTGGAGGTGCTCTCCGACTTCCAGGTGTCGGTCCCCGAACTGGGCACGGTGGTGGCCACGCACCAACCGTTGGTGTTCCTTACCTCCAACGCCACTCGAGAACTGTCCGAGGCCCTGCGCCGGCGTTGCCTGTACCTGCACCTGGGCTACCCTGACCGCCAGCGCGAGGAACAGATCATCCGCCTGCGGGCGCCGGAAGTGGGCGCTGACCTGGCTGGCGCGGTGGCCCGGACCGTGGCCATGGTGCGCCGTTTGGACCTGGTGAAGCCTCCGTCGATCTCCGAGAGCGTCGACTGGGCACGGACGCTCCAGCTCTTGGGCGTCGCCGATCTCGAACCCGAGGCGGCCCGGCGCACCCTGCCGCTCCTGTTGAAGCACCAAAGCGACATCGAGCTCGTCCGACGCGAGTTAGCTTTCTGATATGGCCCCGGTAACTACCCCCCAGGATATAACGGCGGCGGTGAAAGCCAGCTTCGCCGCCGTGCCCGACGCCAGGTTGCGCTACGTCATGGAGCGCTTGGTAGAGCACCTGCACGCCTTCACCGTCGAGGTCCGCCTGAGCCAGCAGGAATGGGCGGCCGGTATCGACTTTCTAACCCGTACCGGCCACATGTGCACGCCCGAGCGCCAGGAGTTCATCCTCCTCTCCGACACCATGGGCGTGTCCATGCTGGTGGACCTGCTGGAAAACGAGGGGGCGACGGAAGCGACCGAGTCGACCGTGCTCGGTCCCTTTTATGTGCCGGGCTCGCCGTGGCGGCCGATGGGGTCGTCGATCGTCGAGCAGGCGGGTAGCGGGGAGCCGGCCCGCGTCTCGGGTACGGTACGCGAACCCGGCGGCACCCCAATCGGCGATGCCGTCATCGACGTATGGCAGAACGCCGCCAACGGCAAGTATGCCGTACAGGACAGTGGTCAGCCACCGGAAAACCTGAGGGGGCGGTTCCGCACCGGTCCCGACGGCCGCTTTTCGTTTTGGTCAGTGCGGCCGACCGACTACTGCATACCCGGCGACGGGCCCGTGGGGCGCATGCTGGCCAGCACCGGCCGCCATCCCTGGCGCCCGGCCCATCTGCACTTGATCGTCTCCGCCCCCGGCCACGTTCGCGTCACCACCCACCTGTTCGACGGCGAGAGCCCTTATCTGGACAGTGACACGGTGTTCGCCGTCAAGGGGTCCCTCGTCTGCCACTTCGACCGGCATGAGGCGAGCGAGCCCGGTGCCGCGGCCACCAGCACCGGCCCCTGGTACTCGCTCGAGCACGACCTGGTGCTCCCCCCGGCGTTGCCGTAAACGCACCAACCCTGGGTGCCCCACATCGGCCCCCGCCCACCGCCGCTCGCATCGTCGGGGTGTGCTCAGCTTTGTCGTCGGGCTGGCCCTTCATTAGATTCAGACATCTGCCCTTCGCTCACCGCGCTCAATGAACTCGACCTGTTGCAGGCACAGGGCATAAACGGCTGCCCAGAGGATCCCTCCCCTAAGGTCGGCAGCATCGTTCACAAAGGGCCGAGAAAAGAAAAGTGAGCGGCCAGCCGGGTCCTCCCCAATCGCTCGCAAGAACTGCCCGTCGTTCAGCACCTCGTCCTCGATAAGGCAGTGCGCAAGGTTGGTATCGCGCTGTCACGCCCGCCAGAGCGCGCCTACGAAAATCACAACCGTGGAACAAGCGCGACGATCTAACCCGCCAGGCGGGGAGGGGGTTGGAGGGGACCGGGGGTCCCGGCGCCAGACTAGCGACGGCCTCAAAAGGCCAAGGAAACGACGGCGTCCGCGGGCAGGGCCGGTGGTACGCGGTCTAGTTCAGTTTGCCTACTCCTGTCCCTTTGGCAACCAAAAAATCGCCTCCCGCCATGGTCGCGCTCGAGAGCTTTTTGCCCGGCGCTTCGCCCAGCCCAATGCACCATGTCCCGACGTTTATGTCCAAACAACCGATCGCGGCCATGAAACCCATAGTCGGAGCCGTACTCACCGTGAAACTACTGCCGTTCCAGTGAGCCAGAGGGATGTTGTGGTTGAGAGGGCCGAGGATACTCGGGAAGCCCAGGGCCACCCAGCAATCGGTGGACGCTAAGCAGGAATCGGTGTAAAGGATGTAGGACCCGCCCTCAGGTGGGCTTGGGGACTTCACAGAGGCCCATGATGTGCCGTCCCAAGTGTCAGCTACGCCGCCGGGGAAATCGGCCCCCGACTGTCCTGCGGTGTAACCGAGCGCGCTGCCAACGGCCAAGCAACTGTTGTCCTGCGGGCAAGAGAGCCCGTACAAGCCTGTGAGGTTGCCCATATCGAACTTTTGGGTGTTGGGCATGTTGAACAATGACCACGATGCGCCGCTCAACGCTTCTCCGAAGAAGTAACCCGGGCCCTTGCTGCTGTTGTCGGCGTCGCCCAGCGCAGTACAGCTTGTGGGACTGAAGCAGTCGACTGCGTCCAGCACCGTCCACAAAGCGCCCGTAGGTTTGGGGATGGGCAAGGAGGACCACGATTTGCCGTCCCAACGGTAGGCAAGTGGGACCGTAGAACTGGTAGATAGTTCGCGGTTGCCGACGGCGACGCAGTTCGACGGCGAGGTACAGGAGATCCCGTTGAAGGCGACGCCGTTCGGGTCTGGCATCGTCGATGGGGACCAAGTCGTGCCGTTGTAATGATCGATCAGGCCTACCGGCTGTTCGAGCAGCTTGCCCACAAAGCTGGCGCCCACGGCCCAACAGTCTGTGATGCTGGGGCACGCAGTGTCGACTAGCCCGACCGAGCCAGACACGCCCGTCCCCTGGACGGACCAGATCTTGCCATCCCAGTGCCAGATAACGCCGTGGTACACCTCGGCAGGCCCGGTGGAAACGGTGGCGTAGGACTCCACGTACCCGGCCACCACACAATCGGACCTCGACCGGCAGGTCATGTTGCCCGTGGACAGCAGGTCCGAGGTGTCGATGCCTCCCTTGGGTGCCTGCACCGGCACAGGCGACCAGTCGAGCGACGCTGGGGCTTGGGCTGGCGGAGTGGGCGCAGCCTCAGCCATCAGTGTGGAGGAGGCGGGCACCGCAACCGAACCGAGGACCAAACTGCTGCCAACGACAGCCCCTACGAGGAGCCGTCTCGGGTGGCGGCTTGTGCGCATATCATCTCCTCCTTAAATAGCGGGATGGTGGGCCGGATGGTAACACCGTCCGGGGGCTCGGGGAAGGGCGAAAATAGTGGGCGCTACGCGATCGGCGGTACTCGGCGAGTGGCTTAGTGGTCCCGTTCGGAACTACACGCGTGTAATCTATAGCTGCCGCATCGCATGGGAGGTGCGGTGTTGAAGCCCTTTTGTGATCGAGTTGGACGACGAGGACCGACAGCAGCTTGAAGCCCTGGTGCGCAAGGGCAAGGCCGAGCAGCGGATGGTGTCAAGGGCCAGGATCGTGCTCGCGGCGGGCGATGAATACCACCCAGGACCCACGGCCAGTGCTGAGGGTGCGATCCAGCTGTAAGCGAAAAGGCCCAACCGACGAAACCTCCCACAACCGACAACACGATCACGAGCCCTAGACGCCAGCGCCATCCCATGGGCTGACCCTACCTAGTCGGTACAGGCCCCGTTCTCGGAGCGACGAGCTGCTTGGGTGTATCAAGTGACTAATCCTCCACCGCGTCGGGGAGGATAAGGCCAAAAGAGGCGCTCCGATGAACGTACAGACTCACAAGATCACTCCGAAAGGTCTGCGCGGGTGGTGGGCATCTCCCCCGCGATCGGGCATGCGACGCATCCTCGCGCCATGGGTGTACCGCCACCCCCGTGCCTGGGCAGGCGTGTAGATTGCCAGAAATCCAGGTCTCCTGGCATGGACGGACGAAACTGTGGAAACACATAGCAAACTTGACTGCACTCGGAAGTTGGTATGGGGGAATCCGCCAGCGCTGTGAAGTACGAGGGGCTGGCCCACGTGCGGGCTCGCCTCGCTACAGCTTTGACGGGGCGGTACCGGCACAGCAGGATTATCCCACCATGCTGGGAGTCAGATTCTCGGCGCGTGCGGCCTGAACCGCGATTGGGGTTAGCGCGCGGCCGCCGGACGCGGCCGAGGTAGGCGAGGCTCGATGAGGGGTCGACACCCAGTCGAGAGTGCGCCTGCGCCCCTTTCCTCCGCGTTGGCCGCAAGCAGGAGTTGCCCGGAGGTGGTCATTAAGACGAGCGCAATGGCGCCCAATAATGGTTATTCGGTCGTTCGCCTCGTCGGGCACCCTGGTCGCGTCCGTTGCGAGGGCTCACATCAAGGGGGGCCGCGCACTCCCCCTCCGCTGCACCTCCGACAGCGATCGACGACTACGTAGCCATAGCGCCAAGCGGCGGGTTCCCAGAACTTGCCTACCGCGAGCGCAGCGAACGGGCACGGGCGACCTGGTTGGCAAGCTACCCCGGCGACCTCGTCACCCGGGATGCCGCCGCCCTTGACAGCGCCAAGGACCCCGTCAAGCTGCGCCGGTACGTGAGCGCTGTCGACTTGAACAACGCCGGGATGCCGTCGACGCGACCCTGTTTGTGTTCACAAGCTCGGGATCGCGTACGGGTCAGTCGGCCAACCTGTCACTATCATCTACCGGTTAACCCGATGGGTTCTGATGTCGGGTGACTGGGAGAGAGGGCCATGGGTGAGATCTTCATCAGTCACTCCTCGGCTGACCAAGCCGCGGCTGCGACAGTAGCGGAAGCCTTACGCCACGGGGGCCATAACGTCTTTTTGGACAGCGATCGCAACGACGGCATTGCTCCCGGCGACGTCTGGAGCCGTACCCTCTTCCACGAGCTGCGTGTCTGTGACGCCGTCCTCTTCTTGAATAGCACCGCGTCACAAGGGTCCAAATGGTGCCACACGGAGCTGGCCGTCGCCGGCGACCTGGGCAAGCGGACCTACTGGCTCGACCTCGCCGCTAGGCTCGAACCGCACCCCATCGTCCAGTCGGTGCACGGCATCAGGTTTGGGACTTCGCTGGGCGAGAGCACCGAGGTCCTGCTGAGCGCGCTCCGTCGCGACGGGCTGGCGGATCGGAGCGTGTCCCGCTGGGACGAACGCCGAGCCCCCTACCCGGGGCTGGAGGCCCTGGACATGGAAGATGCAGGGGTCTTCTTCGGGCGTGAGGCCGAGGTGAACAGGTTGGTCGAGCGCGTCACCGGGCCGTTGGGCCAGCTCGACGGGGACCTGGTGGTGGTCGTCGGTCCTTCGGGCGCGGGGAAGTCTTCGCTCGTACAGGCGGGCTTAGCCGCCAGGTTGGAAGCCCCCCAGTTCGCGTGGGCAGTCGTGAGGCCGTTCGAACCGGGAGCCCAGCCCTTGGACCGGCTGGTTAAGCGTCTGGCAGACCTGGGGGGTGGCCAGCTTTCGGAGGTCGACTGCCGCGAACAACTGTTGGCTTCGGGGTTGGCGGCCGTAGCTGAGTGGCTCATCGAACACAGCGGGGCCCGAGCGAAGCGCCTGCTCGTTGTCGTCGACCAGGCCGAACAGCTCGAGACCGTGGCCCAACCGGCGGAAAGAGAGGCGTTCCTCCGGTTGCTCGCGCCCGCCATGGGAGCGGGCTCCCCCGTCACGGCGGTGATGACGGTGCGCTCCGACCGCTTCGACGAGGTGCAGCGGCTGCCATTTATCGGGCCCATCATCCATGAGTCGTTCGTGGTCGCTCCCATGGACCGCAACCAGCTGGGGGCCATAATCGAAGGCCCGGCGAGGCGCGCCGACTTGAGCTTTGACCCTGGCCTGGTCGTCCGTCTCATCGACGACGCCATGCAAGGGCGCAGCGGGGAGGCCGTCGATTCATTGCCGCTGCTCGCCTTCACCCTGCGCGAGATGTACGACCTCGCTGTCAAACAACGGCGCCGAACGATCACCGAAGCCGACTACGAACACGTCGGGCGGATCGAGGGTGCCATCGCCCGGCGGGCCAAAGCAGCTGAGTCTTTGCTCGCCCCCGATGCCCACGCAGTGCTGGAACGTTTGCTCCCTCGCTTCGTGACCCTGAGCGAAGAACGGCTCCCAGCTGGCCGCCCTGTTGTTCGGGAGCAGCTGAGCGAGGCCGAAGAAGACGTGGTACAAAAGCTCGAAGACCAACGCCTCTTGACTGGCGCCAGCGATTCCGTCCGCTTGGCCCACGAACGTCTTATCATCGCCTGGCCGACCCTTGCCCAGGCGGTGGCCGATCGCCGGGAAGACCTGCTGTTACAAGCCCGGTTGGAGCGGCAGGCCAACGATTGGAAAGACACTGCCGGCGGGGTGCTCGGTCGTGAGGCGCTCGGATCCGCCTTGGCCTGGCTTGAGAGGGCGGGTCCAGCCATTGTCCAGGGCGTCGTGGGCGAGTACGTGCGCAAATCGAAAGAGGCGGCATCGCGCCGGCGACGGTTGAGGACTGGCGCCCTGTCAGTCATCGTGATGCTCTTAGTTGTCTCGGTAGTCCTGAGCGTTCTTGCCGTGACCAGTCGCGATCAAGCCATCACGGAGGCGCACGAATCTCAGTCGGTCGCAATGGCGGCGGAGGCGAGCAACGCGTTAGCGTTAGGAAACGTACCGCTCGGGATGCTGTTGAGCATCGAGGCACGAGAGCGAGCCGACACCTCGCAGGCTGTAAGCGCCGTCGCGAGTGCCGCAGCTGAGCCATTGCTGTATGCGGCTAGCGGGAGCGTGGTCAACAGCGTCGCATTCAGCCCCGACGGGAACGTGTTGGCGAGCGGGGACAGTGCCGGTTATGTGGTGCTCTACAACCTGGCGAGCGGTACGACCACCACGCTCTATAACGGGAGCTATGTCAACAGCGTCGCATTCAGCCCCGACGGGAACATGTTGGCGAGCGGGGACAGTGCCGGAGAGGTGAAGCTTTACGGCCTAGAGAGCAATAAGAGGAACGAGTTCAACCGGGACCTAGGAGTTCGGCGCTGGGCGGGAGATTTGAGCCCGGTCGACGCCGTCGCCTTCAGTCCCGACGGGAAGACGCTCGCAAGCGTCCACTTTTCGGGCTACGTCGACCTCTACAATCTGGAGAGCGGTAAGGAAACCACCCTCAACGACGTGAGCCCAGTCGACGCCGTCGCTTTTAGCCCCGACGGGAACATGCTGGCGAGCGGGGACGGGGCTGGCCAGGTACTGCTGTACGACCTGGCCAGCGGAAAGACCACCACGCTCAACGACGGGAGCCAGGTCTTCACCGTCGACTTCAGTCCCGACGGGAAGACACTGGCGAGCGGGGACAAGGCCGGCCAGGTACAGCTCTACGACCTAGCTAGCGGAAAGACCACCACGCTCAACGACGGGAGCATTGTCAAAAGCGTCGCTTTCAGCCCGGACGGGAACATGCTGGCGAGCGGGGACGGGGCCGGCCAGGTACAGCTCTACGACCTGGCTAGCGGAAAGACCACCACGCTCAACGACGGGAGCCAGGTCCTCACCGTCGCCTTCAGTCCCGACGGGAAGACACTGGCGACAGCGGACATTTACGGCCAGGTACTGCTCTACAACCTGGCGAGGATTCCCTTCAACGACGGGAGCCAAGTCCTAACCGTCGCCTTCAGTCCCGACGGGAGGGCCCTGGCGAGCGGGGACCAATACGGCCAGGTGCTGCTCTACGACATGGCTAGCGGAAAGACCACCACGCTCAACGACGGGAGCCAGGTCCTCGCCGTCGCCTTCAGGCCTCACGGTGAAACTCTGGCAAGCGGGGACGTTGCCGGTAATTTGTCTTTCTTCGGGCTGCATAGCGGTAAAACAACCACCGTCGGTTACCCCTACGAAATTCTTTCGATCGACAGTATTGCCTTCAGTCCCGACGGGAGGATGCTGGCAAGCGCGAATGACTTCGAGGTAATGCTTTACAACATGGCAAGCGGAAAGAGCACAATTCTGAACCCGAACGGCGACAGGTACATCGTCAACAGTATTGCTTACAGCTCTGACGGGAAGACACTGGCAAGCGGGGACGATGGCGACAAGATCGTTCTGTATGACTTGAAGAACGGAAAGACTACAACGCTCAATGACGGGAAAGTGGTCAAAAGCGTTGCCTTCAGTCCCGACGGGAAGACCCTGGCGAGCGGGGACCAAGATGGCCAAGTGCTGCTCTACGACATGGCGAGCGGAAAGACCACAACGCTCAACGACGGTAGCGCGGTCTACAGCGTAGCCTTCAGCCCCGACGGGAAGACCCTGGCGAGCGGGGACCAGGCCGGCCAGGTGGTCTTCCTTGAGTCATCGGTGTGGGCCTCGACCTTTGCTCAAGTCCAACAGCAGTTGTGCCATGAGCTAGGCGACGCCGACATGACCCGCGCCCAGTGGGCGGCTTACGTCCCGGACCAGAAGTACCAGCGAACGTGCCCCTGAGCCCCAGATGGTCCGGCGCGTCCATAGACGGCGACAGCGCCCGACTCTCCTTGGTGGGCCTTCGACGTCACATCGGCGACACTTCGTCCCATTCGAGATCTGGTACTCGACAAAAAGCCCGTTGTCGTTCACTTCGCTCATCCTCCCCAGAATCGGGACTTCCAGACGGTCACCACGTTCAGGCCGTTGTCGTCCGAGCCGGCCGCCCAGGCGAGCAGGCCCTCGATGTCCTGGGGCGCGTTGTGCTTGGCCGAGACCGGGCGGAAGTCGTCGATGGTGCGGCCCTTGGTGGCGGAGATGTGTACGCGCCCAGGGCCGACGCCTCGCCGCCGCTGGCGGCGCCGAGCTCGCCCAGGATGTTCGGCACGTGCAAGCTGGCCGTCTTGGCGAGATAACCAGCTTGTTAGCGATGTCCCGGCTGCCGCGGCCCGCCATAGCCGCAGCGCCTACAGCTCGCATCCGGTCAGACCGAAGCCACCGGCGGACGGGCGGGCCCCGGCCTGCCGGGCCAAGAACGATTTCCGAGCCGAGCGGCGCGCTCACCGCCGCAGCAGGCCACCGCCCCCGTCGCTAACCCTTGGTGACCCTCGCTTGTGGTGCAACTGTGGGGCAGCGGCCTCCGGCGGGGGGCACGAGCCGCCATTAGCGTTAGCGCGCCGCCACTGAGCGCCGCCCGAGGTCCTGCGGGCAGTGCACGCCGTGCCGAGAAGGTACGGGCTGGCTCGCAAAGGTCATGCGCCGCATCATGGACGGTGCCGGGCGAGACCAGGACCTGGAGCTGTTGGCCGACATCGGCGACAACATCTCGCGTCGGAACAGCCACGGGCGGACGGACCATTTCGCGATGAGGCGCCTGTCATCGGTCGTGATCCAGGCCAGCAGGTTTCCGGCGCTGATGACGAGACGGTCGCAGTCATCAACCGCGATGGCCCAGGTGTCCCAAAGGGCGTCACCCATCCAGCCGACCGCGGAAACAGCATCGGCGAAACCGAAGCGCTTGGTCAGGGCGTCTGCGGGGTCAGCTGACTCCCACAGTAGGCTGAGTAGGGGCGCGGTCGTCACGACCGAACAGTCAACCAGTTGGGCACCGGTTCGCGGGCGCACATCAGAATGTCAGCGCGGCGGCGAGGCGACAGCACCTCCCTGCCGGCGCGGGCGGCTGCAATTGTGACAGTCATTGCCGCCGCGCCAGGTTCCCTACCCAGTGACCGTCAACTTGGCCTGTTACGAGGATCCGTGCAGGATCCTCGCTCACGCTCGGCCCGGAAGGACGTTATGGTCGACGCGACGGCCGTTGGCACCGAGGCCGGGCCGAGAGTATGGAGGCAAGCGTGGAGCGGACCATCGAGTTCGGGGACGTCCAGGGGGCCGTGTCGCTCACGAGCCCAGTACTGCGCTACCCCGCCAACCCGGTCCTGACCCCCGCGGACGTGAACCGGGTGTGGCGTGACCCTGGCCTGCAGGTCGTGACCGTCCACAATGCCGGTGCCGCGATAGTCGGCGACGAGACTGCACTGCTGTTCCGATCGCACCTACGCTGCGGGATGAGCATCCTGGGTGTCGCCCGGAGCCGTGACGGCGTAACGGACTGGAGCGTCGACCCACGACCGGCGCTGGTCCCAGCCACACTGAAGGACTCGTTCGGACTGGCAGTCAGCGCCGACGACATGGTCGACATGGAGTCGGGAGGAGTCGAAGACGCTCGGCTCAACCCCATCGACGGGACGATCGCCGTCACCTACAGCGCCTACCACGCCCGAGTGAGGAACCGAGTGAGGGTCGCTTTGGCGACCACCGACGACCTGCGCAGCTTCACCCGCCAGGGGCCCATGCTGGACCGCGACATGCGCAACGTGGTCATCTTCCCCGAGCGCTTCGTCGGGCGCTACATCGGCCTGTTCCGCCCGAACGATGACCGCCAAGGCGACGTCGGCGGTGACTATACGCAGATCCGCGTGGGCGAGACCGACGATTTTCGTACGGGGCCCTGGACGGTCGACGATGAACCGATCATGCGGACCGGCACCGGCCCCAGCGCGTTCTCCGACAAGCTCGGCCCCGGCGCGCCGCCGGTCCGGACCCCCCACGGCTGGCTCAACCTGTTCCACGGCGTCCGGTCCACGATGGACGGAAACCCTTATGTCTTGGGGGTCGCTCTCCATGACCTCAACGACCCCCGCCGGGTGCGCATGTCGAGCATCCCGGTGCTCTTCCCGTCCCGCGCCGACTGCCGCATACCCGAGGACGCATACGTGCACGTCCCTCATGTGGTGTTTTCCTGTGGGATGCTCCGTCGAGCAGACGGGACCCTCGTTATCTACTACGCCGGTAACGATACCGTCGTCAACATCGGGTTCAGCCACGAAGACGTCCTCGCCGAGCTGTGCGCCAGCTACGGTCAGGGCCCGCTGACTGGGAGCCTGCTTTACGCACTGTGAGCTGGCGATTGGTCCCCCTGTATGTCCCGCCCATGTGGCCGCGTAGACCGACGTTCTTGACCAGCACCGCCGTCCATCGTCAACGGCACCCTCGGCGCAGGAGCCGAACAGGATGGGCACCCAGGTCTCCAGCACCGAGTGGCTCCTGCTGGATGGCGCGGGTCGCGCCAGGCCGGAGAACCCCGGCGAGGCCCTCGGACCGGCGCTCGCTTAAACAGCTTCGCGTAATACCGCGGCGCCCGCGACCCCGACGTTGGGAATACGAATAACCCCCGCCGCCTGGCCACCACCGGGCGGACCGGCCTCAACGACAAACATACGGAGGCCCTCTGGGAAGGCCGGAGAGGTCCTGAAAGCAGGGGCCTCGCTATTCCGGTGCTTTGTCGTTTCTTTCGTTCCGATGTACCAAGGCCCGTAACCCTGGCCAGACCGCTCGACGTTGACCTGGACCTCGAAGGTTGGCGCCGCACCTGCCGAGCCTGATGGCACCCTCCGGCACTGGCCAAAGCCAAAGCCAAGACCGGTCCCGAGAGCCACTACCCCGAGGTAGCCCGCGTGCGCTAGTCGCTGGCGCCGGCGCCGGCCAGCTCGACCGGCGGCGGCTCGAAGTGCTCCATGGCCCAGAAGGTGATCTCGCCGTGCTCGGCCTCCACGATGATGGTGTCGCCGACGCGGAACTCCTTCGAGAGGAGCCGCTCCGAAAGGGGGTCTTCGACCATGCGCTGCAATGCCCGGCGCAGGGGGCGGGCACCCATCGTCGGGCCGTAGCCCTTCTCGACGACCAGGTACCGGGTGCCTGCCGGTGTCATCCGACTGCGAGATCGAGCACGGGGCACCCACGGTGCGCTGTAACCCCGAGCGGTTGGCCCCCCGCTTGGCCTCCTGGAGCCCGGGTCAGTGCCCAGCGTCGACCACCCGCTCGTAAACCTCGAGGTACGCATCGACCATGCGGTCGCGGCCGAAGCGGGCCACCGCATCTTGGCGGACGGCACAACGGTCGAGCGTGGCGGCTCGGCTGACGGCGAGGAGGGCCTCGTCAACATCGTTGACCAGGAAGCCGGTGCGAGCGTCGTCGATCAGCTCCGGCATCGACCCCCGACGGGAGGCCACTACCGGCGTCCCGCAGGCCATGGCCTCGACAACGCTGAAGCCGAAGGGCTCGTCGAAGTTGACGAGATGGAGGAGAGCATAAGCGCCACCGAGGAGGGGGTTGCGTTGCTCTGGGCCCACGGGCCCGATGTAGCGGACGCGCCTGTCATCGAGGCGGGGCGAGATACAAGAGTCGAAGTAGGCCTGGTCCTGGATGATGCCGGCCATGACGAGCGGCAGGCCGGCGCGGGTGGCGACATCGATGGCCTCGACCGCCCCTTTGTCCGGATGGATGCGCCCGAAGAACAGGAGGTAGTCCCCGGCGCAAGCTTGCAGGGTAAAGGCATCGGTGTCGATCCCGTGGTGGATGGTGGCTAGGTAGTCGAGCTCAGGACGGCGGTCGGCGTCGCTGATGGCGACGTAACCGGTACGGGTGTTGTACTTCTTGAACACAGGCAGGATGCGCGGCGACGAGAACCCGTGGATGGTGGTGAGCACCGGGGTGGTCACCAGCCCGGAATAGGTCAGTGGGAGGAAGTCGAAGCTGTTGTGGATGATGTCGAACTCGGCTGCCCGTTCGAACACCTCGGCTATGTGCAGGCATTCGGAGACCTTGGGTTCGGCGTCGGTACCCTCCGAGTACCCGTGTGGGACCACCGACACGAGACGGGCAGCCGTCACGGAGTCGCCGGTGGCGAAGAGCGTGACGTCCACGCCCCGCTCGACGAGGCCCTCGGTCAGTAAGGAGGCGAACTGCTCCCACGGCCCGTAGTGCCGGGGAGGGGTGCGCCAGGAGATCGGCGCCAGGACCGCCACCCGCAACCGCTCCGCTCTCCGGGTCCTGGTCATCGATCGGAGGCAGTTATCCGGCTCACGGGCTCGGCCGGGCCGTTCGGCCACAGCACGCGCTCGGCGATGGGCGCGCCAGTAGGGAGCTCGACGGTGTAGTTGTTCGCTGCGACCCCAGCGGCTGCGCTCAAGGCCCCGGGCCCCCAAAGCGCGTCACGAAGTGCAAAGTAGGCCAGGGCCCCCTCCACGTCAAATAGCCAGGCGAGTACCCGAAGAGGGCATTTCGCTGGCCAGGTGCCTCACGATATGTAGGAGCCATTTTGCCCCTGGTCGGCCTTTCCGTATGAACGGCCACCATGCCTCACCTCGCCGGTATGCCGAAGCCGGCTCTCCGGCCACCAGGCGAAACTCACGGCGAGGCTCAGGCGGCGGCCGCCAAGGCGTCCAGGAGATGAGCAACTGATGCCGTGGCTGCGCCAACGTAACGGTCGGCTGCGCCGTACGTCAGGTACAGGTGGTCACCGTCGCGATGGGCGCCTTGGACGAAGACCACGTTGTCGACGTCCCCACGCCGCTCCCATTCGAGCTCCGGTTCGAGGATGGCGGAAGGCAGACGGCTCAGCGTCTCCCCGGTGCTGGGATCCAGCAGTGCCAGGTTCATCGTGTAGGAGCCATCGGCGCGGCGTTCGTGGAAGAACAGCAGGAGCCCTTCCTCGGTCGCCACGGGCGGGGCGCCGGCGCCCACCCCGAGCGCACCCGGGCTCGGGCGCAGCAGGGTGTGGACCTCGAGGTCGGCAAGGTAGAGGTCCCAGTACTCGGGGCCGGCGTTCCATAGATGGTCAAGATCGTCGAACACGGCGAGCTGCATGTTGTTATGGATGCGATGGATCATGGCCACCCGCCCGTCGGCCAAGGCGAAGATGACCGCGTCTTTGTTCGGGACACCCTCAGGGCCAAGCAGCCGCCCGCTGCCGGGCCGGAGAAAGAAACGTCGCCCATCCCAGCCCAGCCGGTGGGCGCCGATCCGCCACGGGAGCCCGCTGCCGGCCGGGGGTAGGGCGGTGTAGGTGATCACCAGCTGCTCGGCGCCGCCGGAGACCACCCGTTGGACGCGGGGGTCTTCGAAACAGGCGGCGTGCCCTCTCCCGCCTCGGGCCAGCACGTACTGGAACGCGTAGCCCAGACCGTCGGCGGAGGTGAACACAACGATGTCGGAGATGTAGTCGAGGAACCGGTCGCCAGGGCCCGGGTTTGGGCGGTAGCCCGAACGCACCCCCCGGGCGAAAAGGTGATAGGCGCCCTCATGGTGAAGCACCCCGGCGTTGAACATGGCCCCGTAGCCGGGCACGGGAACGGTGCCGACCATCGGACGGTCGGTCAGTCGCCGAACGTGCCCGGGGAGGACTGCCGGCCCAGTCATCTCGTGGTTGCCATTCGGAGGATCTCCTGGTCGTTGTTAGTCATGTTCTCGTCACCAAGCGCCCAGAGTTGAACAGTCAGGAGAGAAGAGGGGATGGACTGCAAGCGGATCCCCGAGAGCTGCTCCGACGCTTCGCCGCCAACCCGGCGCCCGTTGACGCCTTGCGCGAGCAACTTTGGGTTGTGCGAGTCACATGCCGCCGGTTCGGCATGGGCTGGTTTTGTCGCGGGCCGGCGCCCGACTGGCATCACCATGAGGGCCACGGGCAACAGCCCCGGGCCAGACGATCGCCGGGCGCCGACAGCGAGCGCTACAGCTGTGGCAGACTCGGTAGCTGGCCGGGTACTCCCCCTACGCCCGGGGGGCGCCATCTACCAGAGAGGCCCCCAGCAGGGAGGGCACCCGGTCGATCAGCCCTTTGGGTCGCGTCGGCGGCACTACCTCAGCCGGGTCGGCGCCAGGGCAGCAATAGGCCACCTTCGCTGGGTCCCGGGGGTATAACTGCGGACATGCCGCGACGGGCTGACGCTGTCGGAGCTCGGCGTTGGGAGAGGGGCATAGCACCCGCCTTCCTCTCGGTGCTTGGCCGCCCGCACAAGCCCCTGACCAGGACTTTTCGGCGCACCCCCAACCGGATTCGAACGGGTGCCGCCCCCTTGAAAGAGCGGCTCAGGGGGCCTTTGTGAGGTGGCCGCTTATATCCGCATCCTTTCTGAGCAGCACGGATACTGCCAGCCTGGACCAGTTCGTGACGTGCCGAGCCATGTCGTTGTGGCACGCTAGTGGCACGGATGTGGAACGGCTGGCCAAGCGTCCTTCCCGGAGCTACACCACCTAGGGACCGTCGTCTCAGACAGGCGCCGGCGCCCAGACTTGAGCAGACGGGGGACGTCGGACGTATGGAATTTGAGGTGCGAGACCTACGGGCAATGCGGTCGCGCTCATCGGCTTCGTCCTCTTCGAACGCCACCAGGCTTACCCCCTGACCTCCTCCGGCTCGGCCCTTCGTTTGACCAGAAGGACGTCGAGATCGCTGTGCTACGTCACCAGCTAGCCGTGCTACGCCGTCAAGTGGCACGGCCTCGGTACTCGCCGACCGATCGCGCTGTGCTGGCCACGCTCGCCCGTTTTCTTAGTCGCGATCGCTGGGGCGTCTTCCTGGTCACGCCGGCCCCGCTGCTGCGCTGGCACCGGGACCTCCCCGCCCGGTCCTGGACCTACCCTCGTCGCGGCCGCATCGCCCCTAACGCCCTTGCGGAAGAGATCGTGGAACTCGTCCTGCGCTTGGCCCGGGAGAACCCCCGTTGGGGCTACCTGCGCATCGTGGGCGAGTGCCGCAAGCTTGGCGCGACGGTCTCGGCGACAGACGGTCCGTAAACTCCTCCGCCGTCACCGCCTAGGCCCGGCGCCCCGGACCACAGGCCCCTCGTGGTCAGAGTTCCTAAAAGCGCAGGCCGCTGGCACAATTGCCAGCGATTTCTTTCACGTCGACACGGTCATGCTCCGACGCCTTTATGCTTTGTTCTTCATCGACTTGGACCGCCGCATGGTCAACTTGGCCGGGGTAACGGCTCACCCGGTCGGGCCGTGGGTCACCCAGCAAGCCCGGAACCTGGTCGCCCACCTGGAGGACCGGGGACGACCTTTCCGCTTCCTTGTCCGTGACCGGGACGCCAAGTTCGTCGGGCCTTTTGACGAGGTGGTTACATCGGTGGGCGCCCGAACCATCAAAACACCCTTCCGAGCGCCCAAGGCGAAAGGGTTGGCTTCACACTGCACCTCCTGGGGCTTTTCCGGTTGGCTCTCGGTCGGAGAGGTGACGGCCTCGTTTGGGGACCAGCCTCTGGTCCCCCGGTGCCGGCCGCTCATAAAAATACTCGCTCCTGTCGTTGGCCTTGTGCCCGACGAGCAGCCCGGCACGGTGCCACTGCTTGACTGTCTTTGGTTGCACACGAAGCTCATCGGCGATCTCGACGAGGCTGAGCTTGCCCCCTCGGGCCAGCCGTTCGCTGTGGCTCGGGAGGTCATGGTCGCGGCGTAGGCGGAGCACGCTGCGAGCGTTGAACAATTGCCCGCCACCGGAGGCCTTCGTTGTTGAGCAGCTCGGCCACCTCGGCGTCGGTGTGGGCATTGAGGAGCTCGTCGCAGCGGGCAATGGTCTCAGGCGGGGTCGGACCATGCGTTTGCGTTCTCGCTGCGGGGTGGCCGGGTCGTTCCACAATGCGGGGAAGTCGCTAGCCAGAGAACGGATCTTTGCCTTGTTGCCCTCGCTCAAAGCTGCTCGCGCCGCCTCGGTCGCCCGGTCGTAGTCGTCTTGAGCCTCGGCCAGTTCACGCAGCGCGCCGTTCCAATCCGCTTCTGAGGTGCCGGCTACGAGGCGCTTGTCGGGGTCGACGCACAGTTCCGCCCGGACGGTGAGGGCTGGGGTGGTCCCATCCCGGTGGCAACCGAAACGGAGTACCTAAAATTTAAGCGCGCCACTGGCTAGGGTGAGGACGTGACGCCCGTCGAGCTCATTGAATCCGTCGTGTTGCGGGATTGTGGTCGCGGGATCGAGCTTCTTGCGGCCTATGCCCAAGGGGACTTGGCTCGTGCCGCTCTTCACCTCCGTTCTGCTTCAAGCGTGGTCGTCGCGACAGGAGTTGCTGTCCCCACTCCTCAAGGGCCGGCAGCTGAGACAGACGGCCCCGTCGGAGCAGCCGCTGTCGTTAGCGTATTGAACTCGGTCGGCATTCACGCCGCTATTGTGACGGATCAGCTAAATGCATCCGTCTGCGCCGCCTCACTGAGCGCGTACGGGCTATCCGACAACCTGGTCCAGGTCGTGTCGCAGGACGGCGTCCCACGGAAGGCGGCAGAGCTATGGGCAAACGGGGCGAGAACAGTACTTTTCATTGAACGGCTCGGACCAAATACCGCGCATCGATACCTTTCGATGGGAGGTGTCGATCTAAGCACGTTCACTGTCCCGCTGGATGGGCTGCTGACCCAGCCATTCTATTCGATTGGCATCGGAGACGGCGGGAACGAGATCGGGATGGGCAGGATTCCCCATGCTGTCGTAGCCGAGACGATCGACCGAGGTGACGAGATCCATTGCTCCACCGCTACTGACGAACTTGTGCTAGCGGGAGTATCGAACTGGGGAGCCTGGGCGTTAGTTGGCGCTATGGCCGTCCAGGATCATAACTTTGCAGGCGCTGCTACACAGGCACTGGCGGTCGATCGCTGCGAGACTGCCCTGGAGCGAGCAGTCCATGCTGGTGCAGTGGACGGAGTAACCAAGAAGAACGTCGAGTCTGTGGATGGGTTTGATCGGCCGATCCACAGCGCCGTGCTGGTGGCTGTTGTGGCGCTGGCTGGACTTTCTTAGATGTCCTCCTTATGGTCAAAGCTCTCAGGCCGAACCGCTCCTCGCGATTCCCAAGAAACGCCTCAGCTCCAAGTCCGACCCGGTGACATTGTGTGCACGGTTGACCGTCGGCTCTCCTTGGAGCACTTCGTTTTCACGGACGTCGATGCTGCTGCACCGACTGCCGCGACCTCGGCGGCCGATTCCGGTCGGAACCGACGTTGACCCACCAGCAGCGGGGAGGCGCCGCGACTATGACGTTACCGAGCATCGTGCATACCTGGACCCCCCTGAAACTCCTCGGCGAGAACGATATCGTTAACCGTCTTTTCAACATCACTAGCACTCCAGCAATCAGGGTATGGGGGGACGTCTTACTGGAGATCGCGGCTGAACGCTCGGGGATTAGGACTACACCGGACCTGGCCCTCCGTCGCCGCGCCCTTTTCCCCTGGAGATCGTCCGCTCCTCCACTAGAGCGCCGACGAGTACCTACCGGAAGAACACAAGTGGCTCTCGAAGTTGACGGATCGTCCAGCGCCCTTGCGCGCCACGACCTCATCGACTTCGTACTCGATCTCCGGTCCTGGATATCGTTTTGCGCCCGATTGAGTGATGACAGCCATGACGCCGCCGTGCTTGCCGAAGAGCTTCCACCGATCACAAATGCGCTGGCCCCTCATGAGGACGAACGGAGCCCGCGGCGTCGTCGAGATGACTCCGCCCTGGTTACTGGACGAGCTTCTCGGCTACTTCGGTCAGGCCTTGATTAAGTACGCCGTGAGTTGGCAAACCCTCAGTGCCGCTTCGACCCGAGACCTTGCCGACGGGGTGTGGGAAGTCTTGGTGCTTCGCGAGGCAGTTCTGAGCGCCGAGATCGTCTCCTAGGTGGGCGGCGGGGGTTCCAGCTCGGTACCCCCGTGCCAGCTTCGATGAGCCCCTTTGTCAAGATCTACTGAGGCGCCCAACAGCCTAATCATTGAGTTAGAGGGCGGGGAGAGGCACTCCCCGAATGGCAACGGACGGGATCAGCCCACTGTAATGACGTGCCCAGAAGGCTTTAGGCATGGACAATGACCCTGACCCGAGATGCCGGTCAAAGCCCACGGCGCCAGTACTCGGCCCGACATGACACAAAGCCGAGGTGCTAGCTACCTCCGACGGGGTGCCCCAGAACGAACGCGGGGCCTTCCTGCGGCGACGGCACTCTCAATTGCATCGAACCGGTCATTCGCTGGGCTGAGGATGAACAGCGCCGAATCTGACATCGTTCCGCGTACCAGTTCTACCGTAACGACCGAATCGAGGCCGCCACCAAACGGGATGAGGGAGCGGCCCTCGGTGTGCCGGTCCGTTCGTGCGGTCTGCCCGGCAAGTGCGCCGCTCACACCACCGCTTACGATGAGATCGCGGAGGTCGAGCCTGTTGCGGAACGAGAATTCACCGAGACCCTCAATGAAGAAAGCGCGCAAAAACTCGATCTCTTCGGGGCGCACCGGCGTGTCACCGAGGTCCACGACCGCCGACGCTGCTACCCGGAGCTCCAAGCTGGGCGAAGCCCCTTCTGCTAAGCCGGCCCGTGGACGCTCCGATGTCGAGAGTCCCGGGTAGGGACGACACCCAAGTTATCTCCACCTGCGGATATGACCACAAGGATTCTTGTGTTATTCCACGTGGTGTTACCGTCGCCCCGTGCAGGACTACGCAGGTGCCTGGTCGGCGAAGCGGGGACGATGTCATCGGTTCGTGTACGGGACGGAGGACGGTCACCCGGAGCACTGCCCGGGCCCGCCGGTGGTGTCGGGATGGCGACAAGACGGCCGGGCCGCTGGGTACCCAATCGAGGCCGGTGCCCGGCACGGCTCCCAGCTTGAAGCCCGTCCGGGCCCTCCGCGCACAGGCTGGCCCTGACACACGGCGGCTACTCGTACGTGACTGCGGCCGCCAGCGAAGAGAGCGCCGGGCGGCCCCGACCACGTTCAGGGGAGGCCACGTCGTTTGCGAGAGTTACAGGGAGCGCATATCTGCCAACTATGTAGTTGCGACGCCGGACGGGATTGATCGATCTCAAGCCGACGGGGGCCATTAAGCGAAGGAATAGCGGTTTGGGAAGCTTAGGCCCACAGTCGCTAGCGGACGCCGGACAAGTACCGCCGGAACACACCGTTTTCGTATTGACCGCGTGTTATGGGGCACCACGGGTGCCCCGCTTCGCCGGATACAGGCCCGTGCTTTCCCAGAGACACGCCACCCGAGAGCGTCAACGGCGGCCTGGACGCAGTTTGCAGAGCTCCATCGGGCCCCCATCGACGGGGACCGGAGCGAAGAAAGAGAGAGGAACAAGCGTGGCCTGGAAGAAGCAACCACATGCCGATCACTTGAGCGCGCCCAACGGCGAGCAGGCGGCTGACGACCGAGGACGAACAGTTCGTCACGGTCTACTAACGTTTCCCGCGACAGTCTTAGCCCTCCTGGTGGCACTCTGGACCACTCAGGCACCGAGTTTCGCCGCCAACGCGGCGGGCCAAGCGAGCACCAGCGGCTGGTGGGCTGGGTACGTCTCGACCAGCCCTCCGAGCGACGCCGCTATCTCGTCTCGCGTCCAGTTGCCTACCGTTAGCTGTAGCCAAACCAGCCAGCTCTCCATGTGGGCCGGTTACGACGGTTGGTACAATAACGACGTCGAACAGGACGGCGCCACGGCATATTGCCCCAGCGCCGGCGCCCCAGCCCAGTTCAGCTTATGGTATGAACTGTACGACCAGCGCGAACTGCCTGGACAACCCGATGCGATATGGGGCAACCCTGGTCCCATTACTATAAACGGGAGCTTCCACCCGGCCGCAGGCGACTACGTGAACATGTTTGTGAGCCATTACTCTGCCGGGCGTAGTATCCACAACGTCACGGCTGCTAACGCCATATTCTTCTCTCTGGAAGTGGTCGCCCCAAATGACCACAAATTGTTCTCGTGGTCCCACACCATACTCGAACCCATCCTCTACGATGCGCCCTTTGCCTACTCGGAGTGCATCGCCGAGGCGCCGGGCGCCGCCTACTATCCGCTGGTAAATTTCGGAAGTGTCACCTTCACTAATTGCAGTGCCATAGATGATGCCCCCAATGACGCCAACCTGATGGTGGTAAATATGGTGGGCAAGTATGGCACCATGGCGACGGTTGGCCCGGTCACGCGGAACAGCAACGGCGAAAACTCCTTCGTGGTCTCCCAACCATCACCCTCGACGACGACTGGTACAAGTGGGGGCGGCACTGGGACAGGAGGGACAACTCCCACGACCGGTGGTGGCTCATCAGGCCCAGCATCCATCCAGATCGCGTGGAGCAGCAGCTATCCCGGATGGGTTACCATGGACCTCACAGGTTTCAACCCCGGGAGCTACAGCTACACCTGCGACTTTTCTAGCGGCGGTGATACTTCGTACACCCTGTATGTCCCAAGCACTTCTTATGTCACCGATAACGGGAAGACGTGTTACGACCTACAAAGCGGGGACGTGATCTGGGTCACGATCGGCTCGGTGACCTCCAACCAGTTGACCGTGAATGCCCAAGTACCCCTGCCGCTCCCTGTTACCGTAACCACGGGGCCGGTGCCGACCTGGCCCGAGACTCCTGGCAGCGTGGTTCATACTTGGACCGACTACGCAGATGCGGGCGGGGCCGAGGGCTCCTCTATCCCTTCTGAGCAAACCGTAGACGTCTCTTGTAAGGTGCAAGGGTTCGCAGTAGCGGACGGCGATACGTGGTGGTACCGGATTTCATCGGCGCCCTGGGACAACCAATATTACGGTTCGGCTGACGCCTTTTACAATAACGGCCACACTGGTGGCTCACTTATCGGTACACCCTTTGTTGACCCGAACGTACCGGACTGCTGACCAGGCAGAGCCCGTCGACTTGCGACCCTGACAAGCGAGGTGGCGGTCCCGTCACCTCGCTTTGTCGAGCAAACGGTGTGAAGCAGTTGCCCGACAGGCTTCGAGAGCACGAAGACCCCTACGAGGCGGACGCGAACCTGGCTGGACGCGCCTTGCAGAAGAAATGGAGAGCCCGAGAGAGGAGGTGAGCGAGTAGTGGCATCAGAGCGGTTGGGGGGGGACGAGATCCCCGAGGGGACCTTCCACGGTGGGGACGAGATCCCCGAGGGGACCTTCCACGGTGGGGACGAGATCCCCGCTGGCACGTTCCACTGAGTAGGTGAGGGGTCGGCCCGACCTTTTGGTCGGGCCGACCTTCGCCGCCAAAGTCTCACACGGTACGAGGTCCCGCCGCGGCGACGGGGGCCTGGTCGATCAACACGGAGCCGAAGGAGGCCTGAGATGACGCAGTACAAGCTGAAATACCGGGCCGTTGGGAAGGCCGACTACGAGTTCACGTTTGCTTGGCTGGCCCCGGACAACTGCTGGCGGGTCTATATAGAGGACCAGCCCCTTTACCGGGGCCGGAACACCAGCGACGTCAGCACTCACCGATTAGGTCTGGGTTCGCGGCCCTACGTGTGCTGGGACCGCCCGCTGCTGACCTACGAGGACGCGCGAGCAGTCGCCGCATTGTGGGCGGACTGCACCCAACAATATATCGCCACAGGGTTTTTTGTCGCCCCTCCGGGCCGCGGGCCCGTTAACGACACCACGCCCTGTTCCCGCCTCAGCGAGCAGCAACTCCGGGCCGGGCCTCCCCCAGGTCCGGGAGCGTTTGTTCGCCCGGTCCCGCTTTCCCCGCCAACTCCGAACCGGTCGTCTGGGCCGATTCGCCGACTCCTGGAGCGTCTTGGATGACACTGGCACGTACCGCCCTCAGCTTTATGACCCGCCCCCAAGCCCTAGCAGAGCTGTTCCTCGGCCGAGCGTTGGCGCTGAGCCCGCCCTCCCGCTACCGGCGCATGACCCCGGGTGACCTTCGTGGACCAGGGCCGTTGGTCCTGACCGATCAGGTCCACGACCAGATAGCTCGGACGATCGGCGATATGCCGGCTGAGCAGGGCGGCATGCTGGGCGGCCGTCGCCGGACCGGCACAGTCACGCATTTTGCCTTCGATGGGTCAGCACGATGCTCGTTCGCCACCTACACCCCCGACAGAGCGACCCTCAACCAGCTCTTGCGAGAAGAGTGGAACCCCCAGGACGTGGACTTGCTCGGTTTTGCGCACAGCCATCCGACAGGGTCATCGAGGCCGAGCCACGGCGACCTCATTTATGCCGACAGGATCCTGGCCGCTATCCCGGCCATGGACCGGCTTGTCCTGCCCATAGTCCAGACGATCCCGGGTTCGGGGAACTTCGGGTTGTACGCCTACGTCGCCACCAGGACCACGGGGACGGCGCAGATCGACGATGTCCCGGTCATGGTCGTACCGGCGGAGCCCGGTGATCCCACCGTTGGCGACGCTGGGTTCGACCGCGTCCGCGACGCCTACGATCTCGCCCTCACGGCGCGGGCGCGCCTGGTGTTGGTCGGCGTCGGCGGGGCGGCCGGTTTCGCCGAGTCGATGGCTCGGGCCGGGGTTGGCGAGTTCGTCCTGATCGACCCTGATGTCGTCGAGTTGCCTAACGTGGGCACGCAGCAGGTCTACCGGTCCGACGTCGGCCGGCCGAAGATCGATGCCGTAGCCGGCCGCATACTGGACGTGAACCCCTACGCCCGGGTGGTGGGGGCTCAAGTCTCACTTGACGCGCTGAGCGATGACATGGTCCGGCGGCTCGTGCACCGGCCCTTGGCGAACAGTGCCACGCCCGGCCCTGTGACGACGGTGTTGTGCGGGTTCACCGACGACTTCTGGGCCCAGGCCCGGGTCAACCGCCTAGCACTGCACCTGGGCGTTCCCATGCTGGCCGCCCAGGTGTACCGGGAGGGCAGGGGAGCCGAAGTCAGCTTCTCCGTCCCCGGTGTGACCCGGGCGTGCGGGCGATGCGTCTTGGGGCCCCGCTACCGCGCCTTCCTGGAACGCGGCTACCGCAACACGGTTAGTTCCCACGGGACCCCGCTGTGGGCCACGGAGCGGCTCAATGCCCTCAAGGCCGAGGTTATTCTCGCCATCCTCCACGGCACGGCCGGGTACGGCGATGTCGGGCACCCGGCCAGAGCCCGGTACTCCTCGTTGCGCGAGCGGGTCGCCGCCCGCAACCTGGTTGTCGCCCGGCTCGATCCCGACATGGCGGAGACGCTCGGCGTCACCATGTTCGACAAAGCCTTGGCGGGGGCGGACGGCGAACGCATCGTCGCCGATGAGACCCTCTGGCTGCCACAGGACCCCGAGGGGCCGGAGACAGGGTTCGAACCATGCCCGGACTGCAAAGGCACCGGCGACCTCACCCTGTGCCAGGGCACGTTCACGGACACCCGGCTCTCGCCGCCGGCCGTGGTCGAGCTGGAGACGGCCGGCGGGAACTGAGCGGTCGGCGCCTCTGGACGCAACTTGCAAAACCAGGGTCACAGCTTGTTCGGAGGTGAGCATGTCCAGTGACAACTCGCGGCACCCCGACTACGTCCCCAAGGGTGTTCCCCTCAGTGGCGTAGTGGCGCGTAGCACGGTTTGGGAACGGACCGTTGTCCCCATCGGCGGTTCGGCCCGGGCGCTGGCCTGGGTCGCCACCCCGGCATTGCTGGCCCTGACACTGACGGTCCTGGTGTGGCCGGCCCCGGGTACCGGTGCTCAGCGCCCGGGCTTCTTTGTCTTCGGCTGGCCCTGGGTGGCCAGCCTGTTGCGGGTGGCTCACAGCTTTGTACCCAGCGACCTGGTCACTTCGGTGCTGCTACTGACCATTTGCTTGTTGACAGCCGGCTTCACCGAGGCTGGTCGACGAGTCCAGCTGGCCCTCGGTGCCGTCCTGGTTTCTGCGCTGGTGGCGCTGGCCTTCCCGGCTCTCGTGCTGGCCATAGCCGTTGCCAATTTGGCCCTATGGATCCTGGTCGGTGCCCTTATCGCCGCCGCCGTCATCATCGTCATCGCCGCGCTGTGCTCAGCGCTTTGACAGGAAAGGACTACTCGCATGACTTCTGCCCTACCCGCACGTGCTCTCGCCTGCCCGCAACCGGCGCCCGTGACGGCCCCTCAGCCCGCGCTGACGGTGAGCGGTCCGCGGCCCGTGACCGCTGCTCATGCCCAGGCCCCGTCGCCACGCCCGGCGGCCAAAGCCCAGCCAGAAGCCCTGGACCGCCTGGCCCGCGCCGTCGTACGTCGGGCAGCCGACAAGGGCGTCACCATCGAAGAGGCTCGCTCGTGTGCCCGGAGCGCGCCCGGGCCCGTCGACATTTGACTCCCACCGCACCCTGACCGACGCCGAAGCCTGCCAGATGCTGGCCGCTCCGCCTCCGCCCGGGCCCACCACGAGGATGGCGGCCGGGCTTGATCATGCCGCGCTCGCCGTGGGCCTGGCCGCCGGTGCGCTCGCCCTGGGCGCCGCCGCCCTTTTGGCTTCGCCCCTCTTCGTCGTCGGGTCGCTTGGCGGGACGCTCGGTGGGACCGTCGATCCCGCCATCATCGGTGTGCTCACGCTGCCGGGCACGGGCTGGCAGCCGGGAACGCCCGCCGCTTGGTTCCTACTCACCCATTGGGACTGGAGACTTCTGTTATGAAATGGAGGCAATAGCAATGAGCCAACTGCTGCAAGCTTCGCCCGAACGCCTGGCCGCTCTGCGCGAACGCGCTGAACGGTCCTGCCTGGCCTTCTCCGACGAACGACTGCCACCGGGGGCGTCGCCGGGCGTGGGCCGGGTGGGTATCGAGATCGACCCGGTCAGCGGGCGGGCCCTGCTCCACGTCGAGCGGGGTATCCATTACACCGGTCCCAGTCCCGACGTGGCGACCTGGTTTGCCAGTGGCACGCTGAGCTTCGCCACCTACGACGAGCTTCGCCGGTGGCTTTCCGGTCCCCTTGCCGTCGCCTACAACGGCCACGCCGTCTCTACCGGTGATAACGGCAGTGCCGGCGGTGCCGGGCCGGGCGGGGCCGTCGAGGCCATCGTCATTGAAGACGACCGCCTGGCGGCGGCCCTGGAGCTCGAGGTCATAGGCCAGCACGGCTCCGCCGTGGCCCTGGCCCGAGCCGCCGCCCTCCACCTGGCTCGAGTGGCCCCCCGCCGCCCTCTCACGGTCCTCGCCCTAGGCCCGACCGGGGTGGGTAAGACCCTGATGGCCGAAACGCTTGCCGGTGCCATAGCTAAGACCGCCGGTACCGACTGCGACTACCTTCGCCTCGACATGGCCGAGTTCCAAGAGCGCCACACCGTTTCCAAGCTGCTCGGTGCCCCTCCCGGCTACGTCGGCTTCGGTGAAGACCCGCAGATCCTTCGCGCCTTGCGCACGGGTGGACGGGCTGTAGTGCTCATCGACGAGATCGAAAAAGCACACCCCGACGTGTTCTTGGCACTCATGAACCTTATGGACGCTGGGCGCATCACGCCGGCGTCCGGCGAGGCCATCGATGCCCGTCACGCCATTCTGGTCTTCACCACCAACCTTGCCGTAGAGGTCATCCGGTCCGTCCTATCCCAAGCGAGCAACCTGGAGCCCGTTAGCCGGGACACCGCCGTGCGGGCCGCGCTGCGGTCCCATGGCATCGCCCCTGAGCTCGTCGGCCGTCTCCACGAACTGCTGGTGTTCGACGACCTGGGCCAGGAACACCTGGACGCTCTCATCGCCCGTTCGGTCGAGCGAGAAGGTCGTACCTTCGGGCTCGAAGTGCTGAAGGTCGCCCCGGAGGTAATCGAGGCTCTTCGGTGCCATCGCTCCGACCCGGGCTCAGGTGCGCGAGCCTGGGAGCATCTCATCTGCGTCGATATTGGGCCCGCGTTCTTGGACGCACGTCGACGCGGTATCACCGGCATGGTGAGCATCAAGGGCGATCCCATCACAGTCGAGCCCGAGACGGTGATGACCGAGACGGCCAGGAGTGATGTGCAATGAGCTTGTCGATCCCCGATGACCACCATGCGCGCTCGCTGGAAGCCCTCCTCGGCGACGGTCCTCAATCGTTGCACGCCGCGCTCGAGTGGGTGTTCCCCGTCCCGACCACCTCGCTCGGGACGGTCGACCTCGTCGACCTCGAGATAGCGGGGGAAAGCTACTGGCAGAGCCAAGCCGCCCAGCCTCGATGGGTGCGGCCCGTGCGCGTTGCCGTTGCCGGGCCCGACGAGGGAGACTTGTTCGAGCTGGATCTGCCGTGGCTGTGCGACGACCGTGCACTGCGGACGACCGCGGGGGACGACTCGATCCAAGTCGGTGCTCACAGGGGGTTATTCCTCGGCCGGCCGTTGCAGCCCCGGGCCCAGCTTGTGCCCAGACCGGGGCTACGAACCCGCCATTCCGCCACGCTGACGTTCCATGTCCTCGTACCCGACATCGGCCAGGATGTGGGTCTCGCCCGCAGCCCACGGGGCCTGGTGGTCCAGTTTGGCCGACGCCCGCCCCGGGTCTTGACTATGGCCGTGGTCGACCAGCTGCTGGCTGGGGCGCGCCCGAGCGAAGTCCCGGGCGACAGCGACCTTCCCACCCTGTCCCGGTTCCGGGCGCTCGCCACCGACGGCGGGTCGTGGGCCCGGCGGTTCAGCCCGACGACGCTCGAGCTCATCGACAGCGATTTGCGGCTGGCGGAGGCGAGCTGGTCAAGCCGTCTGCGGGCTGTGATCGAAGGTCTTGAAGGTCTAAATGTCGACGGCAGAGCGGACGTCCCGAGCTCTGGGCTGGTTGACGAGATCTCGGAAGCATCGCTCCAGTTCCGCCTCTACGGTGACATCCTGCGCCGGACCGTCGCCGAGGGAGTACTTAGGGGAGCTCGGCGGTTCCTCGATGTCGAGGCCGAACTGGTGGACGCCGCGGACCGGAAGCGGACGCGCCAGGAGGGTCACCCGGTCGAGTTGATAGCCCGGTTCACGGCCAAGCTGAGGACCGAGGCGCAGGCGAAGGTCGACCATACGGTCCGAGCGTCCACCACTGGGGCGATCGTCGCTCCCGACGACGACCGTTGTACCGTGGCCGCGATCGAGAGCCGGCGCATCGTGACCCGCTACGGTCCAGGTGGCGTCGGCCGTCCAGGACCGCACCGGCTGTGGCTCCGGGGGCTTCATCCCGGGCGACGCGGCCAGCTGTGCCCACTGCTCACGCCCGAGTCGGAGGACATCGGGTTCGTAAGGTCGCTCTGCCTGGGAGCCGACGCCGGACCTGAAGCCATTGCCACCTCCGAGCGCGGCGGTGCGTTCGCCGATCTGAGCATTGCCGCCGGCCTGGTACCGTTCGTGAACCACGACGACCCCACCCGTGCCTCGATCGCCGCTCGCATGTTGCGCCAGGCCGTCCCGATCGTCGGCGCCCAGCGACCTCGCATCGAGACCCCTGTTGCCGACATCGTGGCCGAAGACCACGGCGTGGTCCGCGCTCCCATCACGGGCACGGTGGCTGAGGTCGGCAAAGGTTGGCTCTCTATACGCCCCGATCGGGGCCACGTAGAGATCGTCGGCTTGGGGCCCGGCAAACCATCGCCGAGTACGGTCGTCAGTGACTGGCGGTTGATGGTCAGAAATGGCGATCGTGTCTACGAGGGAGACCCGGTCGCCCACGCTCCCGATGTGGTGGTCGAGGACGGCCGCCCGCACCTTGCCGCCGGCCGGGATTGTCTGGTTGCGTACACCCCGTGGCGCGGGTGGAACTACGAGGACGCCGTCGTGGTGTCCGAAGCGATGGCGGCCATGTTCAGTTCCCAGCACGTGGTCCGTTTCGTCGAGCCCCTCGACTTGATTGCCACGGAGACGCCGGTGCTCATGGCTGAGGTAGGTGACCTCGTCGCCTTAGGGGCCGACCTGGTCAGCGTGGTGTCCCGCCACCGGACGCGACGTGTGGTGCGGGCTAGCGCCGGGGGTGTCCTCAAACGCCTCGAGATCACCGGTGACCTGGTCACCGTGGAGCTGGAGGTGCCCCGCCCGCTCCAGCTGGGCGACAAGCTCACCAACCGGCATGGTGCCAAGGGCGTTGTGGCTGCTGTTCTTCCCGTTGACCAGATGCCGCGCCTCGCCGACGGCCGCCCGGTCGAGGTCCTGTTGAACCCGTTGGGGGTCATAAGGCGGCTCAACATAAGCCAACTGCTCGAGACCCATCTGACCCTGTTGCGTGACCGCCAGGGCCAAGAAGGTACGCAGGTCGTCGGGCGGCGCCTCCCGTCACTTCAGGAGCTGCGGCATGCGCTGGCGGAGGCGGAGGCACCTGGAGGGAGGCTCCCCCTGTTCGGTCCTGACGGCCGGAGCGTAGGCGACGAGGGGGGAGTCGTCGTCGGTTGGCAGCACATCCTCAAGCTCGACCACCTGGCGGCTCACAAGCTTCGGGCCCGGAACGCGGGCCGGTTCTCGCCTCGTACTCAGCAGCCCGCCAAGGGCGGAGGTTGGGTCGCCGGCCGCCTGGTCGGCGGAGCGCAACGGCTGGGCGAGATGGAGATGTGGGCCTTGCAGGCTCTCGGCGCCGACACCGTTGTCGCTGACGCGATGGAGCGCAGTGACCACGCCGTGCGGTCCCTGGCCGCCGTCAGGGCCCATCTGCTCGTGGCGGGCATTCAACTGGGAGCTGATGAGACCGGCAATATCATCGTCAGCCGCCACGGCGAGCCGACCGGTCTGGAGCCCATCCCGGCAGAGATAGTGCAAGCCATCACCAACCCCAAGGTGTACGCCGAGGCACTGTCACCACAACGCGACCCGTTGCACGACCATCACCACGGGGTCGAACCCGGAGAGCCCAGCTGCGCCTGCGGAGATACCGGCGGGCCCGGAGCGGTCTGTCCCCACTGTGGTAGCCGAACTGCTCGGGCCGCCGGGTACGAGCGGTCAACTCCTCGTTTCGCCATCGATCTGAGCGTCCCTGTCCCGCACCCCTGGTTCCCCGACGACGACCGGGCCACCCTGCGTACCGTCCCCTTGCTCCCACCGGCCTACCGGCCCTTCCACGACAACCGCCTTGACATTGCCTACCGTCGCCTCGTCATTATCAACGAGAAGCTCCGCGGGCGAGGTGCCGACGACCTCGGTGCCCGCCGCCAGCTTGGTGCCGCGGTGCAGCGAGTGCTCGGCCGTCTCGACGACCCGCCCGAGCTCGAGACGATCTCGAGCCGGCTGAACGGCAAACGCGGCCTGTTGCGACGCAGCCTGCGGGGCCGGGACACCGACTTCGCGGCCCGGGGGGTCATGGTGCCCGATCCTGAGGCCGACCCCGAGACGATCGGTGTGCCCGAGGCCGTAATGGCCGTACTCGGGCTCCACCCGGGTACTGACGAGTGGGGCGACATCGTTATTGTCAACCGCCAACCCACATTGCTCCCCACCAATATCGTCGCCCTGCGGGCCCGGCCCGTGCCGGGGGTGGCGTTCCGGGTCCACCCGTTCCTCTGCGCTCGGTTCGCCGGAGACTTCGACGGAGACGAGCTGACCGTGCACCGTCCCCTGTCGTCGGCAGCGGCCGCGGAGGCGTGGGCACGGTTCCGTCCCGCGGCGTCCTACCGCCACCCGGCCAACGGCCGCCCCGTGGCCAAGGTCGACCTCGACGTCGCCCTTGGGCTGTGGTTGACAGGTAGCGACCCGGCTGGACGAGCCCGACTTGCCTGCCGGCTCGGGCTGGCGGCAGATGACCCCGTCAACTCCGGGACGGGCCCGGTGACCCCGGTCGAGCAGCTCGCGCTTCTGGCTCGCTGCGCCGAACAAGCCTCGGACGGGCGCATTGCGGTGGAGCGGTTCACGGCCCTTTTCGACGCCGGCGTGGTCGCGGCGACAGGGTGGTCGTTCTCCGCCGTCGAAGTCGAGCGCGTCCCGGGCTTGGGCCCTGCCGGCGACGCCGCGGTCACCAGCGCGGTCCCCGCCGGCTCGGCCCTGGGCCAAGCCATCGCCGCCGGGGTGGCCGGTAAGGCGAAAGGTATCGCCCAACTGGTGTGGCGCCGAGGCAGCCTCGACGGTTTCGATGGGCGGCCAACTCCTGAGGTGGAGGAGTGCTTCCTGACTGGTTTGGACGACGCCGGCTTCTTTCACACCGCGGCGGGCGGCCTGCGGGCGCTCTCCGACAAGAAACTAGTTACCGCCCTCGCCGGGGGTCTCACCAAAGCCCTGATCGAGGCCGCCTACGACCTCACGGTCGAGGACGAGGACTGCGGCTCTCGGCACCGGGGTTTCGGAGCGGTCCTGAGCTGCCGGCTGGTTGGCCCTGGCGTGTGCGCCCGGTGCGTCGCCGCGGCCGGCGGTGGCACTGTTGGCGTAGGCGACCGCGTTGGCCTTCAAGCCGGCTTTGCCATCGGTGAGCGCTGCACTCAAAACGCCATGAAGGCATTCCAGGGCGGAACGACCCTGGCCGTGGGCGGGAACGTTACCCGTTTGGCTGCTCTCTTCGGCCAAGGCCCGATAACCACCGGACAACTTGGAGGCAAGCCCGATGGCGCCACCTTGTCGGGCCTACTGGACCTGGACAGGACCCCGCAGGGCCGTACCGCTATGTTCGAAAGGCTTCGCCACCAGGCCGATGAGGCACTCGAAACCCAAGTGGGCCCGCACCATTTGGAGCTGCTCTGGCGGCGCTTGGTGAGCGCCCATGATACCCGGCGACCAGGTGAGCTCAGCCGACGGGGCAATGGCACCCTGCTGGCGAAGGCCCAGGTGGCCGGGACCGCCTTTGTCGACGCCACCAGCAGGGGGCGGCTCGACCTGCTCTTGGCCGACCAGCCGGATGTCGACGTCGACGCCGCCGGCCCTGAGACGAGCCTGCGCATGAGAGTCATCGGGCACCTCGGCGCCGTTGCGGGGGTGCGGATGTGAGCCCGGGCAGGCGAAATGTCCGGCCCGGGACCGGCACGGGCAACGCCATCGAGACGGTCAAAGCCGTCGGCCCTGAGACCCGGAAAGGGCCGAGCCGGACCGTCCGGCTGGCCCGAGCCCTGGCCAGCGGGCTCCTAAACCAAGATGATGGCCGGGACCGCGAAGACGACGACTACGAACCGGACCCCTGGGACGAGCTCCCTGAGGAACTCGACCCGGACGACACCGATGCGTTGACAGATGACGATTATGTCGACAATGTTGACGACAAACCTCTGGTCCCGCGTTCGGCGCGTTCAAGGCCGATTATCACGTTCTCCAAGTCCTCGGGCTGGCACCAACGTCCCGACCCGCTGACGGCGCACGCCGTCCGGCGCCCGACCAGGTCGGCGCCCATGGCTCGCGGCATGCAGGTCCGCACTGTCAGCTCGCCCGGTGGTGGCCCCGATGGCGACGAGGTGGCGGCGAGCGAGGCGGAAGCCGAACTGGCGGCGATCGCCCAGGCTCTGGCTGATCGCCAGCCGTCGGCAATCTTGGCGTCCAGCCGGCTCGATGCGTACGACGAGCTCCAGCCGATGACTGAGCGGGCCCTGGCCGAGGCCGCCGGTTGCGACGTAGCCGCCCTCAGCCGCCGTCGACGGTCCCTGGTCGCCTGCCCCTGGGGCGTAGTGCCCCTTGAATACTTCTGGTGGAAACGCCACGACGGGCTCCGGGTCGCCGAGGCCCGCCGGCTCGTCTCGCTCCTGCAGGACCAGCCCCGGACCGCCGACCTCGCCGCCGCGGCCCAGGTGGTAGCCGCCGACCGCCTCGCTGACCCGGAGGAGAGGCGGCGGCGCACAGATACGATACGCAAGCAAGTGCCCGTCGTTCGCGCCATCCTGCCGCACCTCGACCTGCTCAACGGCTGGTCGGCGGCGTTCCCGTTCATCGACGAGGAGGAGCTCGAGGAACAACTTGGCCTTACGCCTAGCGTGCGTGGCAAAGGACTGGTCCGCCTAGCCCTCATAGGGTGCTTCGCGGGAAGGAGCGGCTTGTGCTCGTAGGAAATCACGGGTGCCCGGACCTGGCGGCACGGCTCGAAATGGCGGGCATGGAGGCCCGGGTCATCGACACCCACTCCGACCTGAACACGGACATTGAATACCTGTTCGTGAGGGTGTCGGGTGAGCGCTACCCGCCCGTCCTGGCCCGTGCGGCCGAGCTCGATATCCCCACCACCGTGGTGGTCGACGTGCTCAGCACGTGGGCGCTGGCGGAACTGTTGCTCCGGAACCCCAACGTCGAGGAAATCCTTGAGGACGCCACCCTGGGCTCGCTCGACCTGGAGCGCGTACGAGGCACCGTCGCCATGCGCACCGCCGTCGGCCACGGTTTTCGGATCGGCACCCTCCTGGCCATGCCTGACGATCCCGAGGGTTACGAGGCGCGGCGTTATCTCTCGTTTGTCTCACCGGCGATGGCGGGCTTCTTACGGGAACTTCGTGCCGCGCTCGGACAGATGGTAAGGCCCCGCCCACCTATCCCCTGGGACCCCACGGACGGCCATGACCCAGTCGAAATAGTGGAGAAAAGTGGTGAGCCGCACACTCAGGCCCCCTATAACCTCTCGGACCTCGTTCGTCATGCCAAGAAACCCTGGGCGCGAGAAGTCCTGAGCGCGGCCGATGAACGCCGGTGGCAGCCCCTGCCACCACCGCTGTTGCTGCTCGGAGAAAGCGGCACCGGCAAAAGCCTTGTGGCCCGGCTCATCCACGAGCAACTAACCGATGCCGTCTCGGACAAACGATTGCGTGGGTGCCTTGTACCGGTGAACACCGCGGCCATGGACACCCGCAACTTCGACTACGAGCTGTTCGGAGCGGCCCAAGGCACATGGAACGAGGTCGACTATCGCGTCGGTGCCATCACCCAGGCCGCCTATGGCACCGTCTTTTTCGACGAGATAGGCGACATGCCCGTCCCGGCCCAGAGCCGCCTGCTGACGTTTTTCAACGACTTAGCGGTCAAGATCGAGGGTGCCCGGGCCTTTTTCAGCTTCACCCACGTCCTGGCCGCTACTAACCGTGACCTTGACCATCTTGTCACTTCAGGCCGCTTCAAGCACGACCTGTTGGCGCGGTTCCGTTGCCGCGTGACCCTTCCGCCCCTTCGCCAGCGCTCCGCGGACGAGCTCCGGCGGCTGGTCGATTTCGTGGCCCAGGACCCCGCGGTCAACCCTCGCAGCCCGAGACATGAGCCGGGCACCTCCAGGGCCGAACGTCTCGTCACGCATATTTCCGAGGACGCCATGTCCCTCGTGCTCGGTCACCGCTACAGCGAGGGCAATTTCAGGGAGCTCGAAGAGATCATCCATACCGGGATCTGGCGTGCTCGTGGGGCCAATAGCCGCACCCTGGAACCCGACCACCTAGAGCTTCGACCCCAGCGGTTCCGTCCCGATGCCGACCGCCGCGTGATCAACGTGCGAGCGCTGCCGGCGGCGCCGAAAGGAGCGGTCTTCGTCGAGAACATCGACGAGATCAGCCGCTATGCCGACCTGCGCAATTGTCCGATCCTGCGAGCCGGTGGCATTTACGCCATCATCGACGGCGACCTCCATCTACGCTTCGGTCCTGTCCCTGAGGCCAACGGTCACGCCGAGCGTTGATCAATGGGATCCGTCGTAACGGCTAAGCTGCGCACCTTTTCCATCATTCTCTGGACATCGAAGAGCTCGAACTTCCCCGCGACCGCCGTCCCCGCCCACCCTTCCGGTATGAATTGCAACCAGATCTGCGAGGGATCCGGTAGCTTCTGGAACCCTCTCTTGCGGATGAGAAGAGCGCCCTCTCGTGTCGCGGTACGAGCCGCCAACACGGATGCGCATGACCTGGCAACCAGGAAGGACAGGTGGGACACAAACAGCCGCAGCGCCAGGCCACGGCGGCAGGCATTGGCGACCATCGCCAAGTAAAAACCCGCTGCCCCTTCGGCCGAGCAGAGGTGGTCGGGCTCGAGGTCGGCCCCAGACCTAATTTGGAGTGCCACGATCCGTTCGACCGCCTGCGCAGTGAGGGGGTACACGAGACTGTAGGCCAAAACCCGCAGTTCGCCCTCCCGCGGCGTCATGATGACGGCCAGCGATTCGGGGGATCTTGCCAGCCGCCGTTCCAGCACTTCGGAAGAGGGGTGTGAATGGCCGATCAATGCGGTGCCTAGTTCAACGACCCCGGTTACAACCTCCGGCGCCGTGCCCCCGAGAAGGAGACGCTCACTCGCCGGGTTGTTCATGAGTTTGCGGCACATTCTTTCATCGCTCGACGAAAGGCGTTGGCGCGATCTCGGTAGTCCGCAAACCTCCCGAAGCTAGGAGCCGCAGGCGACAACAGCACGACGCCGTCCGGACGGGCCCACGCAAAAGCGTCCCGCACCCCGTCCTCCAGGCTCTTGCTCTCGGTCAGGGCCAGGGTCAGGGTTAGGGGACTTGGTAACGATTGTGAACACAAGGCGGCGCGAATTCGCCACCCATTGTCAGGCAAAGTCATCACGTGCACCGGAGCGGGGCGGCGGCACAGGTACTCCGCGAGCGGGCCGTAGTCGATGCCCCGGTCGAACCCACCCACCAACAAGGCGACGCGCCTACCTCCGAACGAGTCGAGCGCGGCGATCGTTGGCAGCACGTTCGTGGACAAACTATCGTCCACAAATTCCACGTCGCCAATTCGGCCGATGGTCTGCAACCTGCTCGGCAAGGGGACGAATTCGCCGGCGGCGCGTTCCATCGTCTGGGAGTCGGCCGCCTCGGGCACCCCCGCCTCCAACAAGCAGGCGCGGGCGATGGCCGCGTTCATCCGATTGTGTTCGCCCCGAAGACCAAGAGCATCGGACCACCCGGTGCCCCTCGCCTCGTCCTGCCCGACCCACCTCGCTCGCGGCAGCAGAGGTTGCCGTTCCCGCAGTTCAGCGTCGCACCCATTGAGGACGGCGACGG
Organism: uncultured Acidimicrobiaceae bacterium; assembly: GCA_964481925.1. Taxonomy (GTDB): domain Bacteria; phylum Actinomycetota; class Acidimicrobiia; order Acidimicrobiales; family Palsa-688; genus Fen-671. The sequence continues at coordinate 59,154 of CAYZVQ010000002.1, forward strand.
CGACCCCTGGGAGCTCACAGAGAGAAAGCTTGTCCGCAAAGTACCGGTCCACACGGTCTGCGTGCCAATTCAGGTGGTCTGGGCTGAGAGAAGTGACGGCAACTATCCGCGGTCCCGACCAAAGGTCAAGGACCTGATAGCTGGAGGTCTCGATGACCCACCAATCGAAGTCCCCGGGAGCCGCTTCGGGGTCGTAGGGGACCATGCCGAGATTGCCACCGACGAATGTCCTATACCCAAGACCCTTCAGGAGGTGGCCCATGATCGAAACCGTCGTTGACTTACCCTTGGTGCCCGTTACCATCAGTACACGACCAGGGCCCATTTCCTCCATCCACAAACCCAGTCCGCCGACCACGGCAACGCCGCGGCGCTCGAGTTCCCCGACGTCCGCACGGTAGCGGCTAATGCCCGGGGACTTCAAGACAAAACGGCACCCGTAGAGCGCCTCGAGACCGCCATCAGCGGTGGCGAGCACGGGGACCTCATCTTCGCGGGACGGCTCGTCGTCGACCACCAGTGGTTCGGTGCCAAGGGACCGGAGCTTACGGAGGTTGGCGCGGCCCTCGACGCCGAAGCCCCATATGCCGACTGGAGCGCCGGCGAGGTCAGACCAGCGAGCCGGTGGGCTGGACGGCATCAGCGTCTGGGTAGGGCACGGGGAGGCTCAGAAGACGAATGGCAGAGCGGCGTGCGCTGTCGCGGACGCTTCCCAGCTCCTGGACCAACATGGTGAGAACAGGGTCGCCCCTTCGGTCCGGGCGCTCGAAAGCCAGCACGGCCGCCGCTTGGCACTCCTCCACGTCGCCGACGCACTCCCACGGCTTGGCATCTGGTGAGACGCCGACAAGGGTACGGAAGCGGTCAACCAAGGACTTGTCCCGCAGTGGCTCCTGGCCCGAGAAGACGACCGCGAGCTCTTGGGCCGAGAGGAACGGGGCCAGGACCAGGTCGATGAAACAACATTTGTCGCATATGCCGCACCAGTCGTCGAGCCGCTGACGCGGGTCGAGGTGGAATGCTCGGTTGCAGCTGCGGAAAACTCCGTGGTAAGGCCGGGCGCTGGCAAAACGTCGGGCGATCCACAGTTCGCTATAGGGCCGCAGGAGGGAAAAGCACTCAAACCCGGGGCCGACGGCGTTGCTGACGACCTGGGAGAAAAGTCGCTCGAACTCGGCGCTCTTTGACCACTGATGGTTTACTACCCCATGGTCGGTCTCGACGTTCCCAGATGAGGCCGACTGCTCGTTCGACATCACAACCTGGCTGCGCCCGTCCAGCAGAGCAGCCAGGACTGCGACGGCGGAAATGATCCCGGTAACCGGCACATGGCCTCGCAGGACGCCTTCGGCGGGAGCCAGCACCTTAGGGTCGAGCGAGCGTTCGGCGCGCAATATCGGGAGGCCGGTAACGGCAGCCGCTCGCTCGATCGCCGCGAACCGGTCGCCGGGTGGGTTGACGACGAAGAGGGCGGGCGTCGGCAGTTTGTTCCGCACCAACTCCACCGTGACGACCGAGTCGAGGCCTCCGCCGAAAGGAACAAGCATGCCTGAGCGATGTTGAGGCTCGGCCCGGTGATCAGGCATCTCGGCGCCGCCGACGAAGGCGACCTCGCTCAGGTCCAACCCGTTTTTGAGGGCGAACTCGCCGAGCCCGTTGACGAAGAAGCTTTGAAGAAAGTCGAGCTCGCCAGGCAGGACGGGCGTGCACGCCAGGTCGACTACGGGGGGAGCCGCCATCTTGTAGTAAGAAACGCCCGCGAGCAGGTACACGAGCCTCGCCGCCTGCTGTGCACCAGCGCTCCAGGCCAGGCCGGGCCCGAGTTGAACGGTCTCGACGAAGTCGAGGGGGCCCAGCCTGTAGGTGCACCGTAGACGCCCCGCTTCGGAGTCGACGCTGAACCCGCTGTATGTGAAGATCTCTCCCAGACGCACCCGATCGGTCATCGCCGAGTCGATCATACCGGGGGGAGGCCCGCGGCGTTGCGGTCACAGCACCAGGATGCTACGGTCCGCCCCATCGCGCCGCGGCTTGGCCGCTGACTGAAAAGCCGGGATTTTGGTTTCTTTGGGTTTAATCGACGGCCATTGGCCGGTGTGGTCCCCGCCGCCGGACGTCCGCGACGCGGCGCGCACAGGCTATGGCCACATTGCTTGTTTCGTCTCGGTCCCCTCGCTACGGGGGCTGCGCGGGTTGTCCTTTGGGTGGGGCGAGGAAGCGCGCCGCGCCGATCCTTCGGACCTGGTCTACGCCAACCGGACGATCGCTCGGCACCTCTACAACCAGTTGCGAGACTGCAAGACCCGTTACGACCGGGAACCGTGGTACTTGGGTCGGGGCCAACGGCTGCGGGACCCGGGGTGGACACTGGCGCCCGGCGAGAGCGGGACCTGCATGGACCTGGCCATCCTCTTCGCCGCCATGTGCCTGCGCGAGGGCTTGGCACCGTACCTAGTGATGATGCGCAGCACCGAGGCCGCTCACGCCATGGTCGCACTCGACCTGGCACGGGCCCCGGACGAGCGGACGGTCTCGCGGGGCCCCAAAGGAGCCGAAGGGGACCTGGCCCCGGGGATGTACCGGGTCGAGGGCGCCAGCGCCATGGCCGCCGACGCCGACCTTCTGCTTATCGATTGCGTGTTGGCTACCAGGAGCCATGCCTTGGAGTTCGACGACGCCGCGGCCAAGACGAGGTCCGTGATAGGTGCGTCTGACGACTTTGACATTCGTTTGGTCGACATTGCTACCAGGCAGGCGAGTGGGGACACTGAGCTCGACGCACCGCTGACCCGGTCCGCCCTGCGCCGCCGACTGCCTACGCCGGGACGGCCGCTGACGCGCTTCGCGTCTCGCCAGGCCATAACCGACCAGCTTTTGCAACCGCGAGGGCGGATAGTGCTGCTCGGCCAGCCCGGAGTGGGGAAAAGCGCACTGGCCAGAGATGCAGCGGCCCGCGTTGACGAGGGTGTCGGCTGGTTTCTCAGCGCCACCAACAAAACGGCGCTGGTTGCCGCGTTGGCTGAGTCCGAGCTCGACGAGAATGGCCAGCCGGCGCGGGGCGGCGAGGCGGTCGACCCGGCGCCATTTGCCCGAGCGGCCCTGAGACGGCTCAGCCTGGCGACAACCGCGTGGGCAGTCGTCATCGACAACGCCGACCGGGAGCCGCGAGAGATCGAAACGCTCCTGCCCAGACCCAACCCCGCGGCCGGCCAGGCCCTCATCATCACCTCAACCAATGACAAGTGGCGTGATTGGGGCGCCGAGGTCATCGACGTCGAGCCCTTGGACGCGGAGGAGTCGGTGGCGCTGTTGGAAAGCGAAGCCCTGGTCGAGCTCGCAGGTGGCAGGCCACTTCTCACCCAAGCGTTCACTTCCGCCCGCCGTCACCTGGAGCTTGCTCCCGACGAGCTCGCCGCCCAGCTCAGGCATGTGCTCGACCTCGCGGCCGCGACCGCGGGGCCAGCCGCCTTCTGGGCGCTCCTGACGCGCCGCCTCGACCTCGGTGCACTGAAGGCGGCGAGGTTGATGGCGTGGCTCGTCCCCGAAGGAACGCCATGGGAGGTCCTGGCCGCATGCGGCGTACCGGAGAGCGCGATGCGAGAGCTTCACGCCGTGGGCCTGACGGGCGACGTTGTCGAGGATGGCGGGCGCGAAGCCACGCTTCACCGTCTGTTTGGCCAGGTCATCCGCGACGACCTCCGACAGGACCGTCGCGCCGGACTGGTGGCCGTCGAGTTGCTCGGCACGCCAGCCATTCGCGCCCTGCTGATGTCGCGAGGCGACGGGACGATCACCAAGGAGCTCGCCAAGGCCTTGACAGACGGCGAAGAACTCTCTGCCCGTGGGCAGGCTGAGCTCGGTATGGCGTTGTGGGCCCTGGGCACTCTCCAGGAGATGTTCGAGACGACCAAGGTTTCAGCCGCCTCGTTCAAAGCCGCTATGATGCATTTGCGGGAGGACCATCCGGACGACCGCCCGCTCATCGCCGACTGTCTTCACGGCCAGGCTCGCGACGTCAACCAGCACCGGTACGAAGACGCCGGCGCCGTGGTCGAAGCGCGCCGTTGGGTGCAACGGGCGTTAGAACTGCGTGACCAGAGCGACGCGGCCGGCAAGAGCCGCCATCGCGCTCTCGATGGCCTGCTGCAGCAGCGCTATGCGACCAACGCGTTGCCTTTTGGCAGCCCTGAGCAGGTGAGCGAACTCCAAGGCGCTCTCAAGCTTGTGGACCAGTCCTGGCGGGAGCGCCGGGAGGTGCTCGGCGCCGACGATCTACTCGTCGACCGGGCCTTGTTCAACCGGGGTGGGGTCCGGATCGACCTGGCCCAGCGTGACCGCGAACACGCCGCGGACTACCTCAGGGTTGCCGACGAAGTCTACCGGGCGACCCTACAGACACGGTCGTGGGCGTACGGCGACCCCCACCCGCTGACGGCGGCGTCCCACCACGGGGTGGCGTTGACATGCTATTACCGCGCCTTGCTCGACGACCCGTCGGAGGCGGACGCCTTCCTGGTCGAGGCGACCCGGGAAGCCAATATTTCCCTGGAACAGAGGCACGAAACTGACGGCGGGACCGACGGCAACGACGCCTCCAAGTCGGCTCGGTTGCTCGGCAAGATCGCCCTGTTGCGGTGGCAGCTCAGCTGTGGCGATGACCTGCGGAAGGTTTTTGACGAAATCGAACGCGAGCGGGGGACGGGGCCGGCGCCAAACGCTGGGTAGGTACCCGCGGATGAGGGTTCGGTAAAAACGGCGCGACGGCTGGTGCCGGCCTACGAGGGCCCGGAAAAGGTCACCGAGGCGGCAGCCGAGCGCAGGGCCCTGACCGCTCGGATAGCGGAGCGCACCTCCTGAAGGTAGTTGGCCGGGGTGAACGACTGGCGCAGCGCGCCCAGGCTCGCCTTGGCGGCGTCGAGACCTACCGTCTCGACGGCACAGCCATATCGCAGCGTCAAAATCCTTACGGCGTCGACGTGCTGTTGAGGAAGGTAGATGGTCGAAGTGACCAACAGCACAACGTCATCCTCGCTCAGGTGGGCACAGTTCTCGGCCCAGTAGCCGTACGTGTCGGCGGTGTTGGCGCGCCGCGAGGTCGGGTCGCTTGACGGGGCAACGATTAGCCGGACTTCCAGCCGGTCCGTCACCCACGTGCGGACCAGGCTCGTGGCAAATTCGCCTCCAAGACCGTTACCGGGCTCGTCGTCCACCGCCCGGCCGAGCTTGAACGCCCTGACCAACCCCTCCTCCATCACCTGCATTTCGTTTTGCTTGGCTTTGAGGCCTAGTTGTTCGATCAGCCCGTGCTCGTCGCCTCCGAGGGGACGATATGCGCTCAAGGCACTTACAGAGCGGGTGCGGATCCCGGACTGCACCAGTTCTGCGGCGCGGACCGGGCGTAGCAGGCAGGCCCGGACAAGTCCGCCCAGGACGAGAACGTGGCTGTAGGAGCGGCGAGAAGGCGGGAGTGGATCCGTCATCCCGAGAGCTTCAGCGGCGCTCATTATGGTCCGGGTTGTGGGCTCGTCGAACTCTGCGGCGCGAGCCAGGTTCCGTTCCTGGCCGCCGCGAAAGTCCCAGTGCTCGGCTGAGAAATGGTCCAGCCAATCGAGCATGTCGGCCGTCGGCCGGGGTTCAGGGTCGCCACCGAAACAAGACACGAGCGCGGCGAGGGCGGGATTGCCAACCCAGTCGTCGATGCTTTTCAGCAACGCTCCGGGCGCCCGCGCCGTGGTGCCCCAGCCCGGTGGCTTTATGGTGTCAGAGCGGCTCATTGTCTATGCCCGTTTAGCTCTGCGAGCGCTCTTCGGCGAAGCCGATGGCGGCGATGCCGGCCCAGTAGATGGGGGCGGCGTCGGGGTCGCCATCTCGCCATGCGCCGAGCTGGCGGAGCTGAACCTTACGCCATGCCGAAGCCGTGTCCTCGTCGCCAGTCAAGCACGCCAGACAGTCCAGGGCGAGCCGGTATGTGGGGGTGGCCCACACCAGGTTCCACAAGGCGGCCAGGACCACAGTGGCACCGGCGTAAATGGCGGCCGGGGCCAAGCCCAACCACTCCGGGCCGGCCTGACGTGCTCCCCCGCAGGCGACCAGGGCCACTCGTTCGGCCATCGGCCAGGGCGGCCGGTCGCGGTAGACCCGCCGGGCGGGGACCAGCGCGTCGCCGGGGCCCGTGCCGGATAGGACTAAAGAGATCTCGGACGACGGTCTCCCCCTCTCCCAGGAGATGTGGCCCAAGTAGACAAGCGCTTTGGGACGTGGCTCGGAGAGCTCCTGGCGCAGCTCCTCCGAAGAGGCGAGGCCGGCCCGGTCACCCGGCCGGGGGGGACCTGACAGGTGAGCACGCCGGGTGAGAACCCGCCTCGCGCCCGCCCGGGACAAGTCCTGGAGCACCTCGTCGAAGGCGGGAAAATCGGTCCCGTAGTTGGGGTCAAAAAGGAGGCCTCCTCCCGGGTCGACGACGGCCACCGTACCGTCACCCGGAGCTCGAGGGCGGGCGCGGCGAGCTTCCGCCAGCAGTCCCAGCGAGGCCGCCAAGCGCAGCTGAGCCCGCTCCACCACCCGGGTGCCGGCCTGGTCTATAGCCAGCCAGCCCAGTGGCACCGCGGCAATCTCGGGAGCGGGGGCTACCGCCAAGGACAGGGGATTGTCTGCCGAAGCGGTGGCGAGCAGCCGGACCAGGGGATCGGGGAGCAGGAGCGAGCCCAAGCGCCGGGCCAGGTCGGTCTCGGAGGCCGGGTCGACGAGACAGCTCTCCGCCATGCGGGCCGAGTAGGCATCCCCGCTCTCGCCGCTGGTCTTTTCGGGGAGGCTCCGAGCCAGCTCGGCCAGGACGGGCTCCAGGTCCAGCATGGGGACGCGCTCGGCAAACAAGCTTCCGTCGTGGCCGAACAAGAACCAGTAGAGTTGGTCGCCCACCACCCAGCTACCCCACCACCACCATGCGGGCCCGGCCGCGGCCTGCGCCACTTCGGCCACGCCTAACGCCTCGGCCAGGTCCGACAGGCCGACCGACTCGGCTAGGGACGGCCGACCGCGGGCGAGCCGAACGCCGTGGGGCGGGCAGAGCGCCTCCTCTTCGCCCAAAGCAACGTCGACGGCGGACCCTGAGAGCACCGACGGCTCAAACTTGGCGTCCTTGAGCACAGTGGGCCCTCCCAGCGTCCCGTCGGGATCGGGGACCATGCCCGCCAGGTAAACCTCCAGCGCCCTTTCCCCCTTGTCCGATAGCTCCCGGGTGGGGACGCCCTGTACACGGGCCGCCTCGACCAGGATGGCCACCCTCTCCCGGTCGCCGACCTCGAGCGCCAACGAAAGTGCTCGCTCGAGGCTTTCGGTGTGCTGGGCGAGCCAGCGCCGCCGGTCGTCCGGACGCGCCAGGCGGTAACGGAGCTGGTCGAAGCCCACGGCGGAACGGATGGCATGGGTCAGAGCTTCGTCCCGGTGCCCCTGAATGAGGGCAATCCCGACCAGGGCCTCCTCTCCGTCGGCCGCATCTTCTTCTCGACCGCTCTCCTTGAACCAACGACGTCCGGCCTCGTAGTGCCCTTGGGCTTCTTCGTAGGCGCCCAGGGAAAGGGCGACCAGCCCGAGGCGTTGTTCACAGATGGCGACTTCTTCGTCCCGACCGTGGTCCCGGTACCAGCGGCGTGCCGCCTCTAGATGCAGCCTCGCTTCCTCGTGGGCATCGACCGCGATCGCGACCAGGCCCAGCCCGCGCTCACAGCTCGCCACACCCTCGCCGCGGCCCTGGTCCTGGTACCAGCGAAGCGCCGTCTGGTATCGCTGACGGGCTTCGTCGTAGGACTTGGTCATGAGGGCGACAGAGCCGAGGTATTGCCCGGAGCGTGCCGCCTCCTGGTCCAGCCCGTTTTCCCGGTACCGACGCGACGCCGCCTCTAGGTGCCGCCTCGCCTCATCGTAGGCACCCGCTCCGAAGGCGACCGTGCCCAGTCCTTCCTCGCATTCCGCGATCCGCTCTTCCGGCCCGTGGTCCATGTACCAGTCGAGCGCCGTCCCGTAGCACTGGCGGGCCTCGTCGAAGGCTCCCACTCGGAAGGCACCCCGGCCCAGGTACCACAAACAGCGGGTGGCATCCTCTTCCGGCCCGTGGGCGCGGTACCAGCTGAGCGCGACTTCGTGGTGGTGCCGAGCCTCGTCGTAGGCTCCCGCGTCCAGCTCGACGGCGCCGAGGTATTGCGCGCTACGGGCGGCTTGCTCCTGGCGATCATTATCCCGGTACCAGCGCAGCGCCGCCTCGTGGAGATGTCGGGCTTCGTCGTAGGAGTTGGTGTTGTACGCGAGCCGGCCCAGCACCTGCCAGCACTGAGCGACGTCGTCTTCCCGGCCTTTTTCCCCGTACCAACGAAGTAACACCTGGTACCGGGCCCGGGCCTCTTCGTAATCACCCAAGCCGTAAGCGACTAGACCCAGGCCTCTCTCGCAGAAGGCCACCTCCTCCTCGGGCCCGTTGTCCCTGTACCAGCGCAGCGCGGCCTCGAAATACCCCCGTGCCTCGTCGTAGGACCGACGAGCCAGGGCAACCTCTCCCAGGTGGTACCGGGCGGCGGCCGCTCTTTGCTTCAGGGTGGCCAAACCGTGGAAGCGTCTCGAGCGGCCGCCGGTCCGTCCGCCGTCAGGCGATGCCGGGCTTTGCCCGCGTTTACGCACCGCCCGGTCCGGCCGGCTCAGATTGAACGTGGCCACCCCGAAAAACCGGGATGGACTGCGCACCCAGCGATGAGACGCTTTTCCCTGTCCCCGGCGTACCCGTGGACGGCCCAGCTACCACTTGAACGCCTCGGCCAGGAAAGGCTTCTCGGGGCGGTGGGCAAGCTGGGCCACGAGGTCGGCCCAAGCCGTGCCGGGAGAGGCCGGCCCGGGCCTCGACCCGTCACGGGCGTGAGCGCGCCGGCCCGCCAGGAAGGCGCGTTCGGGGTCCGGGACCGCCTCCCAGTCGGCGGCGCAGCGCGCCCAGCGGGGGGCCACACGCTCGTCCCGCCCCATACGTTCGGCGCGGAGGGCGGAATGTCCCCATCGCCAGGCGCGCTGAGTAGTTCGCCAACTGGAGTCCCGGACCGGCCAGTCACGGCGGGGCACGATCTCCACCCACCGCCCGGGCTCTTGCCCCGGCGGCCCGGCGATGGGCAGCCGCGCCACCGCATCGTTCCCGGACACTACGAGGGGCGCCTCCGCCAGGATCTTGCCGTGGGCGGGAGCGACTAGGCGGGCCCAGAAGTTCCGGACCTCCTCCCGGCTCGCCTCTCCGACCAACCGGGCTCTGACCGTCAGGGCGTCCCCCTCGTTCGCCAAAGCGATATCAGAGGGTGGCTCCTCGCCGGGGCGGAAGAGGCCGAGAGCCAGCACCCCCAAGTCGAGAAAGCGGCCTACAGGGAACGGGCCCAAGTCGGTTTGGCCCCCCAAAAGACCTCGGTAGGGCGGCACCCGCGCCGGTTCCCTGGCCGCCTCGAGCAACAGGCCGGCGGCGGCATTGACCACCTCGTCGAGACGGTCGTCCAGGGCCGCCGCGGGTCCGGGCCGGCTTCCCCTCGCCAATTCCGCGACGTCGCGCAACACCAGGAAGAGGTGCTCGCTCACCGGGGCCGCGAGGAGCTCGGGATCGGTGTTCAGAGCTCTCACCAGGCCCGGCGTGGCCGCCTCGGCATGGGCGCGGGCGGTCGTCGTGAGACCGGCCTGTGAGGCGAGCCGGGCCGCCTCGGCGTCCCACAGGGGAGAAGATGAAGAGGACGGGCCCAAGTACCGGGAGGTGGCGAGCAAGGCCAGGCGGAAAAGTTGACCGGAGTAGCCGCGCTCGGCCTTAGCCACGAACGGTGCCCGTCGCGCCTCCGGATCGTCGGACCGCCTCGCCGTCTCCTCTCCGAATAGCCGTGTGAGGATCAGGCCCGCCTCGGGGCGCAGTTGCAAAGGCTCTCCCGGGGTAGCTGGCGACAGGACAAGCTGAGCCAGGTACCCCTCAGCGGCGTCGAACGCCAAGAGAGCCCCGGGGACCGCGACCAGCTCTACGGCGCCGGCCGGGCCGGGCGGCAGGCCAACGAAGGTCAGCTCGCCGGTGTCGTCGTCCATGCTGGCCCTTACCGGCTCCTCCGCGCTGGTCGCTAGCTCCGGGCTCGGGCCCGTCACTGAGGTGGCACGGGCCCGAGGGCGCGGGCCCAAGCCGTCAGGCTGCCTCTCTTCGCCGCGAAGGTGCCTCTGGGCGGCTGTCGCCAGGCCGTTCAACGACGGGTCGCGGCGGGCCAGGGCGTCAGAGACCTCGGCCAGCAGCTGGCGAGTGCGACTTGGGATGCGCTCCGCGGGCACCTCCACCAGGCGCTGGCAAAACGCCACGGCGGCCTCGGCCACAATGGCAGGGTCGCCGCGCCTCAGACCGACCTCAAGGTGTTCCAAGGCGGCGCTGAAACGACTACCCGTAACCGCGAAGTAGTGCCGCAGCGGCTGGGTGGCGGCCAGGGGCCCCCCGGCGGCAGCCGTGGCGACGGCTCTGGCCAGCTCGTCGACCAGGACCCAGGGCAACAGCCAGAACAGCTCGGCGGCAGGGGTGGGTGTTCCCCCGGCCAGCCGGGCCACCAGCGTCCAGCGCAGGTGGGCGCTTTCTCCGCCCAGGCGCTCGGCTACCCATTCGGGGAACGGGCCCTGGGGCCACGCCTCCTCCAGGGCATTTATGGGCCCGACCGACTCTGCGGAAACCAAGAGCACCGGGCGGCCGAAGTCGTCCAGCTCGATCACCCGCTGGTGGCCCTGTTCTGTCTCCAAGCCCAAGGCTGTGGCCACCTCCCCATGCGGGGACCGCACCTGTACCGCCGTACGCCGCCATAGATCGGAAGCGAACCGGGCGAGGTCGCGGGCGTCCCGGCGTTCGTCGCCATCATTAGGGACCAGTACTCGGGGCAGCTCGACCGGCCCGGGCCCCCGGGGGACACTGGCCACCCAGTCGCTCAGCGGACGGGGGGCCGTCACCGATCGCCTCCTTGCCTGGCCAGCTGCACAAGACGCACTACTTCCTCACCAAGGACGGCGGCGGCGAGGTCAACGTCGTCGTTGGAGAAGTCCTTTACGGCGGCCTTGAACTTCTCCGCCAGTTCGTTGGACCTCGTTGTCGGGAAGCTGTTGCCGCCCCGTTGCGCCAGCCATTCAGTCAACGGGCCAAGTTCGATCGCGTGCTTCGCTTTCTGCCAGCGCAGCTGCATCTTGATAGCGCGAAAGGCCACATTTGCTTGCTCGACACCGTCCTGCTGCGTGTTCGGTGACCGCAGGCGGTGCGCCTTCACGTCGCCGATCCCGCTCCCGGAGGCGTCCAGCACGACGTGGCGCCGTTCGTCGTAGAACAGCGCGTTTACAGTCAGGTCCCGGGTGCAGAGATCCTCAGCGAAGCTCGTCCCGCAGGCATGGGCGGGAAACCCCAGCGCCACCAGTGGCTTGTACTCGAGCAGGCGGTTCTCTTTTTTGTCCGGGAGGTCTGGCGGCCCGACGTGACAAACAAGGGACGCCGGGGAGGTCCCGAAGCGGAGGTCTCCAAAGCCCTTCGCTCTCAGCGCCCCATGGACCGTCGCCCGGAACACCCCCGGGGGGGCGGTCCCAGCCAGGTCGACGTCGTTGACTTTGCCCGGAGGGAAGCCATCAATCAGGTCCCGCACCGAGCCGCCGACGACCCACACCAGGTGCTGCTCGCCCACTAAGGCGTCGGTCACGATAGGGCTCAGCGCCACGACCTCCCGGCCCGGCCGCCACGTAGCCGGGCCGTTTGGGCCCAGGACCTCCGTGAACGCATCGACGAGCCCGGGACGGACCGAACTGGCATCAAATACTTGGCCACTGCGCTCCAATGGGGCCGGGGCAATCTCCCCGGCGCGGGCCCAGGAGGCGGCGCCGGACTGGCAGCGCCGCTGCACGTCCACGAGATGTTCGAGTTTTGCCGGCAGCTCGCCGTGGCCCTTCTCGTCAGCCCACAGCACCAGGTCGAGCTTCAGCTCCTCCTCCTCGGTTAGCCCCTGGTCGCGCTTCAGTAACTCCGAGCTCGCCTGTAAGCAGCAGGCACCCAGGAAGCGTTTGTCCACGCCGTCGCCCGGGATCACCGGCCCGGGCTCGGAAGAGCGTTCGTAAAGTGTCACCGCGCCCTCACGTTCCCGCGGGTTTTGCCCTAATGCAGTCATCAACACCTCTTGCCGGGGCTTTCGAGCCCGCGAGTAAACGGTACCCCAACTCATGGGTTGGGTGGTCCGGCCCCGGTCAGGCCGGCCTGGTCGTGAGGGATGGTGCCCGGGTGGCCGGGGGAGGAGCTTGCAGCGCTGACGAGCAAGGCTCGCATGGCCTGGTCGAGCTGGAGAAAAAGCGGCTGGCGGGGATCATGGGCGCGGCTCGGTTTTGCCTCCTCGGCTCCGCTCGGGCGGGCCGGAGGGCAAACGGCGGCGCCAGCCCCGGCGCATCCGGCCGGTGCCATCCCCGCCACTGCCTCAACACGTGGCGGTGCGGGCTCGTAGGCAGGCAGCTCCACTGTCGTGACCGACTCACCCGCCTTGAAGTGGCAAAAACGGTCAGGCTGCTCGAGGAGCTGGTCGGCCGTGACACCGAGCAATGGCGCCATCCGGAGGGCGCTGTCAGGACTGACCCGGAACACGAACTTCAGTGCCGTCGCCCCGATGACGGTGTCACCTAGCTGCTCCCCCAGGACGGCCAGGGACTGGGTGGCCGCCCAAACGGACACGCTGAACTTCCTTGACTCGTTCATGGCTCGTTCAAGGTTCCGAGCCGGGAAGCGGTGCACCTCGTCCACGTACAACCTGAAGAGGGGCCGCTCGCTCGCCGGCCGGGCCATGGCCGCGTCCAGAACGCCGGCCAGCAGGATATGGCCAAAGATCCCCGTGCCGCTGGGCGGGAGGCCGGCCAGGCTGGCTATGACCGGTCCACCACGCCTAATTAGATCACAGAGGCGGGCGCCGGCATCGGGGCCGGCGAGCAGTTTGCCAACAGGTCCGGTCACCAGCGGCTCGAACTTGCAAGTGACCCAGTCAATGAGCGAAGCGGCGTCGTTGTTGCCGGGGGCGTCGAGTAGCCGTAGCGTTTGGCGGACGGGCCCGGGCAGCGCGGGGTGGGCCGCGGCCAGCCGTCTTCCCTGGGGGTCGGCGTACCAGCCGAGGGCGTCGGACAGGGGGGCCCCGTGAGCGGCCGAGATGTAGGCAATGGCACGGGCCTGCTGCAACCAGCGCGGTCCTGACCAGCTCGGATCTGTGTAGTTGTTGGCTACGGCGTCACAAAAGTGAGCGAGCGCGGCCTCGACCTCGTCGAGGTTGGCGCCGTCCGCTCGCAGGGCCGGCACCGGTGACAACCGCATGGTGGCGATGTCGGTGGCGTCAAAGACGCAGAGCTCAGTACCGATCGCCTGGGCATGCCGTACCAGCATGTCGGCGGCGGTCCCATGGGGGTCCAGGAAAAAGAAGGGCCGGCCCGAGCGCAGGTCTGCCAAAGCGGCGGCAACCATCGCTGTGCTCTTCCCGGAGCCGGTGACGCCGACGAGCAGGCAGTGGCTGCCAATCAGATCGTCAGGGATGCCAACCGGCGTTCCGCGGTGGCCTCGTCCGAGCGTGCGGCCGGCGCGCAAGCGTTCGGGGACAAAGAGGTGACGCCGCAAGACGACGGGGAAGGTGGGTATCCCCGCACGCCCACCGAGCGGCCACTTTATGGGGGATTCCGTGAGGGTCACGACGTCACGAAGCGAGCGCGCACCGATGCCGCCGTAGAGCGGGAGGCCCGCGGCGTGTGCCTCAGCCAGCTGGGAGGGGTCGCGTTCGATCTCGTAGCCGCCGAGAATGGCGCGAAGGCCGGCGACCACCGTGTGTGTCGGAGCGCGGTGGACGTCTCCCTGGCTAGTGAACTGGGCGGCTATGGCGCGTAGCGTCGAGTCGGCCAACGGCGCCGGCGAGCTAACCGCTATTTCAACCGCCAGGAGCGGAGATCCGAAGCTCGCCTTGATGTCGACCAGCGTCTCGGTGGCCCGGGCCAGCTCGAAGCTCCGGTCGGCCCGTTGGTCAGCCTGGCGGGCCATACCCTGGGCGGTGCTGAGAGAATTCTCCAAGCCGAGATGGTCGTCCAATGACAGCTCGGTGGCGAGGACGCTGGCCCGCACGCGGGTCGGCTCCCTCCGCTCGGCCAGGAGCCGAAGGATGCCCGACCACGGGTCGATGGTCGGGTGCCAGCGTGACAGCACACTGATCTCGCCGTCAGGATGACAGATGGTCACCATGCGTTGGCGGATCAGGGCCGCATGACCCAGCTGGCCCGGGCCGAGGTCAAAAAAGCACCGAGGGTCCTCGGGTTCGGCCGCGTACGGTGACGACGGCGACTTGAGAAGGGCCTCGATCGTCTCGGACACGGCTTCTGACTCAAAACGGGTGCTACCGGCCGGTCCCAGGGCGCCTACGGCCACGTGGACCACGGTCCCACCAGCTGCTCGGTAGCCGGGAGAAACCACCTCGGCGACCCAAGCCGTCCGCCCGGGCACCCAAAGGGCCTCGACGGCGTGGCCCAACAGGGCCGCTCCGGCCGGCGCGTCCCCAGGGGCCAGGACCTTGGCCGCACCGACCAAACGCCATGCCGCCCAGGTGGCCTCACAGGCCACGGGGTCAACGGCCGAACCGGCGCCGGTGCTCAGAGCCCGGGTCAACATGATCTGTCCGCTGTCGCCCTCGAGCAAAGCGGGCGACATGGTGCGGTTGAGCTCGGGCCACCCCTGGGACTGCGTGGTGACTGAGATGTCGTTCAATTTGAAGTTCCTTCCTGTGGTGTGACGAGCGTTCCCGATGGGCGACGAACAAGACCGGCCGGCCGGGGCGTCATGCGCTCCCGGCACCCTGCGATGGCTACTAGCCCCGGCCTAGGTACCTGCCGGTGTCCTTGCTGGCTTTGACGTTCTTGCCGGCGCCTCGCAGGTACTCGACGCGGCCGCTGCGCCCATCGACCACGGCGTGGCCGGCTTTGGTCCCTTTGGGGCCGAAAAAGACATCGTTCTTGTTGGTCTTTGGGTCGTACTTCACCGCGTGCACTCGTCCCGTCTTGCCGAAGTTCGTCATCTGTGTGGCTCCCTCTCCCTGTTCGCTCCACACCGCCTGGTTGGCGGCCAAGGGTCGTTTTGCAATCCGCGTCCACAGCGCCGAGGCTCAGCTCGCACGTGCGCGCCACCGGCCCTGGACGCAGCTTGCGAAGGTGTGGTAGCCCCCGAGCCTGCGAAGGCTCGGGCCCCCACGGCAGGGCGAGGTGCCCTCTTGTTCCTGGCAGCTGGCACGGGCCTTGCCTCCAGCCTCCGGTGCCGGCCCAACCACCGGGCCCGTCACGCCGGGGCCGCTAAGCATTTCTTCATCCCATCACGTACAGATTGAAAGGAGAACGGGGCCCGGGCTCGCACCGCGGGCACCGCCCCTGACTACCAATGAGTGATGCTTTTGAGGTACTTCCTAGTACCGAGCCTGGTCCCACGCCAACCGGACGGCAAGTTTTGACGCGTATTTATACTTTAGCTACCGAAGAACAAAAACATCTCAACCCAAATAGTGTTGCTGATTTTATAAGAACTATGTTGGACAACCGTCTGCCAAGTGTCGAACAAACAGATGCGATGATCGAAAGTGCTACCGTAATTGGTCGGTTCACAGTACTCCATCAGTTGCTTCAGGAATTTGTACCAGATGTTACCGATGGGCCCGCAGGACAAACTTGGGCACCAGCGAGCGGCGGCGGGCGATGAGCGCAGTATTCTTGGCTCTCGTCTGCCTCATCGGCCCCACGTCCCCGGGAGCATGTAGAAAACCCGGTGTAAAACCGGACGACGAGCCGAACTCGGTCTTGACAGCCGTTTTGGTCCCGCTCTTTGTCCCCACCGAGCTTTTCCCAGCGCCGCTGCGGGCCTATCCAGGGCTTCGTGGTGGGTGGAGCTAACTAGGTCGGCCGCTTTGACTTCCTGGTCAGGCCGCCTGTGGGCCCTGCTGCGAAGCCCCTTCATCGAATGCTCTGGCTCGTCCGGACCCATCGCGTCGATGCCTTCTCGAAGGACGCCGAGATCCTCGTCTTGCGCCACCAACTGGCGGTACTCGCCGCCAGGACGCCCAGATAGGCACCGCGGTGAACCAGGTCGTCACCCTCCAAGGCCTCCCCTTGTGCGCTCACGGATCAACAGCTGGTGTAGGGAGTGCCGCTCGCTCCCTCAACGGCGTTGATGAGCCACCCGCTCGGGTTGAGGTACATCGTGTAGTTGAGCGCCCACTGATCGCAGGGCTGCCCGTTGGGGCTCTCACTCGGGCTTTGTTGGCTGGTGAAAGTTACCGTGGCGACATCTGTCCCGCCCCCCTCGGGGGTAACCTCATCGAGTACCACCGCAGAGTCATGGGAAGTCCCCGACCCGGAGGTGATCTGGCTTTGGGATAATTTGGCCTGTTCGGAAGGCGTGAACCATTCCCACGCGGCCACCCAGTTGCGGTCATTGATGGCAGAGAAGTACGCAGCCAGTGTCTTCCGGATCCCGCCGACGTCCGGACCAGTGGCCTCGGGCCCCAGCGAAACCAAGCTGGTAGTCGGGACCGGCACCACGCGCGTGGAAGAGGCTAGCGATGTCGCCGGCAACGTGGTGGTGCTCGTGGTGACGCCTCGGGTAGTGCTGGTGGTGACGCCTCGGGCCACGGTGACCGTGGTCTTCGAGGCGCGAGGCCGGGCGGAAGTGGTGCTCCTTAGGGGGGCGGTGGCAAGGGCGACAGTGGTGGAGAGGACTCCTCCCGTCGTTGATGCCCTCGAAAAGGCGGAAGTCCTCGTCGGCCTCGGGGCGGAGGTGGTGCCGGACATCGGTGGCGACGCGTCGCGCGACTGCCCGGGACTCAAGGTCACGACGAGAACGGTGGCGGCGATCAGCATCGCCACGCCAGAACCCGCCAGTACCGCAGTGTTGCGGCGACGTCCCCTGGCATGTTTTGGCTCGCCGGCGTTGAGCCATTCAACCCGGGTCTGCGAACGTGGTTCGGCTGGTGAAGCTTCTGGCGCGATTATTGGAGCGCGGCACTTGCCACAGAACCGGCCGTCATCCGCCTGTGTCCCCAAGGAAGCACCACAGGAGCTGCAGATGCGCTCGCCGCCGTCACTCACGCGGCGGATCCAGTCCTGATGACGGTGTCATCGCCACTCAATTAGCATGCTAACCGCGCCTAGCTCCCACAAGGGGCATCCAAAGCCGTGGTCCCTGCCCTGGTGGCCCGGTGACCGTCTGGCTGCTGCCAGGCAGGGAATGGTTGGCCCGCCAGCTTGACGCGACCACCGGCTCCAAGCTGGCGATATTCATCGGGCTCACGACATGGGACGGCCGGCCCGGGCAGCCCGATGTGCGGGGACCTGCCGGCTCCCACGGCACTGCCGAGAGGCCTGCGGCTTTCCCTTCAGCTTGACCGCACGTCGGTGACGTCAGGGGCGGACTTCCGCGGCACGATCCGGATCAGGGAGCTCGGGCCGGGGCGGTTCTCAATGGACCCAGGCCAACCAGTCCAAGCCGTCGTGGTCCGCACGGGCGCGCAAAGGGTGGTGGCGGTTTACAGCGGAGGGATCGCCGGGACCGGCTACCCGGTCAACTTGGTGCGAGGCGAGTTCCAAGACCGTGGCTGTCATCGGAGGGACCGCGCGCTGCGACGGTGGGACCGGTTCGGCACCCCCTGCCGGCACCTACGGCGTCGTGGTCCAGGTCAGCAGGGGGTGTAGCGCTGTGCACTACGGCAAACTTGCACTAACAGTTAACGTCAAGCGTTCGCACACGGCCTTGACCTCGAGAGTGACTGGCCCGGCAGCAGACGGCGGGTTGACAGCTTCGACGTAGAAACGATTTGGGTCGGCGTCCGGTTGTGACGGATAGCTCTTGACCACGGAGGCAACGGTTAGACCGATGGCCCCGCCCATAATGTAGCCCCCGCCTACGACCTGCGTGCCGCCTGGACAAGCGGCGGAAATGTAACTTATACGGCCGGGATCGATCGTATCGGTCTCGCTGTCCGCGTCAACGAATGTTATGTCACTTATCGACTTTGTTGAGCCGGCAGCCGACGCGGGGGTTATGCTCGTCCAGATCCCTATTGTCGCAGCGCTGCTTAGTACCGCGACGATGGCTGAGAGGATGACTTGTTTTTTCATGGCTTGCTCCTTGTGTTTGTGTTGATCTCAGAGGACAACGTGCCTGGTATTGGCCAAAGGGGCGCGCCCGCCTAGCGCTGTACGCAGGACCGGCGAAAGTCAACCGGTACCGTCGTAGCTCCCGAAGCGCCGGCGGTCCGTGTCGGGCGGATCTGTTGGACGACCGGCGCTCGAGGTCGATCCAGGCAACGCCGACGCTGCAAGGCGGTCGCCGGTGGCCGAGTTGAAGGACCACCGGGTGCGTGCGGGCCGGCGGCTGTGCTGACGCGCTGGCAGCGCCACCTCAGTTACCAGGACAGTCCCAGGAGCCGGTGATGTGCACCTGGCTGTGCCCCGGCTTGGCGAAGGCAGGTTTCGGGGCGGGCACGAAACCGACGGCGAGGCTCCCGGTCCCTGCCTTGATCGTGAACCTGCGCGCTCACCGAGCCACGTCTGGGGTGGGGAACAGGCCGGTGTACGTCCCCCGCCCGGGCGGGGGCGACGACGGCGACCGAGTACAAGTCCGGGCCTTTGGCAATGCCGGTGAGAGCCCCGTTGAAGTGGAACTGCGCCACCTCGGTGTTGGTGCCGCGGCAATGGCCGGGCGCGAGCGCGAGCGTCCCGCGCGACGACCCGCTGAAGGTGAACCGCGTCCCCGTTTGCACCACAGGGGTCTTCCCGCCTGCGCCCGGGACGGGTGATCCGGGGCGCACTCTCCGGCACCAGCGGCACCCGCGCTGAGCGCCGGGCACGACAAGTTAGGTGAGAGCATCGAGCGGCGAAGCATCAGGTAGCGAGGCTACCTGATGCTCCTACGGGACAATAGGCAACCCTACTGTCAGTCGTGAGGTCAGCTTCTAGGCTCGCTGGCCATTGGCACCCGGCGAGCCGGACATTGAGCTCGCGGCTCGGTGGTGGGAGACGCCATGACCTGTCCTCGCAGAGGCAGGGCCGCGCCATGGGAGCTTATTGTGCGGGTCTTCGAAACGCACTGGAGCGCGGCAGCGGTCCGGTCCCGCGCGCTCGCATGAACAATCTGGCGCGGACTCGGAATGTGAAAGGGAGCGCAGCGCTGAACGTCGATCTGTACGAATTATCGTGGTAACTCCAGCCCTTTTCAGCGACACATAATTGGGCGATCTGGCCGCGTACGCCTCAGACCCCGACACGCACCACGTGCGTCTACGGGTCGTCACCTTGCCCGCCGGAGCTGGCAAGGAAGTAGCGGCATCGCGGGTGAAGACGCTTTGTCCGCCCTCGGGTGGCAGTCGAGCCAGCTGTCACCCTTCCAGAGCAGCTCGCAGGACACGACCGTGGCCACCGCAGTCACGCCGGTCCTGGCGATCAACAGCGCGGGTCGCCGGGGCGGCCGCGAGCATGCTGTGGATGGTGCCGCTCGAGTACTCGCCGGTGATGGCGAGCGCACCGACCACTCCGCCGGTCAGGGCGGCCACGATCAGACCGGTCAGCGATTCCTGGGTCGGGTCGAACCCGGCGTACCAGGCGGCGACGTGGTGCAAGTCAGCGTGGGCCTCCAGCGCGGTGCCGGCCAGGACACCCACCACGGTTATGCCGAGGATGATCGCGCTGGAGCGAAGAGTCAGGATCTTCAGCGCCTCGGACTTGGCCATGTGCTTGATGCGGTAGCGCCCACGCGGGGCCCTACGGACAGTTTGGGTCATCGTGGCCCGTTCCTTTGGCTGCGTTGTAGGTACTCCATGTCGTCCTGGGTCAGCTCCATGAACGCGTCCTCCAGCGATGCGCTGACCGGGGTCAGCTCGTGGACCTGCAGGCCGTTGGACGGCTGAAGCGAAGGCCCAAGAGGAAGACAACCCGTTGGTGCAAAACTGAGGCGAGTGGCAGCCGACTCGCCGGTGTTGACCGTGCCGGACGTACGGGCGTGGCACACCTGGCTCACCGAGCACCATGGCGACGCAGGCGGCGTCTGGCTCGTACTGGCGAAGAGGGGCGCGACTGAGCCGACGAACCTCACTTACGATCAGGCCCTCGAGGAGGCATTGTGCTTCGGCTGGGTCGACGGTCAGCTCGGTCCTGGCGATGAGGCGACCTTCCGTCGGAGGTTCACGCCCCGGCGGCCAGGCAGCTCGTGGTCCAAGCGCAATGTCGCGCTGGTCGAACTGCTGACGCGCCAAGAGCGCATGCAGCCGGCGGGCCTGGTCGCTGTGGAGCGGGCGAAAGCGGACGG
Organism: uncultured Acidimicrobiaceae bacterium; assembly: GCA_964481925.1. Lineage (GTDB taxonomy): Bacteria > Actinomycetota > Acidimicrobiia > Acidimicrobiales > Palsa-688 > Fen-671. The sequence goes on from CAYZVQ010000002.1 coordinate 79,504, forward strand.
GAGCTGGGGCTCCGCTTACTCGGGCCAGGCCTCGATCGAGATCCCGAGCGACTTGGCGGCGTCCCTAGCGGCACACCCGGCCGCCCAAGAGACCTTCGACAACCTCAGTCGCGC
>CAYZVQ010000003.1:0-10933 GCA_964481925.1 uncultured Acidimicrobiaceae bacterium
CTGGCCACGTACTCCATCTCCAACGTCCGCGCCACCAGCGAGCTGGCCGGAGGTTCGAGCACGATCAGCATCATCGGCCCGAGCGGGACAGTCTTCCCCAACACCGCCTCGCTCTACACCGTCGAGGACTCCACGACCCCCTCGGGCTCGGGCGCCGCGGCCGCCATCGTGAGCGGTGGGGGCACCGACGACGTCGTCTTCGAGGTGGCCAACACCATCAATTCGGGAGACATCCTGGGCCTGACCGTTCAGGACGCCATCAACCCGAGCATCGCCTCGAGCACGTACACGCTGAGCCTCCAGGGCAACGTGGCGGGGCTGGCCCCCACGCCCACCACCACGACGACGGTGCCGCCCACGACCACCACGGTCCCCAAGCCCAAGCCCGTCGTCAGCTCGGGCACGAGCTCGGCCAAAGTGTCCAAAAACGCGGTCAAATTGAAGCTGAACTGCAAGGTCGTGGCCTGCTCCGGCGTCATAACCCTGACCGACGTGAAGACCGAGGTCGGTCACAGCAAGTACAAGGTGGCGGCGGGCAAGAGCGGCACCATCTCGGTAGGCCTGCTCACCGACGGGGCACACCTCATCGCCGGGGCCAAGAAGCACACCATCAAGGTCACCGAGACTGTCACCGTGACCGGCGGTAAGACCATCAAACCGAAGCTGACCCTGGTCGGTTAGGCCACGGTCTTTGTGCACGCGGGTGGCCGTACGGTCTTCGGCCACCCGCGTGGGCGTCCTTCACGACGAGACCATGAGGCTGAGCGCCATGACGGGAGAAGGATGACGGGCCGAGGATGACGGGTCCAGGATGACGGGTCCAGGATGACGGGCATCTTCAAGCTCGGTTCTCTGGTCAGCGGGCCGGCTCGCCTGCGCCCCGACCTGTTGGCGGTGACGACGGGGGCGCTCCTGGCCCGGATGGGCTGGATGGACGAGGTCGGGGTGGTCGAGATCGACCCGGCCGTCTCGGACACGGCGGCGACCCAACAGGAGTTCGGGGTCGAAAGCGAGGCACTGGCCAACTGCGTCGTAGTTGGCGGCAAGCGCGAGGGGACCGAGCGCTTGGCGGCGTGCGTGGTGCTGGCCAACACCCGGGCCGATGTCAATGGGGCCGTCAGGCGCTATCTCGACGTCCGCAAAGCGTCTTTCCTGCCCATGGAGCGCGCCGTCGGCCTGACCGGCATGGAGTACGGCGGGATCACGCCGATCGGGTTGCCGGCCGGGTGGCCCGTGCTGGTCGACCGCCGGGTGGCGGAGGCCGACGTGGTCCTCATCGGTTCGGGGGTGCGCCGCTCCAAGATCCTGTTACCGGGCGCGCTCCTGAGCCGGTTCCCCAACGTCGAGGTCATCGACGGGCTCGGCGCCTAGAGGGCGGGGCCGGGCCCGGGGGCCACAGTCCGAAGGCTCGCTGCGTAGCCCATTGCAGCGCTCTGAGGCCGGCGCCAACGGGTTGGCGGGAGGGGAAGGCGGCCGCGTCGAGCGCGGGCACGAAGACCCTCCCGCCCTGGCTCAAGTAGACGTACACGGGGTCAGACAGCAACCCGAGGGCTCGCCACCAGGGCGAAGCGTGAGCGCCGCGCAGTTCGCGGTGAAGGTCGGGCCGTTCGCCGTCCACGGCCACGTGCTGGGGTGCCAGACCGAACCAGTGGTACGCCATGCGCAGGACGGGGGCCCGGCGCGGGTCGCTGACGCCGAGGTCGGCCAGGACCACCTCGTCGACGGACAAGGCGTCCGCCCCGGCGTAAACGTAGCGGACCGGGGCCGGGCGGTGGCAGCCCATGACGCCGAAGGGCCCGTCGGCCACCGGTTCCCAGCCCTCGACCACAGAAAAGTCGGGCGGCGCTACGTCGAGGACCATCATGGTGGCCGAGCGGTAGTCCACCTGGCGCCCGGCGTACACGGTGTCGTCGATGCGCCCGCCGGTGCCCTCCAGAGTGCACAGGCTGAGGTGGGCGAAATCCGTTGGCGCGGTACGGAGCTTGGGCATCACGACCCGGATGTCGGCCGCTCGCCAGGTCCTGCTTATGGCGTGCTCGACGAAGCCTCGCTCGTAGGCGAAAGGTTCAAGGTCCTGGCTGATGTCCACTACCCGGTAAGTGGGCGAGACGAAGCCGAAATAGTTGGCCACCTCGGCCACCGAGCGATGGGCGTAGTCGTTGCCGTAAACGGTCGGCGCCTCCAGGACGGCAACATCAGCCACGCCATGGCGGCGCAGGTAGCGAGCCAGGAGCTCGACCATCTCGGGGCTGGAAATATTGGAGCGGTCCCGGCGGTCGTAGCCCAGCATGAAAGAAACCCGCACGGCGGCCGATGCGGCGCCGGCGGCGATCCCTCCCAAGCCCGCCCGGTCCAGGCACTGTTCCAGCACCGCCGCCCGGTCCGGGCCGTCCCGCCCGGAACGCACGACGACGGCCTGGCGGGAACCGAAGCGCCGGGGCCGGGGCCCGGGGACGCGGCCCGGGCCATGGTGGTCTGCTTTCGTGCCCGCAGGCCCCGCTCCGGCCCCGCCCGCTCGGCCGCCCGCCCGGAGATGAGCAGGGACGAACCAGGCGCTGATGGCACCGAGCCCGGTCACCAGTTCGGGGACGGCGTCGGGGGCCCGCAGGCGGTCGTCCTCCCCGAGGGCGGCGGCCAGGAGCCGGAAGGCGGCCGCGTGGCGGGCCTCGTCGTCACGGATGCGCTCGAAACTGCTGCGTTCCGCCGGATCTTGGCCTAGTTCCACGAGACGTCTGTAGGCCAGTTCGGCGCTGGACTCGAGGGCTACGTTGAGCTGGCAGTAGTGGCGGAAGGTCTGGTAGCGCAGCTCTCGACGGAGTACGGGCGGGACCTGTCCGGTGGCCGCGGCCACGGCGACCAGTAGGCCGGCCGCGCCCGCCCGGAACGGGGCGGTGCGGGCATCGCGGTGGTTGGAGGTGGCCGACGTCCACCCCGACAGAGCTCCCTGGAGCTGGCGAGCGTACACGACGAGGTTTGAGGCCAGCCCGCCCTCCCGCAAGAGCGCGCCGCGGATGAACTCGGCGTGCAGCTGCTCGTCTTTCCAGATCCACACCAGGGTTTGGCGGAAGCAGGCGCGGGCGTCGGCGTCCATGTCGAGGCCGGCCACCCGTCCGGCCACGGCTTCCTCCCGGTAGGCGACGGCTACGACTTGCTCGCGCTCCAGGGCCAGGAGGAGCAGGCGCTGGCGTTCGAGCTGGGGCCGGCCGGCGAACTCGGCCCGCCAGCGGTCCAGCAAACCTTGCACCTCGTCGTGAAGCGCGATCTCGAGTTTTTCGGGCCCGGCCGTCCGGCTCACCCCTCGGGCGGTTAGCTGGCCGGCGTCGGCGACCCGAAGGAGTGGGCGGAACCGAAGCTGAACACGGCCCCGTCTGCGCCCAGCAGCCAGTAGCCGAGGCCATTGGGAAGGGCGGCGATGGCCGTGACAGGGGCCTTCAGGGTCTCGTTGGAGCCGGGCACGGACCCGAAGAACTTGGCGTCACCGTACGTTTCCACCCCACCGTCGGCACCCGCTTCCCACGCGCCGTTGCCGCTCGGGCTGATGGCGGTGCCGACGAGCCAGCCCGACAGGGCCGAGCCCGGCCCGAAGGAGGCCAGGGTGCCGCCCGGGTACGGGTACAGGGCGCCGTTGGTGGCCGACGTGACTATGTAGCCACCGGCGTTACGGGTCCCGATGGCGTCGTAGGGGGCGTTGTCGGTGGTGGGGGAGCCGTCGCTGGTGGCGTTGCCGAAGGCGTAGACGTGCCCGCTGGCGCTCACCAGCCAGTACCCCTTACCGTCGGGGGTCACTGCCATCCCTGCGATCGGTGCCAGACTGGCTTGCGCGGCCGATAACGAACCGTACGAGTGGGCGTCACCGAGGTCGTACACGTGCCCGTCGCGGCCGACCAGCCACAGGCCCTTGTCGTCGTAGGTGCGGGCGACGGCGACGATGGGGGTGCTCGGCGTTACCTTCTCGGCCGGCAGCGACCCCAACGGCCGGGCGTCCCCGTAGGCGCTGACGCCGCCGTCCGCCTGCGCCAGCCAGTACCCCCCGCCGTCGGGCGTCACGGCCATGGCCACGTAGTTGGTGCCGGGGCCGGACGTTGTCCCTGTCACCGTGAAAGAGGCGGTCGCCGCCTTGCCCTTCTCGCACGTGGGAGCGAACACCTGGTAGCGGCCCGGGACGACCAGCGCGCCCGGTCCCCTTGTCGGCGATCCCCCGAGATAGGAAGGGACCTCGAAGATGGCCGTCCAGGCGCCGCTGGAGGAGCCGGTGGCGGCCTGGGGCGCCGTCATCTCGATGAACGGGCCCTTGTTGGTCTGGCCGTAGCGCTCGAAGTCGAAACCGAACCAGTTCTTGTCCACGACGCAGCCTTTGCCGGCCGTCCCGCTGATGTCGACCACCGTGCCCGGGGGCCCCGAGGGCACTGACAGCTTGAGGGTGGCGACGGGCGGGGACCCGCACCCGGCCAGACCGACGGACAACGCCCCGGCTATGGCCACCGCCGCCAACGCGCCCCGCGCAGGCCGGGGCGGCCGTCCGGTCCCCAACTTGCGGGCGCTGGTGGCGCCCCCGTGTCCCAATACCATTTCGTCCTCCCGGTCGCCCTCATGCACAGTAATCACGATCGGGGTGGTTCTTCATCCCGCGCTTCGCGCCGGGCGGCCGGGGCGCCTCATTGCCGGCGGTATCGTTCAGCTGAGGTTGGCCTGGACCGCGGCGCGCAGCGGGTCGTCGGCGACGATGAAGGCCTCGAGCTCCTCGTAGCTCCAGGTCAGCGAGCCCGATCGCAGGTCATCCGTCAGCGCGTCGAGCCAGGTCAGCTCGGCCTGGGCGAGGGCGCGCAAGTACTCGGTGTCGAGGAGCGTCACCCGGGGCAGCCTGGCGGAGTAGGCGTCGAGCTCGCGCTCCAGCTTGGCGATCTCCTGGCGCAGCCCTTCGGCTCGCTGCTCGAGCAGGCGCAGCGACTCCTGGGGCGCCATCATCATGACGAAGGACAGGGCGGCCGGGAACTCGGGGAACTCGTTGTGGTAGCTGGACAGCATGGTGGTGAGCCATTCCCGTGCTGTCTGGCGCCCGGCCTCGGTGAGCTCGTAGACGGTGCGCTCGGGGAACTGCTGGTCCTTTTCGGTCTGGCGTACGGCGATCAGGCCCGCCTCATGGAGCCGGTTGATGACGCGGTACAGGTTGGCGCGCTGGCCGACGTTGACGACCTGGTCCTTGCCCCACAGCTTGATGAGCCGCTGCATCCCGTAGGGGTGGAGCGGCCCGACCGCCAACAGGCTGAGCACGGCCAGGCCCAGCGGCGTCGGGCGGGCTCTGGGGGCCATGGCCCAAGCGTAGCTCCTGTCTGAGCAGGGGTCTTAGTAACTTTTTGACTAGAGCGAAAAAATCTAGTTATATCCTCTCTAGTCACATAGTTACTATGAATCGACCGCACGCCCAAGGAGGAAGCCAATGACCCTAACCACGCCTGTGACCAGCGGGGGCCCACCGGGCACAGAGCCTGGCACCGCTCTCATCGAAGCCCGGGACCTGACCGTCCGCTTCGGCAAGGTGACGGCGCTTGACGGCCTCGACCTGGTGGCCCCGCCCGGCGAGGTGCTGGCCATCCTGGGCCCTAACGGTGCCGGCAAGACCACGTTCGTCCGGACCATCGCCACCCTCGTGGCGCCGACCAGCGGCACGCTGGCGGTAAGGGGGCACGACGTCGTCTGCCACCCCCTGGCCGTTCGCCGCCAGATCGGCCTGGCCGGCCAGTACGCCGCCGTCGAGCCCACGATGACCGGCCGGGAGAACCTGGTGATGACGGCCCGGCTGTTCGGGCACCCCGGCCCGGACGCCGACCGGGCGGCCTCCGTCGTGATCGACCAGCTCGGCCTGGAAGAGGTGGCGGACCGGCGCTGCGGCACCTATTCGGGCGGCCAGCGCCGGCGGCTGGACCTGGGCGCCGGCCTGGTCGGTGCTCCCCGCCTGCTCCTGTTGGACGAGCCGACAACAGGCCTGGACCCGGCGGGACGGGGCGAGGTGTGGGGCGCCGTACGGGCCCTGGTGGCCGCCGGGACCGACGTCGTGCTCACCACCCACTACCTCGACGAGGCCAACGAGCTCGCCGACCATGTGGTCGTCATCGACCATGGCAAAACGGTGGCGTCGGGCGCCCTGGGCGACATCAAGGCCGGGATAGGCCAGGACGTCATCGAGGTGGCCGTGGCCGACCCGGCGCGGCTCGAACAGGTCGGCCAGATCCTGGTGCGGGTGACGTCGCGGCCGCCCCGGTTGGACCGGTCCGGCCGACGTGCCCGGGCTTCGACCACCGAGGGGGCAAGCGACCTGGCGGCTGTCATCCGGTGCCTGAGCGATGCGGGCATCGCCGTGGACGAGATCGGCCTGCGCCGGCCGACGCTGGACGAGGTCTTCCTCGCCGTCACCGGTGCCGGGACAGGCGCGGGTGCGGGTGCCGGTACAGGTGCCGGTACAGGGGCCGGGAAATGACGGCCCAGATGATCGCCCGCCCGGTCGAGGCCCCAGGGGCGACGCGGGCGAGCGCCGAGATCGCCCGCCGGGCGCTGCGCAAGTACTTCCGCACCCCTGGGTTGTTCGCCATGGGCCTGGTCCAGGCGTCCCTGTTCCTTTTTTGTTTCCGGTACGTGTTCGGGGGCGCCGTCACCACCGGGGCGCGCAGCTACGTCTATTACCTCGTGCCCGGCTACGTGGCGACGATCGTGCTCTTCACCGGCGGTGGGATAGCCGTCGCCGTGGCCGATGACCGGGCCCAGGGTTTCACGGACCGGCTGCTCTCGTTGCCCGTGCCCCGCCGGGCCCTGGTGATCGGCCGGGCCATCGCCGATGCCAGCACCAACGCCTGGTCGATATGCGCCACGGTGGCTTTCGGCTTCCTGTTCGGGTTCCGCCTGGAGGGCGGGGCCCAAGCCGCCCTGGCCGCCCTGGGCCTCTGCCTTGTTTATGGCGTGGTGTTCACGTTCGTCTTCATGGTCATGGGGCTCGTGGCGCCCAACGTGCAGGCGGCGCAGGGGATGTCCATGATCGCCTTTGTTTTCGCCTTTATCTCCAGCACGTACGTCCCCGTGGACAGTATGCCGGGCTGGCTCCAGGCCTTCGCCCGGTACCAGCCGGTGACACCGATGGTCGACGCCGTGCGCGCCGCCCTGATCGGCTCCAGCAGTGACGTCGGGCTGGCCCTGGTGTGGTCGGCGCTGCTGATCGGTATTTTCGGCCCCATAGCCGTCCTTCGCTACCGGTATGCATGAGTATGGAGGGGAAAAGGGAGGCTTTGCGTGCCCATAAGTCCCCGCGCCGGCCAACCGGCGGCGCCCTCCGACCTGGTCGACGTGCCCCGCTTGGTCACCGCCTACTTCAGCGAGCACCCGGACCCGTCGGTCCCCGAGCAACTCGTGGCGTTCGGGACCTCGGGGCACCGGGGGTCGAGCCTGCGGGCCAGCTTCAACGACGACCACATCGCCGCCACCACCCAGGCCATATGCGACTACCGCCGGGCGGAGGGGACCGACGGTCCCCTGTTCCTCGCCCGGGACACCCATGCGTTGTCCGAGCCGGCGTGGGTCACGGCGCTGGAGGTGCTGGCCGCCAACGAGGTGACGGTCCTGGTCGATTCGCGCGACGGGTACACGCCCACCCCGGCGCTGTCCCACGCCGTGCTGGCCCACAACCGCGCCGGCGGCGGGCGCGGCACCGGGACGGCGGACGGGATCGTCGTCACCCCCTCTCATAACCCGCCCAGCGACGGCGGTTTCAAGTACAACCCCCCGGACGGCGGCCCGGCGGGGACGGAGGTGACCAAAGCCGTCCAGGACCGGGCCAACGCCCTTTTGGCCGCCGGCCTGCGGGGGGTCCGGCGGGTACCCCTCGCCCGGGCCCGGGCGGCGGCTACGACCGGCACGTACGACTTCCTCGACGCCTACGTCTCGGATCTCTCCTCGGCCATCGACATGGCGGCCATCGCCTCCGCCGGCGACCGCATCGGCGCCGACCCGCTGGGAGGGGCGAGCGTCGCCTACTGGGGGGCCATCGGGGAACGCTACGGCCTGGACCTGTGCGTGGTGAACCCTGAGGTCGACCCGACGTGGCGGTTCATGACCCTGGACTGGGACGAGAAAATCCGCATGGACTGCTCGTCGCCCTACGCCATGGCATCGTTGATCCGCAGGCGGGACGAGTTCGCGCTGGCCACGGGCAACGACGCCGACGCCGACCGCCATGGCATCGTCACCCCCGATGGGCTGATGAACCCCAACCATTTCCTGGCCGTCGCCATCGAGTACCTGTTCGCCTCCCGTGCGGGATGGCCGGCCGGTGCCGCCGTGGGCAAGACGCTGGTGTCGTCGAGCATGATCGACCGGGTGGCGGGCGGTCTCGGCCGGCGCCTCCTCGAGGTCCCGGTGGGCTTCAAGTGGTTCGTGGCCGGCCTGCTCGACGGCACGGTGGGCTTCGGCGGCGAAGAGAGCGCCGGAGCCTCCTTCCTGCGCCGCGACGGGTCGGTGTGGACGACGGACAAGGACGGGATCCTCCTGTGCCTGCTGGCCTCGGAGATCCTGGCGGTTACGGGGAGCTCGCCGAGCGCGCGCTACCGGGCCCTCACCGAGCGTTTTGGTTCCCCCGCCTACGCCCGCGTCGACGCCCCGGCCACCCGGGAGGAAAAAGCCGTGCTGGCGGCCCTGCACCCTGACGACGTCACCGCCACCGAGCTGGCGGGCGAGCCGATCACGGCCAAGCTGACGACGGCTCCCGGCAATGGCGCTCCCATCGGCGGGCTCAAGGTGGTGACCGCCTCGGGCTGGTTCGCGGCGCGGCCTTCGGGGACCGAGGACGTCTACAAGATCTACGCCGAGTCCTTCCAGGGACCAGAGCACCTGGCCCGTATCCAGGACGAGGCGAGGGATGTTGTGGCCAGTGCCCTGAAGGGCTCGTCGCCCGCCGCCACTTGAGCGACAATGGGGCGCCGGCCCTCCGAGCCGGGCACCGTGGAAGGGGAGATAATGCCAGAAGGCAAGACAATTCGCTGGGACCTGCCTGATACCGAACTGCCCACAACCTGGTTCAACGTCGTCCCGTTGCTACCCGAGCCGATCGGGCCGCCCCTGCACCCGGCCACCCGCCAGCCTCTCGGGCCCGACGACCTGGCGCCCCTCTTCCCCATGGCCCTGATCGCCCAGGAGGTGACCACCGAGCCGACGGTGGAAATTCCCGGAGAGGTCCTCGACGTCCTGCGCCAGTGGCGGCCTACCCCGCTCGTCCGGGCCACCCGGCTGGAGAAAGCCCTGGGCACGCCGGCGCGGATCTACTACAAGGACGAGTCGGTCTCGCCGGCCGGCTCGCACAAGCCGAACACCGCCGTACCGCAGGCTTTTTACAACAAGGCGGAGGGCGTCGCCCGGCTCACGACCGAGACCGGGGCCGGCCAATGGGGCAGCGCCCTGTCCTTCGCCTGCGCGTTCTACGGGCTCGAGTGCAAGGTCTATATGGTCCGGGCCTCCTACGAGCAGAAACCCTACCGGCGTGTCCTGATGGAGACCTGGGGCGGCAACGTGGTCCCGAGCCCGGTGGACGAGCCCGGTCACCCCGGCTCACTGGGCGCCGCCATCAGCGACGCCGTGCGCGACGCCGTCGGCCGGCCTGACAGCCATTATTCGCTCGGGTCGGTGCTCAACCACGTGCTCCTGCACCAGACCGTCATCGGCCAAGAAGCCAAGGCGCAGCTGGCCCTGGCCGGCGAGGAGCGCCCCGATGTGGTCATCGGTTGTTGCGGGGGAGGCTCGAACCTGGGCGGGATCGCCCTGCCCTTTGTCACCGACGAGCGCGTGCGCCTCCTGGCGGTGGAGCCGGCTTCCTGCCCGACCCTGACGGCGGGGCGCTACGAGTACGACTTCGGCGACAGCGCCGGCTACGCCCCCATGTTGCTCATGTACACGCTCGGCCACGACTTCGTCCCGCCGTCGATCCACGCCGGGGGGCTGCGCTATCACGGCGACTCGCCCATCATTTCTGCCTTGGTGCGGGCGGGCCGGATGCAGGCCGTGGCCTACCCGCAGTCCAAGACCTTCGAGGCCGCCATCACCTGGGCCCGGACGCAGGGCACGGTGCCGGCCCCCGAGACCGGCCACGCCATCAGGGCGGTGATAGACGAAGCCCTGGCGGCCAAAGAGGAAGGGGCCGAGAAGGTGATCCTGTTCAATTACTCGGGCCACGGCCTGCTCGACCTTTCCGCCTACGACGCCTACCTGCGGGGCCAGCTGGTCGACTAGGCCTAACCCTCGGGCGAGGTGGCGTTGCCGGTCAGGCGTGGGTCGTGATGGAACATGGGCCACGCCCCCGGCACGTCCACCCGGGCGCCGGGCGAGCCGGGCATCTCGAAGTGCTCGACTTCTCCCTGGTTGTAGCCGTTGTAGCCCGCCAGGGTGATGCCGACCGTCCCGTTGGGGTCGTCGGTGACCAGCGGGGAGCTTTGCAGGCCCAAGCCGGACTCGATGGTGGTCACCTCCTGGCCGGTACGACCGTTGAGCACCGTGGCCCCCTCGGTGGTCGGTACGACCACGTCCTGGTAGCCCTGCCCGAGGTCGACGGTGACGACGCCGCCGATCACCTCCCCGAGCACCGGTTGCGCCCATAGCACCTGACCGGTGGCGCCGGCCAGGGCGTACACCGAGCCCTCCCCGCGGCGGTCGTCGGTGCCCTCGACCACGTCCAGGCCACCATGGCCCTCCACGTCGGCCAGGGCCGGGCTCGACAGGGTGGCGCCGTCCAGGTCCGCCTCCCAGGCGAGGTGGCAATCAGCCCGCAAGGCGAACAACTTGTCGGTGGCCGATGCCCTTGGCCAGTAGGTGCCGGTGCCGACGACGATACCGGTGGCCCCCCCGGCCAGGAACGGGCCCACGGCGGGGGAGGACTGGACCACCTGGTCGGTGTTGTACTCGC
>CAYZVQ010000003.1:11033-47148 GCA_964481925.1 uncultured Acidimicrobiaceae bacterium
AGGAACGGGCCCACGGCGGGGGAGGACTGGACCACCTGGTCGGTGTTGTACTCGCACTTGAGCCCCCCGGCCGGGCGCCCCGTGCCGGCGTTGCCCGTGGGGGCCAGGACCCGCAGGTGGCCGCCCTGGGCGTAGCGCACCCCGTAGGCGGTCCCCGCCGTTTGGTCGCCGCCCTCGATGATGTCGGTCTGGCCGTGGCCGTAGAGGTCGGCCAGCGCCGGGGTCGAAAAGTCGCTGTCCGACGTGAACCAGGGGAACCCGGCCAGGGTGGCCCCGCTGGCCGCGTTGACGGCGTACTCTTCCTGGCCGAGCGATGGCGCCACCGCGTCGAGGGCGCCTCCCGCGAGGTCCCCGAGCGCCAAAGAGGCCCTCACGGCCGAGGTGTGTCCCGCCTGAGGGTCGCTGGCCGGGTTCTTCACGGCCACGAACCAGCGCTCGGTGCCGTCCGGGTTGAAGGCCTCGTAACCGCCGGCGTGCGGAGTGGCCGAGTTGCCGACCCCGACGAACACGGTGTCATCGGGGGAGGGGTCAGCGGGGGAGGGGCGGCTGAGCGGCGCGACGGAGGGTGTCGAGTCGACGGGTACGCCGCCCGTCCGGGCGGGCCAGCCCGGTACGGGGCCCCCGTCTTGCAGCGAGAAGGCATAGACATAACCGGCGCGGTCCCCGACGACCACGGCCGGCTTGCCCCCGAGAGTGGCGATGTCGGGCGAGGACAGGGCGACGGGACGTCCCGTGTCCGGCAGGTTTTGCGCCCAGACCTCGACGAAGGCCCGGACGCTGACCTCCCGGAAAGCCAGCACCGCCGCCCCCACCAGCACCACGACCACGGCGACGGCCCGCCGGGCCCGCCGGGCCCGCCTTGTTTTCGCGGCCCTCGTCCCGCGTCCGGCGCCGGCAGTCATGCCGCCCTGGCCGTCACGCGCAGGTGGCCACAGTTTGCGGGTGGGCTAGCGCCTGCAGGTGAGCTACAGCTTGTAGCCGATCGCCCGCATGAGGCCCTTGCGGTCAACCACGTCCTTGTCGGACTCCACGCCCAAGGGCGAGCTGCCATCGACCACGCCCAGGATGCCCCGGCCCGTCTCGGTCACGGCGACCACCACGGAGACGGGGTTGGCGGTGGCGCAGAAGACGTGGCACACCTCGGGGACGTGCTTTACGGCGTTGAGCACGTTGAGGGGGTAGGCCTCCCGGAGGAACACGATGAACGAGTGGCCGGCCCCGATCCTCTCAGCGTTGACCGTCGCCAGCTGGACGAGGTCGTCGTCGTTGCCCGAGCGGCGCACGAGGCACGGCCCTGAAGCCTCGCAAAAAGCCAGCCCGAAGCGGGTGTGGGGCGAAGTACCGACCAGCGCCTCGTGGAGGTCCTCGACCGTTTTGATGAAATGGCTTTGCCCGAGCACGAGGTTGAGCCCCTCGGGGTTGTCGACCGGCACTAGCTGCAGTTCCACGGTCTCATACTTCCACGGTCTCATACTTCCACGGTCTCATACTTCCACGGTCTCATACGTCCACGGATGGCCCACCGGCCGGCCCAGTACGGGTTGCTTCAGTCCGGCTGGTCCAGGCCGACGACCCTTATTGAAAGCTGGCGCAGGCCGTCGGGCGAGCGCAGCTGCAACTGGGCCCCGCCGTCGGGGCCCGTGCGACAGGCCGCCGGTCTCAGCGAGCCGTGTTGCATCGCCATCGCCAGGACGGCGAGGTCGCCCGGCGATGTGGCTTTCACCACGACCGTGGTCCCATCGGCGAAGCGGAGGCGGGCCGCCTTCGCCACGGGGGCGGCTTCGAGCACTCGGGGAGGGACCCCCCGTTGCACGAGGGGGCCCAACTTCAGCGAAAGCCGCAGGGCGCGGGCGCGCCCGTCGGCATCCACCGAGGCGAACATGGCCTCGATCTCGGCCGCCTCAGCGGGCGCCACCCCTCCCGGCACTGCCATACCCGACGGCACCGTCCCATTCTTGCCGATCCCGACCGGGAGTTCCAGGGCTACGACGGCGCGACCAGCGTTACCGTTGTCCTCACGGTCTTGCCGCCCTTCACGGTCACCGTCTCGGTGGCGTTGATGGTGTGGTCGTTCGCCCTGGCCAAAAGAGCCAGAGCCGGTTGGAAAAGGCCCACCCGTACGTGGCCCGTCTGGCCTGCGGCCAGGTTGTAATTGGCGTGCCCAAGGCCGGTCCTCACATCAACGAGCGCAACTGTGCCGACGCACGTGGCCGCCGTGCACCGCAGTTCCAACGTCACAGACTTGTCCGAGACCGCCAGCCTGGTGAAGGGTGAGACGACCGGCACGGGGGGAGGGGTGTTGGTGGTGACGGCTATCTTCTTGGTCACGGTCTTCCCGCCCGTCACGGTCACCGTCTCGGTGGCGTTGACGGTGTGGTCCTTGGCGCCGGCCAGGAGAGATGGGACCTGGGGGAAAAGTCCCACTGTGGCGTAACCCGTCTGGCCGGCGCCAAGGTCGTACTTGCTATGGCCCAGCTCTGTCTTTATATCGACCAGGGTTATGACGCCGGCGCACTTGGCCGTGGCGCAGCGCAGTTCCAAGTTGACGGCGCGCTTTGACACGACCGCCGTGCTCGTAAGCGCGCTCACGGCGGGTTGCGGAGCGGTCGGCGGGGGGGCGGGGGCCGAGGTGGTGGGCGTCACGCTCGCCGACCCCGTCACGTTGCCTAGAAGAGTTATGGCGTAGTAGCTGGAAGCGGTGCTCGGGTTGATGGTGTCTTCGATGTTCAAGGTGAGCAGGTCGCCGGAGCTGATGCTGTCGGGGACCGTTATGACCACGTCGTTGGTACCACCGCCGCTCACGAGCGCGCCGACGGTGCCTGAGCCCGAGACCGTGGTGGCGTCCTCGATGTCGTAAAAGCCAGGCGTACCGGGGAAGATCGTCCCGGCCGGCGCTTCGATAGTTATCGTGCTCGCGCCTGCGATCATCGCCGCGCTGGCATAGACGTCGGAAATGCTGTAGGTGGCCACGGCGCTGGTCGTCGACGGGCTGACGCTGACCACCGTCCCGGAGCTGGTGGCGGTGCCGCTGCCGATGGAGTAGACCGGGGCTTCAGCCGGCACTTCGTCGCCGCTGGTGGACACCTTGAAGTCGCTGATGGTATTGGCCGGGGGGTTGGTGACGTTGGCCAGGGTGACGGTTATGAAGTCCCCGGCGTTGATGGTGTCGTCGACCAGGATGGTGGCCGACCCGTCTGTCAGTGCCGGCGCGGTGGCCGCGTAGGTCCAACCCCGCGTCGTGTCCTGCACCTCGGCACTGGCAGTGCTGAAATTGGTCGGTCCCGCCGTTTCGCTGAGCAGGATGTCCTCACCGGTGCCCACGGCCGTGGTGGCCCGGAACCCGACGGTATAGGTCGCCGCTGTCCCCGCCGCGGTGGTCGAAAGAGACAAGGTGACCTCGCTGGCCGACGTACCGAAGGTGATGGTGCTGGTCAGCTGAGGAGGAGCGTTGCCGACCTGGACATCTATGGCATTGGCCTGCGTCGAGGTGGTGGCCGGGGGGTTGGTGCCGAGCGCCGTGACCGAGAGGATGTCACCGTCTACGAGCGGGGTCGCCACCGACAGGCTCACGGTGTTGCCGTTTACGGTGGCCGCCTCGACCGGGTCCGATATGGCGCTGCCGCCGGAGGGTGTGAAGCTCACGTTGTAGCCGGACGCGCCATTGAAGAAACTGAGGTCTTCGGTGCCGCCAACGGTGACGGCCGTGAGTAGGACCGTATTGTTACCCGAGGTGAGCGCGCCCACGGATATGCCGCTGACCGTGTAGGTGGTGCTCTCGCCGTAACTGTACGACGACGCCGTCAGCGTCCCTGCCGAAGTGCCCACCGCCACGACGTTGGACGTGGCCAGAGCGGCGCCCGAAGTCGTGACCGTGAAGTAGAAGTCACCGGTGCTCGAGGGGGCGTCGGCGGTGAAGTAGACCTGCACCGGGGACCCGGCGTCGATGGTGCACCCGCTGTCCAACTCGATCGTCACACCCTCGATGATCGACGTACCGGCACCCTCTGTGCCGGCGGTGCCGCTCTGGATGCACGACCCCGAGACTATGTAAATGTCGGCGGGCACAGACCCCAGGGCTTCGGACGACTGCACCAAGACGAAGTTGTCGTCAACCCCCGACAGGTCGGTGCCCGCAGTGAACTCCACCTCGAAGTTGGTGGAGGCGTTTTCGGATACCGAAGCCGGCGTGGCCACGACGCCGGTCAACGTCCCTTCGCCGATGGTGTAGTAGTTGCTGGTCACTTCGGCGTACGCCGGGACCGCCGTTGCCAGCAGCCCCGCGCCCAGGGCGCCTGTACTAAGGGCCACAGCCGCCGCCACCCATATCCCATGACCGTGCCGTCGCTCCGCCCGCGGCACTTGAGGATCACCAACCCCAGCGCTCACGGTAAGTTCCTTTCGCTTTGCCTTTGTCCCAAAGGTCCGCAGCTATCGTGCTCCCTCACTGTGAGGGCAGCCGCGATAAACAATAAGACCTGGTTAAGCCTGGGTGCCTTCGGGCCCGCCCCATGCCACTGAGCCCCTCCTACCGGCGGTGCCGTCAGTAGGGCAGTATTTCGCCTACTTCGGGGCGTGGAGCATAACGCGCTTAGGCCGGCCCAGGTCGACGTCGATTTAATCATTGTCACTTTGCCGCCTGGGGTCCTCGTATGAGCACGCTCGCAGATGTCCGTTCGCACCCTGTCTCTCGCCTGGACGACCGTCCCGTGGCCGGGCCCTTATCGGCCCCTGGGTACGGGCCGGTCTTCAATGCCGGCCTGATCTACCAGCATGGTGTGTACCACATGTTCGCCCGGGCCGTACGCAATGGCTACAGGGCCAACCCCGAGTTCCAGCTCAAGCCGGGCCTGGTCGACAGGTTCTTGGACTACATCTCCGACATCGTGGTGTTCACTTCGACCGACGGGTTGGGCTACCGCTTCGCCTATGTGCTGGTGCCGGCGGGCACCGACGGGGCTGTATGTTTTGAGGACCCGAGGGCCCAATGGGTGGCCGGCGAGCTCGTGCTGACTTACACGTGGCTGCCGCCGCCAGAGCGCCGGCCTTGGCGCATTGGTGCCCACCGCCTGCGCTGGGACGGTGAGCGCTTCTGGTTGCAAGACGGCAGCGGCCGCCTTCTCGGCCCCGAGGGCGTGGAGAACAAAGACGGGGTGGTCTTCGAGTTGCAAGACGGCCGGGTGGCCCTCGTGCACCGGATCTGGCCCAACATGTACTTGGCTGTGTTCGACAGCCTCGACGACCTCTGGGACGCGGACAACAGGTATTGGGGCCCGTACATGGCTGAGCTGGACCAGCATGTCCTGCTGGCTCCGAGCCCGGGCGCGTTCTGCGTGGGTGCCGGGGCTCCCCCGGTGCCGACCGAGGCCGGCCTTCTTCTGCTGTTCCACGAGCGGCGTGGTGACGGCTCCTATGCCTCGTTCGCCGCCTTGCTCGACCCGGCCACGGGCCAGGTCCTCAGCCGCCTCCCCGAGCCCATCTTGGAGCCGGAGCTGGACTGGGAACGCGGCGGCGACGTCAATGAGGTGATCTTCGTCCAGGGGGCGCACCGAGCCGGCGACGACCTGTACCTCGTCTACGGGGCCGCCGACCGCTACGTGGGCGCCGCCACCGCTTCGGTTACCACCCTGTTGGACGCCCTCGCCGCCGTAGCCTAGCCCCGGGCTCGTCGCGCGCCGGACTTCGGGGCCGAGCCGACCACCGCTCGGCCGTCAGCCCGTTCGAGCGGCAGCGTCTTGGCCGGGCGCCGGGGACGTCGAGCGGGGTGTAGCATCGCGCTAGCACGATCAACACGCCCCGACGTGCCGGGCCAGCGTGTTCTGGCTGGGGGCGTACTCCGGACCCTGGTAACGCGGCAGTCGCAGCACCCGAGGTAGGAGAGCGCCATGGTCCCCATCGGTTCTTCGTGCTTTGCAGCCTCCAACCGGGCCCCCGTCCCGGGGGCGCCCCCTGAGCCAGAGCGCAGTGTCGTCTGGCTGGCAGGGGAGCACGACATCTCAAATGACGACGCCTTGCGCCGGACCTTGGCACGCGCCATCGCTCTCGGCCGCACCGCTCTCGTGCTTGACCTGGGCGAGGTCCGGTTTGTGAGCGCGAGGACGCTTCGGACCATTTCCCAGGCCCGGGAGTTCGCCCGGCGACAGGCAGGTTCCTTGACGGTGCGCTCGGCCCCGCCCTTCGTCCGGCGCACCATCGGCATCTGCGGCTTGAACGATCTTCTCGGACCTGACCTCGAAGAAAAGGACCACTCGGCAGGCAAGGCGCTAGGTTCCTGGGTGGCCGTTCCCACCGCCGAACGGCGCTCGAGACGACCGAGACCCGAGTTCGAGGCCGCGCCCGGTCGGCACCTCGTCAGCCTCGGCCGACCGGCGGCCCCCGGAACTCGGGCTGAGGGCGCGCACGGGTCGGAGGACATCACCTGACGACCGAGCACGACCGGGGCGGACCGGGCGCAGGAGCGGGGCTCAGGGGCGAGCGGTAGCCCTGGCTATTTCAGCCAACAACGAAACTAATTCGTCCGGAGATCCCACGCTGAAGTCAGCGCTCTGGGAGACCTCTGGAGCCTCGTCTGAAGCAATTCCCACCGTCCACATGGCTCTTTGCTCCGAACGAAAGGATCTGGCGGCACGAAAGGCGGCGAGGTCGCCGACGTCATCGCCGGCGACCAGCACGGCGGATGCACCGGTATCCCCAACAAGATCGCTAAGAACTCGACCTTTATCGAACTCTGACAACCGGATCTCCACGACTGCGCGACCAGAGTGCACGTCCAGTCCGAGGGGCCTCACGAAGGCCTCGATCGCCGGCCGCACCTCTGCCAAGGCGACGCTCGGGTCCTCTACGCCCCGCGCGTGCACAACTAGCGACAGGCCCTTGTCCTCGACCCACAACCCAGTTGAAGGCCTAACTGCCGTGCTCAAAAAGGACCGCACCTCATCCCACTCGTGCGCAAAAGGCTCCGAGTCAGTCTTACCGTCGTACCAACGTTGTGCACCATATAATGCATATACCCTCAACCCCGGGACTTTCGCCAGCCCGCTTACGCGTAGGAGCGCGGCGGCTTCTCTGCCAGTGACGAGCGCTATGGTCGCGCCGTGCGAGGCAAGAGCAGTGAGCACCTCGAGAACGCCCCCGGCGGGACGCCCGTACTCCGGTCGGGACGCGATAGGGGCAAGCGTGCCGTCATAGTCGAGAGCGAACAGGGACTGGTCCGGTGCGCGGCTGAGGTCGCGGATTATTTGCCGCCTTATATCGGGCACGGCAAGTCCACTGCGTACGCTTCCATCACCCATAACACTTCGTCCTCACGGAGGCACTCTATTGCGTCGAGTGCTGGTGGGGTGAAAAGGCGGCCCAGTTGCCCGGCGCGGGCGCGTTTCGTCTGGGTAGGGTCCTGTGATGGATAGTAGCGATGAGCCGAGCAGTGGGCCGGGCGGGGCCCAGTTGGTCGTGGTGGCCAACAGGTTGCCGGTCCGGCGGGTGGAGCGCGACGGGGAGATGCATTGGGATTTGAGCCCAGGCGGCCTGGTCTCGGCCCTGACACCGGCGTTGGCGGGCCGGCCGGGTATGTGGATCGGGTGGCCAGGCGGTGGTGTTGAGGTGACCGTGCCTGCGCAGCACGCGGGGATCGAGTTGCGTCCTGTGCCTCTCGACGATGCCGAGTTCGAGCAGTTTTACCTCGGGTTCTCCAATGCCACTCTGTGGCCGCTGTACCACGACGCGGTTCGAAGCCCGGCGTTCCACCGGGAGTGGTGGTACGCCTACGTGTCAGTCAACGACCGGTACGCGCGAGCCGTGGCCGAAGCCGCCGCGCCGGGAGCGACGGTTTGGGTGCACGATTACCAGTTGCAGTTGGTGCCGAAGATGCTGAGGGCAATGAGGCCAGACCTCCGCATAGGCTTCTTTTTGCATATCCCCTTCCCTCCTCAAGAGCTGTTCCTCCAACTGCCATGGCGGAGGCCGGTACTCGAGGGACTTTTGGGCGCCGATCTCGTCGGGTTCCAGGTGCAGGGGGCGGCATCGAACTTTTCGCGGGTGGCCAGACGAGTACTGGGCGCGTCGGGCACCGACACGGTCCTGGGCTACGACGGGCGCCAGGTCCGGGTCGGGGCGTTCCCGATATCGGTCGACACGGCTGCGTTGGTCAAGCGGGCCTCGGACCCGGCTGTGCAGGCTCGGGCCCGCCAGCTCAGGGTTGAGCTCGGCAGCCCGGAGGTGGTCCTGTTAGGCGTTGACCGCCTCGATTACACCAAGGGCATCGACCGGCGGCTCATCGCCATCGGCGAGTTGTTCGCCGATGGTTCCCTGACCAGGTCGCGTGCGGTGTTGGTCCAGATCGCGGTACCAAGCCGTGAGGACGACCCCCATTACCGTCAGGAGCGCGAGCACCTCGAGCAGCTTGTCGGCGAGGTCAACGGGTCATATTCGACTGTCGGCCACCCCGCGGTCCACTACCTGTACCAAAGCGTCGAGGTCGATGAGCTGGTGGCTTTGTACCTTGTCGCCGATGTCATGCTCGTCACACCGCTGCGAGACGGCATGAACCTGGTGGCCAAGGAATATGTGGCGAGCCGGGTCGACGCTTCCGGGGCGCTCGTGCTCAGCGAGTTCAGCGGTGCCGCGCAAGAGCTCCGAGATGCCATCCTCGTGAACCCCCACGATCTCGATGGCCTAAAGACGGCCATCCGTCACGCCGTCGGCCTTGACCCCCACGAACGTACAGCACGTATGCGGCGCATGCGGCGCATCGTGAGGCGCCATGATGTCCAGGCGTGGGCGCGGTCGTTCCTCGCCGCTCTACACGACGCCAGCGGTCACGTTCCGACCCCCGACCCCGCGTAAAGGCGTAACGGGCGGGCACCGCCCCAAGACCGTCTGGACGGCCTTGGCTCGCCCGGCCTGCTGGCCAAGTACCGACTGGGCCGCCTCAGCCGTCGCCTCGAGCAGTGGTCGTCCACTGGTTCAGCCTCCTATCAGCTTCTTGTAGGGCGCCTTTAGGGCAAGTCACAGTCCGCTTTCAGGGCTCGCGGGGACCATTAGGGCAGAAGCGAAAGGAGCACCCCATGAACGAAGTCGTCCCTGAAGGCAGCGCACCTTATCCCACTAGTCCCACCTCGAGCGAGGGCACCTGGCGCGCTTCAACTGACCCGGCCGGGACCGGGGCCGTCCCGCCCCCCCTGGCCGGTCCGAGAGCCAACGCCCCGCGCTGGCTGCGCCGGCGCCATCGGCCCCGTCGGGCGGCGGGCGCGGCGGTGGTCCTGGCCGCAGCCGTGGTGGGTACCGGCGTGGGCCATATCGTGCTGGGCGGCAGCCCAGCCCACACCGCCAGCACAACCAGCGCCACCCTCTCGCTTGCTCAGGTCGAGGCGAAGGTCGACCCCGGCCTCGTCGACGTGGTGTCGACGATCGACTATGGCGAGGGTGAGGCCGCGGGCACTGGCATCGTGCTCACATCCTCAGGCGAAGTGCTGACCAATAATCACGTGGTCGAAGGCGCGACAAGCATCGAGGTCACCGATATCGGTAACGGAAAGACGTACACCGCTGCGGTCGTTGGCTACGATGCCACTTCAGACGTGGCCGTCATAAAGCTCCAGGACGCCTCTGGGCTGCAGACAGCCTCCCTCGGCAATTCCGGCACCGTGGCCGTCGGCGAAAGCGTCGTGGCCATCGGCAACGCGGGAGGGGTTGGCGGGACGCCGTCAGCGGCCCCTGGGACGGTGACGGGCCTGGACCAATCGATCACGGCTTCTGACCAATCAACCGGTTCGGCCGAGCAGCTGGCCAACTTGGTCGAGACCGACGCCGACGTCCAACCCGGAGATTCCGGCGGGCCGCTGGTCAACACGAACGGCCTGGTTGTCGCCATCGACACTGCGGGGTCGTCCACCTTCCAGTTCCAACTTTCTGGTCCCCCGGACAGCTCTGGCACCGATGGTTATGCCATCCCCATAAATGAGGCGCTCTCTTTAGCCAAGCAGGTCGAGTCCGGTAAGTCGTCCTCGTCGGTCCACATAGGTGCCTCCGCCTTCCTGGGTGTCGAAGTGGCTACGACCTCGTCGTACTACGCGTCAGCGCCCGCGGCTCCCGGCGCCACCATTGAGGGCGTCCTTTCCGGTTCCCCGGCCGCTGGAGCCGGTCTCGCCTCAGGTGACACGATCACATCGGTGGGCGGCCATGCCGTCGCCTCGTCGACCAGTCTCCGGGACGTCATGGACGAGCTCCACCCCGCTCAAAAGGTGACCGTGAGCTGGGTCGACCAGTACGGTAGTCCCTACAAGGCGACCATTGAGCTGACAGCGGGACCCACGGGCTAATTGCGGAGACGGATGTCCTAGGCCCGGACAGCCCGCCAGACCCGGCACCGCAGCGGCAGATCGACCGTCGTACCAGCGGCCAGCTCGGGACGGGCGGCCGCTCGGAGGGCCACCTCCTCCCTGACGGCGTCTCTCTCTGCGGCTGGAAGTACCATCACCTGGCTGTAGGACGCGACCAGGCCGGGCAGGTCCGCCACCTCGTAACGCACGGCGGCGGTGAACGTACGCTCCTCCACGAGCGAGAACGGTGTGCCCGCCGGCAGCTCCATATGCCATCGGCGGCCGTCCGGGCGGTCGCCGGCAACGCCCGAGCACTGGTCGTTCTCCCGGCGGCCCAGCACCGCCTCGACCCAGGCCACGCTTCGGTCGGGACCGCTAGAGATCACCGAGAAGGTCCCACCGGGCCGCACGACGCGGGCTATTTCCGGCCACGCCTGTCCGGGGTCCAGCCAGTGCCACGCTGAGGAGATCACCAGCGCACCCGCGGCCCCGGAGACGAAGGGCAGCTCTTCGCCCCGGGCCGCTACGCGCGGCACGCCCGGCAGCCGGTTGCCCAGGGTCGCCAGCATGCGCCGGTCGATGTCGACCGCTACCACCCTGTTGGTCCTGCTAAGCAGGTGGCGGGCCAGGTTGCCAGTGCCGGCGGCCACGTCGATCACCAGACCAGGTGAGCGGCCGACGGCCCACTCGGCCGCTTCGGCCGGCGGGGCGGGGCGGTAGCGGGCGTAGTCGTCAGCCGCCGACCCGAACGATGTGGCTCTGATTTGGCGGTCCACTTCTGTCATCCCTCCATCATGTCCGGCGGCCGATGGCGGCTTCGGGGTACCCGACGCAATGTGACCGTTACGACGAGCGGGGACGAGGAGGGCAGGTGATGGCTGAGAGAGCTGTTCGGACGTCGGGGAATACTCGGCCCGCCCGCAGAGCCCGTTAACACAAACCTAACATGGAACCCCTTGCCACACGCCGGAGCCGGATCTATGATCCGCCTCTACCAGTGGATTGCTGGTAGTTCGGAACAAGGGAGGTAGGAAAATGGCGTCGGCACGGCACCGATGGAAACTGAACCGTGTATCCACGGCTACATGCATGGTGGCGATGGCGCTTGCCGCCGGGGTGGGGACCGCCACCGGCGTCGGGAACGCCGGCGCCAGCGCGTTGCGTACAAACGCGTCGGCGACTGGTTCGGTAGAAGTTGACATCCTCGGGTACAACACGGCAATAGAGACTTGGGCAAAAAGGGCAATGTCACTCTGGGAAGCGACCAAGCCCGGCTTCAGTATTAACATCGTCGTACAGCCCAACGACTCGCTGCTCCAGATCGAGACAACCCGAGCGCAGGCTGGTGACCCACCCGCAATTTCCAGTCTCACCACAGCCTGGATGCCGGCCTTCGCCCAGGCCGGCTATTTAGACAACATACGGTCCATCTTGCCAGCATCGTTTATTAGTGGGTTCAACTCCAACCTGTTGAAGGTCAACACGTACGCGGGCTCCCTAAACATCCTACCTTACGCTAGCTCTGCGCGCGCTCTGTTCTATAACAAGTCCGAATTTGCCAAGGCAGGGATAATGGGCCCGCCCAAGACATGGACCGCTTTTGAGGCAGATGCCGCCAAGCTCGTAAAATCGGGAGCGTCTAAGTATGCTCTCTCTGTGCAGGGCGCAGGTTCAGAGGCGTTCTCAGCCTGGTTCAACTACTTCTATTGGTCGTTCGGTGGAGGTTATGGGACAAGTACGACCACGCTCAACCTCAACCAGAAGGCTTGTGTAAGCGGCATGACCGTTATGAGCAACCTGGTTTCCAGCCACGAAGTCGAACCGGACCCTCAGACCTTCAATGCCGATCAGGAGTTGGACGGGTTCACCTCGGGAGATGCGGCCATGACGATCACCGGTCCCTGGCTCCAGGGCATTGCCGGCGCCGTAAAGGGCCTTCAGTACGGCGTAGCGCCCATCCCCGCCGGCTCGACACAGTCCACTCTGGGCGTTACCGACGGCTGGACTGTGTACAAAGGGTCCAAGGCAACCACCGCCCAAATACGCCAGGTGCTCATGTTCTTGATGTCACCTACGATCGAGAACAACCTTCTGACTGACGAAGGGTTCCTTCCGACCGAACAATCCGGGTTCTCGAGCCCGACCTATAAGACTGGGAACTGGCCAATTTTCGACAGTCTCCTGCCCACAGCCAAGTTCGCGCCGCTCAGCTCAGCGTGGGACTCCTTTTCCACCCAAGCCGTAAAGGTGATGCAGACAATGTACGTAAACGGCGCCTCAGCGGCGAGTGTCTGCCAGAGCCTGCAGGGTCTTCTGGCAAGCTAGATGTAGAGGCCACAGGCAGGCCTGGATGGTGTCGCCATAGTCGCGTTGTATGTACGAAACGCGACTATGGCGCTCGCTTAATGCTGGAGAGATGAGAAGGGTCGGTCGTTCGGCATGATTTCAGGCACTTCTTCGTTAGCCTTGGAGGACAACGGCGAGCGTGTTGCCACTGGACTGCCCCGCACGTCCCCTCGGGGGCTGTTCGGCAGGCCTGGAAAGGCACGCAGCGCCACCACATACCTCTACTTACTGCCCGCGGTGATATTACTTGTCGGTATCTTCGCCGTGCCCCTTGTCCAGGCAGTGGTGCTGTCGCTGCAAAAAAGCGCAGGGCTGGCAGGCACCTCGGGGTGGGCGGGCCTGAGGAACTACGAGGACGAGTTCAAGGACCCGCTGTTCTGGCAGATTGCGCTGCAAACGGTCATCTGGACCGTGGGCGTCGTCGTCACCACCGTCGTCGTTGCTCTATCGCTGGCGGCCTTGCTCCAGGGACGCTTCCGAGGGCGTACGGTATTGCGCGTCGCGCTGATGATACCTTGGGCCAGCTCGCTGGCCGTGAGCGCCGTGATCTGGGGATTTGCCCTGCAGCCCAACGGGTTAGTCGACAGGACAATGACGATGCTCGGGCTTCACGTCCTTGAGGTACCCTGGTTGGCCAACACCCCCCAGGTGACGATTGTGCTGATAGCTGTGGGGATCTGGGCATCGGTGCCGTTCGGCACGGTGCTGCTGTCGGCAGCCATGCAAGCCATACCGCGCGAGATTTATGAAGCGGCGTCGTTGGAGTCGCGGAGCCAGGTCAAACGGGCCTGGTTCATCACCATACCCATGTTGAAACAGGTGCTCCTGATCGTCACGATGGCAAACTTCGTCACAGTCTTCAACTCCTTCCCAATCATCTATGTCATGACCGATGGTGGCCCGATCAACAAGACGGAAATATTGGCCACGTACCTGTATGAGAAGGCGTTCTCCGACTACGATTTTGGCCATGCCGCGGCGCTAGCGGTGATCGTTACCGTTGTGCTCCTGGCGGCCAGCCTTCTTTATGTGCGCCTTCTTCTTCACAGTTCGCTCAAGGTGGGGATCGGTAGCCAAATGGCCCGGGGCCGGCCTGGGAGTAACCCATGAGGACGTGGCCACGGCAGTCCATAAGGTACGCGCTCCTGGTCATAGCGGCTGGCTTTAGCATCTTCCCGCTGCTGGTGATGGTCGATACGGCGTTCAAGACGTCGCCTGAGATCGCCGGCAACCAGCATTGGGTACCCCAAACGGCAACACTGTCGTTCTGGTCGAGCGCATTGCAGTCGTCAGTTCTGTGGCTATGGTTGCGCAACAGCGCCATCATCGCGACGGGCGTGGCCGTGCTGACACTTGCGGTGGCCATTCCCGCGGCCTACGTGCTCGCCCGTCGGCAGTTCAAGGGCAACGTCCTGTTCCTCGATACGGTGCTCGTCACCCAGACGATCGCCCCGGCAGTCCTGATCGTGCCTCTGTTTGAGCTCTTCAGGCGCTTCGGCCTTATTGGGACGTTCCAAGGTGTTATTTTGGTGTCAAGCGCCTTCGTCGTCCCGTTCTCGATATGGCTTCTCGTCGCCTTTTTTCGTCAGGTGCCCGCTGAGCTGGAGGAGGCGGCGGCCATCGATGGCACAATGGGTTTGCGTTTTCTGCTCCGCTTTATGGTCCCGACCAGCTTCCCTGGTATTGTTGCGACCGGGCTGTGGGCATTCATGTACGGTTGGAACGAGTTCATGTTCAGCGTGACGTTCCTCAGTGGAGTCAGTTCGAGGTGGCCGATCACTATAGGGGTGTTCACGAATTCGGGGGAGTTCTTTGTGCAGTGGCAACTGCTCGCCATAGACGCCTTCGTGGGTACGATCCCTGTTCTTATCGTCTTTGTTATCTTGCGGCGCCGGCTCGAACTGGCTTTGGGGAGCACCATTGGTGGGTAGACGACGGGATGGGGCGCCGGAAAGGGATGGTAGCTAGGGTGGCTGCGGTAAGCTTTAGGGGCGTAGCGAAGCAATTTGGGTCGTTCGAGGCGCTCCGCGGTATCGACCTGGAAGTGCGCGACGGGGAGTTCTTGGTGCTCGTTGGGCCATCGGGGTCGGGTAAGACGACGACGCTGCGGCTGCTGGCCGGTCTGGAACGGCCTACTGAGGGGACCATCCAGATCGGGTCGAGAGTAGTAAACGATGTCGCCGCCGCCGACCGGGACATTGCCATGGTGTTCCAGTCCTATGCTCTTTACCCGCACATGACTGTCCGCCAAAACCTAGAGTACGGCCTGAAGCGGAGGAAGGTGCCTCGCGATCAGATCAGGGCGAGGGTAACCGAAGCCGTGGGCCTCCTGGGACTGCACGAGCTGTTAGAGCGGCACCCGTCTCAGCTGTCAGGTGGGCAGGCGCAGCGAGTGGCGGTGTGCCGGGCGCTGATACGAGACCCGGCCGTGTTCTTGATGGACGAGCCGCTGTCCAATCTTGATGCCAAGCTTCGCTCCCATGCTCGCGCGGAGATCAAGCGGGTGCAGGCGGAAGCCGGAGTGACAACTGTGTACGTAACGCACGACCAGGTCGAGGCCATGACGATGGGCGACCGCATCGCTGTGATCAACCACGGTCTCATTGCGCAATGTGATACGCCGGAGGCCTTGTACCGCCGGCCCGCGGACAGCTTCGTGGCGGGGTTCATTGGCAGCCCGGCCATGAACCTGTTCGCCGCTTTGGTCGAGGGC
The DNA here is from genome assembly GCA_964481925.1 of uncultured Acidimicrobiaceae bacterium. Taxonomy (GTDB): domain Bacteria; phylum Actinomycetota; class Acidimicrobiia; order Acidimicrobiales; family Palsa-688; genus Fen-671. Next base: position 26,406 of record CAYZVQ010000003.1, read on the forward strand.
ACCGCGGGGCAGTTTGAGCTGCATGCATTTGGGATCGAGGTGCGCGGGACGGCGGAGGCCAGCGCCACGCTCGCCAGGGGCACGTACACGATCGGGGTCCGCCCGGAGGACTTGCGGGTCTATGGGGGGCCGTCCGACGGTTGGCTCGGCCCTATACCGGGCCGGCTTACGTTCGTGGAAGACCTGGGGCGTGAACGCTTCATATACGTCGAAGTCGGCGGCACCAACAACCTCACGGTGCAGGCTGACAGCTGGGGTCGAGAGGTGGTCGGGGACCGGGTGGAAGTGTTTTGCAGGGTGGGCGGGATGCACGTTTTTGACGCCGACGGCCAGGCGACAGCCCATCTGGGGGGATCGCGGGCTGAAGCGGTTGTGGCATGAGGACCATCGCCGGAGAGGTTCCGTGATTGGTCCGCTCATCGGGGACAAGGCGAGAGAGGGCACGGAAATGGTGATCCTGGTAACGGGAGCGTCCGGCTTCATCGGTCGGCGGTTGGTCGAGCGACTGGTCCGCGAGGGTGATAAGACTATTTACGCTGCGAGCAGGGCCGGCGAGAGCCCCCAGGGCGCGATCGGCGTGCGGCTGGACTTATGCGATCGGGCGAGCTTTGCCAACCTGCCCGAGAGCATTGACACCGTGGTCCATCTTGCCGCGTTGATCGATTCAGAAGATATCGGGTCGTATATCGACACTAACGTCAGGGGCACTGCTTGGGTGCTCCAGTACGCCGCCGGTGCGGGTGCTTCACTGTTCGTTCACGGTTCGACTGGGGGCCTGTACGGGTCGAGCGCGGTGCCCTTCACGGAAGCTTCGCCGTTCCGCCCCCAGGATGATTACGCGCTCACCAAAGCGCAGGCAGAGATGCTTGTCATGGCGTTGGGGCAAGGGATGGTCAAGGTCAGGTTGAGGTACAGCGGGCCCTACGCAATAGGGACTCCCAACCCGCTTACTCGCCTGGTCAACCGGGTCATAGACGGGGAAGAGATCGAGGTGATACCGGGCATGTACCCGCGCTACTGCCCGTTGCACGTGGACGATGCGGTCGAGATGACCGTCCGGTGCCTGGAGTTGTCCTCAGACGTCGCCCTGAACATAGCGGGTACGGAGGTCGCCACCTTTCCCGCCATTGCCCTGATCGCCGGCGAGGAGGTGGGTCGTGAGCCGCGGTTCAAGCTGGTCAGCCCGGAGGAGACGATCCCGTATTACCGGAGCGACTTCATGATGGATGGGACGGCGGCTATTGACCTACTGAACTATCGCCCGAAGATCAGCCTACGCGATGGCATCAGGGAGATGGCACGTGACATAAAGGCAGCGCGGCCCCCGGCGTGAGGTGGTCAACGCCAAGGGTGCGGGCAAAGATCTTTGAGCAGAGGGCCGTAGCTGACCGGGGCCGGGGTCAGGCCCGTAACCCGAGCAACACTGCCGAGTCAGCTTCGATGATCCGCTCGACGGTCTCGGAACGCACGTAGGGCAGAGTACCGGACCGGAGGGAGGCTAGTTCGCGCAGGCCGGCGATCCCCTCGTCCGGTGTCCATAGTGGAAAGTCGGACCCGAAGAGCAGCTTATCGACCACGTCCCACTCCTGAGCGCGTACAAGGGCTGCGTAACCGTCGAAAGGCCGGGACCACACGCCGGAAACGTCGGAGAAGACATTGCGGTGCTTGCGCAGGACCATCAAAGTCTCCCGCTGCCACGGGTGACCGATGTGCGCAAGAATCTGGACAAGATCGGGATGGCGTCTGGCGACCTCGTCGATGAGGAGCGGTTGGGTGTACTGCAGGTGGCCGACGGGGCTGGGCGTAGTGCCCATATGCCACAAGAGGGGCAACTTGAGCTCGGTGGCACGACGATAGAAGGGGTCGTGGCGGGGGGAAGTGGGGTCGAAGCCTGCCAGTACGGGGTAAAGCTTGATGCCGCGCAAGCCGAGGGAGTGCGCGTACTCCATCTCGGCGATGACGTCCTCATCGCTTGGGTCCAGGGCCATGAAGCCGATCGTGGGAGTGCGGACCTGAGCGCAAAAGTTTGCCACATAGTCGTGGGGGGTGTTGACACCGACAGCCGTCGCTCGCATGCCAAAGACGATGGCCAGGTCGACCCCGTGCATGGCCTCGTCATAGGTTGCGGGCGTAACGTCCTTCCAGGAGCCGCCATAGACCGGCTCCCAGTTGGTCTCCCACTCGTGGCCCCAATGAGAGCCGACCAGGCAGTGGGTGTGCACGTCAATAAACACGGTATGTGCCCCCCTTCAGTTACGGACCAAGGAACATATTAGACCGGGAGTGGTCGAGGCGGTAGAGACCGGCCGACGGCGATGATATGGTCCCAATTGTGGGCTGTGGCGGAGCGAGCGGGGCCGCGGGCGGGTCTAGTATCTTATGTGTCTAAGACGGAACGGTAAAAAGTGCCCGACAGATGGTGAGCCATGACAGACCACCAGAGCAAGGCGAACGTGGGCCGGCCGCGACGAAGCGCGGCGCGCCGGGCACCCGTGGGCTCGGGGGTCGCCCAGGTCGAGCGCGACACCGGTGGCGACAATGCTCCGGCGGGTAATTACCACGTTGCCGCGCTAACTCGAGGACTGTCTCTCCTGCAGGTCCTGGCACACCACGGGCTCCCGATGGCCCTAGCAGCTTTAGAGGACCAAACCTCGCTACCAAAGAGCACTCTTGTCCGACTTCTCAGCGTGCTGGGAGAAGCGGGCTATGTGCAACGTATCGACGAGCGCCCGACGTTTTGGCTTGGGCCATCGGTCATGCCGCTGGCCGAGGCGTACACTTCCGTGCTGGATATCTCGTTGAGCGCGAAGCCGGTGCTGGAGAGCCTAGCGTCGACCTCCGGGCAGACTGTGAACATCGGTATCCTCGATGGGTACGAAGTGGTCCACCTGTGCGTGTTCGAGCCGAACCGGCCCGTCCGGTTCCGTTCGGAGACAGGGTCGCGAGACGGCACACACCAGACAGGACTGGGAAAGCTCCTCTTGGCCTTCCTGGCGAGTAGTTCTCTCGCCGCCCACGTGCCCCCGGAGCCCTTCCCGGCCCGGACCGCACGGACCATAACGACCAAGAGGGGCCTGTCGGCGGAACTGCAAAGCATAAGACGGTGTGGCTTCGCTTTCGACAACGAGGAGGGAGATTTGGGGGTTTGCTGTCTCGCCGTCCCGATACGGCGTGGCGGGAACGTCATCGCGGCGCTTAGTATGGCCGGGCCCGCGGCCGAGCTCGCGCCGACGAACCATGATCGGTACCTTGGGCTACTTCGAGCTGCGGCCGTGGACTTAGAGGCCGATATGCAGTTCCAGTATGCCGTGGCGATAGCTCGCCGGGCCCTCAGCTAGCGCAGCAACGCCCGGCCAGGTCGCTCGGGCGTAGTGACGGTGTCTTGCACCACGGCGACCCCCGCTACGAGGACGTGCCTGATCCCGCGGGCAGGAGCGAACGGTTCGGCATAACTGGCCATGTCCAGAAGGCTGTCGGGTTCCAAAACGGTAATGTCGGCGACGGCTCCGGGACACAGCACCCCGCGGTTGGTCAGGCCTATCTTCCTCGCCGGTGCCCCCGTCGCCTTTGCGATGGCCACCTCCCACGGCGTCCCCCCGTCAGTGAGCAATCGGAGCGCCTTGGGAAAGGCGCCGAACGCTCGCGGATGGACCGCGGCCGAGTGCTGGCGCGGGACCACCCAGCCGTCCGAGCCGACCATCACCTTCTTATGCTGCAGTATGAGCTCCTGCTCGGGCATTTTGGAGCCGAACACAACCACGTCGACGTAACCGTTCGAGCGTCCCAGGAGGTCGAGGGCCACGTCGGGCCAGTCCATGCCGCTTTCGTCAGCGAGTGAGCCAAGTGACCTCCCGACCGCGGCAGCGTCTTCAGGGGCCTCGGTACGGACGACGATGACCTGGTCCGGTGAATAGCCGGCGTGGGCGACGCTCCTGGCATAGTGCGGGCGATCGCTAGACAGCCGAGCCAGCATGGCTGCCACGCCGCGACTGCGGTCGGATGGCGCAAGGAGCTGGAACAAAGTGGTCTGGCCGGCCTCATAGGGGTAAGCGTCGGCATGGACCTCGTCTCCAGCGGAATCAAGCAGTTCGAGACAGCGCTCGACCACAGCAGAGTTTTCGGCCCTGAGGACGCGGAGGTGCGATAGTTCCAGGGCCACCCCGCACCCCGACTGGATCCGGACCATCTCCTCGATGGCGTGTTGGATGTTGGCTGCTTCATAACTGCGCATGTGCACTGAGAGAACGGCGTCCTGGCGCTGCACTTCGCTTGCTACCGACATCAACTCTGCAAACGACGCGCCTTCGCCGGGGGAGTACATGAGGCCAAAGCTCAGTCCCCAGGCGCCGAGTTGCAGTGCTTGGCGCACCAGGTCCACTACCTCGGCCACCTGCGAAGGCGCCAAGGCGTCGCCCGGGCCCGTCCCAGAGCCGCTGAGGACCATCTGGCGGGCACTGCCGTGGCCCACAAACGGTACGACATTAGTCGCGGCGCGGTGCTCGCTCAGGACCTCAAGATAGCCGGAGTAAGTGGCCCACCCGAAGGGACGGGCGGGTTCTTGGTCTATTACCGAGATGGTCTGGCGAAAGTTGGCATCGTTGGCGGCAAACGGTGCCGGGCTCATGCCGCAGTTCCCAATGACCTCCGTGGTGATGCCTTGGGTCACCCGGCTCGTGCACTCGGGATAGTAAAGCCAAGTCAGATCGGAGTGAGTGTGCACGTCGACGAACCCCGGGGCGACGATGGCCCCCCTGCAGTCGAGGACGGGGGCCCCGACTGGTGCCTGGCTGGAGCCGTCCTCGCCTCTTCGGTCGACGATCTGGTCGATCCTGTCCCCCCGGATGACGAGATCCGCTGGATAAGGGGGCACGTGCCCGGTACCATCGACCACGAGACCTCCCCGCAGGAGCACCGTGGTCAAATGGCACCACCATGGCGGGCCACGATCTTCCATTCGTCGACAATTGCGCCACCGTCCGCCACCAAGACGCTAGACCACATGTTGACGGTGCCACACGCATGGTTTGGGACCACAGCCACCACGTCGCCCACCAGGAGCTTTGCTGCCCCCGGCCCCGTCAACCGCCCGTGCTCCTCGTTGGCGGTATTGAACTCGACATCGCCGTCGGCGACGACAACCCCAAATGATGAGCCACCCGAGGCTGGCCTGTCGGAACTGAGGGCCTTGGACCCCGCATCTATGATCGCGACCTCGGGTTTCGGTCGGCTGATAACTCGCGCCGCCACCCCCAAGGCGCAATCGGACCAACTTGCGCTCCCCAGAGCGACCTGGTTGCAGTCGTTGAAGACATAGGTCCCGGGCCGAGCTTCGGTGATGCCGGAAATGGTGGGGGTAGAGTCAGCTCCCGGAGTCGAGCCGACCGAGACCGTCGGACAGGCGACGTGGCGAGCCCTGACCCACTCGGCGACTTGTACGAGTTCCTTGCCCACACGCAGTCCCTCCTGTCTCAGCGCCTCCCGCTGCCCGACGTACTTGCCCAAATGGCCTTCGTGCGTCATGATCCCCGTGACGGCCAGGTGCGGGTAGCTCGCGGCCAGATATGCCGCGAAGTCGGCTACTTGGGAGGGCCTGAGCCCAGCTCGGCTGAGGCCGGTGTCTACCTCGATATAAACCGGGACGACAACGTCGAGCTGGTCAGCGACCGCCTCCAGCGCTCCCGCCACCTCTCCGGAGTCCACCGCAACGGCTACTCGCGCCGCCCGGTTGCTGCTTACAGCTAGTTGCACCCGGTCGCGACCAACCGGCTGGTAGGCCCAAAGAAGGTCTGCTTGGCCTGCGGCAAGCAGGGCACGGATCTCCGCTGGGGTCGCGCAGGTAAACCCGGTGGCTCCCCCCTCGGCTTGGAGAGCGGCGATCTCCAGGCACTTTGAGGTCTTGAAATGCGGGCGCAGAGCAACCCCGTAGCTGGTCGTCCGCTTGGCCATCGCAGCAATGTTGGTTTTGACCTGTCGAAGGTCAGCGAACAGGACCGGAGTGGGCACTGCGGTGTTGAAGATGGCGTTGGCCACCTCAACGAAAGGTCCCTTGGCGGCGCGGGCCGAAGCACTCGAGGTCATATGCAACTCTAGGCTCGGAGCCGCTCGCTCTCCTTGACGGTGCCGTCCCTGACCATCTCACCAAGGACATCTTCAGCGGCGGCCAAAGCGTCATCTACATTGGTCTCGGTAAACGCCGCGGATATATGATTGCGCTTCAGGGCGAGTGGGAGCATAAAGAACCCTTTGTCCGTCATGCGCTGATGAAATTGCTTATAGGCGAGAGCATCATTTCTCAGTAGATCTGCGTAACCCCGGACATCGCCGGTGAGAAAGTACAAACAAAAGACTGAGCCAAAACCCATAACTGTGCAGGGAAGCCCACGGGACCTGACTATCTCGGAGAGGCCAGAGCGCATGCGGTCCCCGAGGAAGTAAAGGTTGTTGTAGAAATCCTCACCAGATGACTCGATCTCGGTCAGCGTGGCTATTGCCGCTGCCATCGAGACCGAGTTGCCATTGAATGTGCCAGCGTAAAGAACGTGCCCTCCGGCTGTGTCGAACTCATTGAGGAGCTCCGCCTTACCAGCCAAGCCGGCAACGGGGACGCCGTTGCCCACAGACTTACCGAACGTCGTGATGTCCGGCAGGACCCCACAGATTTCCTGGTAACCGCCCCGGGCATGCCTGAACCCGGTGACGACCTCGTCGAAGATCAGGACCGTCGATGTTGCCGACGTCAGTTCACGCAGGCCGCGAAGGAACTCGTCTGTCGGGAGAACGCAACCAATATTATGAGGTATGGGCTCGAGGATCACGGCGGCGATGTCATTGTCGTGAGCGGCAAATAGCCTTCGCACGGAGCCCAGGTCGTTGAACTCGGCGATAAGGGTATCGTCGAGGGTTGACTTCAGGCTACCTTCTGATATCGGGTCGTCCTTCCACAACCGGTCCGGTGGAGAGATAACGTTGCGCGCCACTGCATCGTGCCAGCCATGAAAGCACCCTTGGAACTTCAGCAGATAGCGCCGTCCGGTTACTGCGCGCGCCAGGCGGATGGCATGATATGTTGCCTCTGACCCGCTCGTTGTCGTTATTACCTGTTCCGCCGAGGGGATTGCTGCCACGATGAGCTCGGCGAACTCCACTTCGAGCCGCGTGGTGCCGAAGCCCACTAGGAGCGGCTCCTCGCGTAAGGCCTTCTCTACCGCCAGGCGCACGACCTCGGCGTTGTGCCCCAGCAGAACCGCCCCGAACGAGCTATGGAAGTCGACGTAGCGCTGGTCGTCGGCGTCGGTTATGTAGGGCCCTTCGGCCGAGACGAACGCGTAAGGGCGTTCGGACCTGCGAGTGTTGGAGAAGACCCCCCCGGGAATTGACCTGGACGCCTGTTGCCAAATGGCCGAGCTTCGAGCAGCCACCGTGTTTTGTGTCATCCTAAAATGCCTCCCTCCAGACCCTCTAGGCTCAGCCTGCGACCGTGCCGTGCGCATCTTGGCGCCACGCCCGGATGGTCGTGCCACGTCCCGGGACGCTATACGCTCTACGTGACATCACCAGGATAGACCGTCGGCCCATTGCATGGCAAGGCGTTCCACGTTAGAATTGGACCAATAATTGGGCCAGGGCTTCCAGGGGGACCTTCAGTGTGCCTAGGGGCTGTAGTCATCGGTGCGGGCCGGATGGGCCGGGAGCATGCTTTGGCGGTGACCGCTGCCGGCGATGAGGTGCTCCTGGTGGTGGACCCCGACCTCACCCGAGCGACCACCCTGGCCAGCGAGTTCAGGGCGAGGGCGGTTGGCTTGGACGGCGACCTCGGGGAGGTCTTGGGTGACGTGGGGGTGCCGGCCAGCCGTACTCCCGTCATCATTGCGTCGCCCTCGGCCATGCACCTGGACCAGGCGAGCGTGGCCCTACGCCTGGGGTTCCCCGTCCTGCTGGAGAAACCGCCCTGGGTGCCGGGCCAGGATGTCGCGAACTTGGTGGCCGAAGCCGACAGGGGGGTACTGGCCGTCGGGATGACGACTCGGTTCGCCCCGGGAGTACAGGCCCTGCGCGAGGCCGTGCGCCGCGGTGAGCTGGGCCGGGTGGAGTGGCTGTCGGATGTGGTCGCGTTCACGGTCGACCCGGTGGTGCCGCTCCCGTCCTGGTACCTCGACCCGCTCAGGAGCGGCGGCGGCGTACTTGTCACCAACGGCGTGCACTCGCTGGACAGGGTGGCCTGGATATTGGGTTCTGCGCTGGCCCTGGAAGACGTACGCCTCTCTTCAGAGTTCCTCGGTACTTGCGAAGACACGGCCTTTTTGAGGCTCGATGGCGGTGGGCCCTGCGTGACTGTCACCGAAATCTGGGGCCCCGGACCGGTCCCACCTTCGCAGATCCTGATCGTCGGTACCCGGGGTACCGCTTGGGCTGACTCCGCCGGGAACTGGACGGTAGCTTCGATGTCCGGTTCGAGCGCCGGGGCTCCTCTGCCGGGTCACCTCAACCTACAGGCCCAGTGGCGTTCGTTCCGCGACGTCGTTACCCGCGGGACCTGGGACGACGTCCTGCCCCGAGTGAGGGAGCTCCTGCCGTCCATGGCCCTTCTCGAGCAGGCGTTGGCGCGCCGCGTGGGGACCGAGAAGTTAGAGTACGGGGCCTCATGAGCACCGAGAACGACATCCGGTCCCAGCTCAGCCTGATCGATATCACGGGGCCTATTTTTCCTGGCATGTGGGATTATGGCGCACCCTACTTTACACCAAAAGTTTGGAGCCTGGACTTCCAGGCGTGGGAAGGTGGCCCCATATACGCCGAGGCCGTTTCTATGCCGTTGCAATCCGGGACCTACCTCGAAACGGCTGCTCACGTCTTCCCAACCCGCGAACGCCTCGGCCAACTACCCATTGAGCGAACGGTGCTGGTACCCAGTATCTGCATCTATAACGCCGTCGGCCCCCGCAGCGCGCTGACTGCCGCCATGATCGAGCCCCTGGTCCGCCAGGTTGCCGACCCTCCCTATAAGGGCAAGGCGCTGTTGATCGGCACCGGCTGGAGCAGCCACTGGCGGGACGCGGACTTTCTTACCGAGTGCCCCTACCTGAGCGAAGACGCCATCGACTTCGTGCTGGAGCACGACTTCGCCATCCTCGGAGGCGACACCCCTCGGTACGACAACCCGTACTCACCAACCGGTCACCTTTTCCGGTTCTTTGAAAGCGAGACGTTACTACTGGCCCCACTTTACAATCTGGAAGCGGTCGGTAACCAAGCAGGGTGGCTGATCGCTGCTCCGCTGCACATAAGTGACATTTCCGCTTCGCCCGTTAGAGCCGTTTGGCTCGGTAACCTCGGCCCGCTGGCGCCTGGCCCGCAATAAAAGTGCCTCCTACCTATTGTCGCCCTCGGCTGAGTAGCCCCCGCTAACAATGCCCGCCCCCGCTGCCTCCATGAAGCTCTCTATAGCTGGATCCGGTCGACCGTGGGCGCCTGAGGCAGTCCAGCCCCCATCGATCACGAGATTGCTACCTGTTACGTACGACGCCTCGTCCGACGCGAGGTAGAGGGCCCCATGGGCTACGTCTTCCGGTGTCCCGTAGCGACCAACCAGCAGGCAGTTGATCCACGTCCTACGCATCTGCGTCGATGGGTCGTCTCCCAGCATAGGCCTGGTGGCAGGGCTGTCAATCGGCCCAGGGGAGATGCAGTTCACTCGGATATTGTACGGCGACAATTCGACGGCGAGGTGCTCCGACATCCTGATCACCGCGGCCTTGACCAAGTTGTGCATGAGGCTCCCGCTGACATTGCCTGGCATGCCCGTGCCGGGGGGCATCCCGGCCACAGATGCCGTATTGATGATGGCACCACCACCGCGACGACGGAAGTTGGGGAGCGAAAGCTTTATGGTGAGCAAACAGTGCGTAACCTCGTTGTGGACACAGAAGTCGAAGTCCTCTGGGGTGACGACCTCGAGGCGTCCCCACCGTGCTGCGGCAGCGTTATTGTAGAGTATGTCGAAGCCACCGTAAGCGTGCTCCGCGAAGGCGATCCAGCTCTCGATGGCCAATGCGTCGCTCAGGTCCACGGGGGCCATCGAGACCATCTCCCCTCCGGCATCCGTCACAAGTCGGACGGTCTCCTCAGCTCCGTCCCCCTTGAGGTCGCAGCCGACGATCCTTGCCCCCTCCCGGGCGAAGAGGAGGGCTGCAGCCCGGCCCTGGCCTCCGCCCGTACCGGTGATGATAGCTACTTTGCCCGAAAGTCGCCCAGACATCCTCGTTGCCTCCGCTCCTCGTACCTCGTAGTAGCACGCTGGTCAAAAAAGAATATACTTCTCCCACGTGACGATGTTACTGTCCCGACTACCATCTGGCGGAGGGGGTTCTCGGGCCGATGAGCGAGCCCTCAGTTAGGTCGGAGTTCGTCGAAGTGTACCGACGCTGGTTCGAGGCGATCGGGACGCACGATTCCTCGTTCTTCGAGCGTCACCTGGCGCCGGACTGGGTGTACGTCGACGTCCGCGGCGCGGTTCGCGAGAAGCGTTCGTACATCGAGTACATGGTCAAGACACCACGAACCGTCCGCTTCGAGGAAGTGGACGTAGAGGTCCGCCGGTTCGGCGATGTCGCCGTCGTTCACGGGACCTATTTCATAGACCGGTCGCGGGCGGGGCTGGGCCCTAGTACAACGACGCGCTTCACCTCCGTGTGGACATACACGGACGGCCGCTGGCAGGCGCGTACCCACCACGGGACAACGGTATCGTAGCCCTCGTTATAAAGGCGAGGCCCGGGGGCCTAGACCTGGCCGGGACCAACAAGAGCTTGACGAATGGCCCAACGCTCAAGGAGGTCCGGTGCAGGGCGCCGGACCGGGGAGCCCAGGGTGTCGGGGATAGCGCAAGGTTGGCCGGCGTCGCCGCGGCCAAACCTTACAGGTGGCGCGGCAAGGTCTTCTGAGTAGAACCAGTCCGAAGGGAAGATATCAGCTGGGTACACGAAGTTGTCCAGAGTTGCGAGGGCGGTGCAGACAGCGGCACCGATCGAGCTCTCTTGCATGCCGCCTACCCAAGCGGGGATCTGGGCTGCCGCACAGATGTCGTGGATCCGGATGGCGTTTGTGAGGCCGCCAACCCTTCCCGGCTTGATATTGACATAACGACAGCTCCCGATCTCGACGGCCTGCCTCATACGGGCAGGAGAGGTAATGCTCTCGTCAAGGCAGACGGGCGTGGTCAGTTGAGCCTGCAGCTTGGCATGGTCAATGAGGTCGTCAACGGCCAAGGGTTGCTCGATCATGGCCAGTCCTTGGTCGTCAAGCTGCTTGAAGAGGTCAAGATCGCCAAGAGTGTAGCCCCCGTTGCAGTCGATATGGAAGACGAGGTCCGGGAACTCCCTGCGGACCAAGCGAACTACGGCAGCATCCCAGCCGGGCCGCGCCTTCAGTTTGACCCGTCGGTAGCCAAGGTCAACCGCGCTGCCGACCTTGGCGACGAGCTCGTCGAGCGAGGCGCGAACGCCGAAGTCGGCTCCCACCTCGACGTGCTTATCGTCGCCCCCAAGGAACTTGTGCAAAGGCTGGCCGACCTGGCTTGAAGCGAGCTCATACCAAGCAATGTCCAAGAGCGACTTGGCGAACTGGTGGCCTTTGAACGCGCCGAGGGCGTCTTGGAGCTCGCTTCCGGAGGCGAAATCTTTTCCAATGACGGTCGGTGCAAAGAAATCCCTAAGCGCGGCGAAAGCGCCACCTGCCCATTCCGAGCTGTACCTGGGCGAACCGAGCGGCGTTGCTTCGGCCCAGGCGGAGAGGCCGTTGTCGTCTTGGACCTCGGCGAGGACCGTCTCGACGGTCTGGTCCTCGCCAAACGCGGTTTTCCAAGGCTCCTTAAGAGGCATTGCGACATGATAAAGATGAACGGAGGAGATCCTGACAAGCACTATTCGGTGGCCTCGGCGGCGAAGCTGGAACTTGACGGCAGCTGGATGGGGATGGCTACGCCAAGCTGCTCCAGCCAGCCCAGCATGTCAAAGTTGTGCCAGTACTCGACGATGCGCCCGCCGACGATGCGCTCGATGTTGATCCCCGTAACGCGGATGTGGTTACCGGTGGGCGGAAGGCCGAGAAAGCTGCCCGCATGTGTACCCTCGTTCACCCAGCGGCGTACGACCTTATCGCCCTGAGCGACGATGTCAGATTCCACCGTTTGGAGGTCGGGAAAGGCACCGCGGATCATCCGCACGGCGTCCTTTACGGCTTGGCGGCCGCCAGACTGGCCTTCGGCACCATGGTCGATGACATCCTCGACCATGATCTCATCAAGCAGCTCCACCTGCCCGTGGCCCCAGACCTCGTCCATAAGCCGGCGAGCTATAGCGATATTGCTGTCAGTAACCTCGGCTGTACCCTCTGCGTCCAACGAACCCTCCATTTCCTGAGTGACGTGCCACTGAAGTGTGACATAGGCGCAGTACACCGTAGCCCGTGACCACCGGGCGTTCCGACAATAGGAGTGTACTGTCCGAAGGAGGAGTAAGTAAAGAGAAAGTGTCGGCGCCGCGCCTCCAAAGGTCTGGTCACGTCGAGACGGTGGGCGGGGGGCCCGGGCGCGGGACGGTCATAGCGGTCGTCAGCGCTGACGGACGAGCCCGCCCGGGGGAACACCCGGTCGCAGGACGGTGTCGCTCCGGCCGGCAAAATGGTCCAGGTACGGGGGCCGGCTGGGCGGGACGACAGCAACGAAGTCCGCCCCTCTCAGGACAATCTGCACAGAGGCTCTTGACAATCTGCGCAGGGCGGACGTAATTTCGTGAACAATGCTGAAGACGCCGCGTCCGGACAGCCAGCTCCGGCTCGGCGTTCTGCTCTCAAATCCTCCGAGTTCGCGTGCGGTTCAGATCGCTCGGACCGCTGAGCAGGAGGGACTTGGCGGACTTTGGCTGTCTGAGGACCTTTGGCACCGGGGTGCCGTGCCGCTGGCGGCGGCGTGCGCAATGGTCACCGGTACCCTCCACATAGGCGTCGGCGTCCTAAATCCCTACAGTCGGCACCCCACTCAGATCGCGGTGGACTACGGCACTCTGGCCGAGCTGTCCGGGGGCCGGGTAACGGTGGGTATTGGCGCAGGTGTCGAGGCTTGGGTGAAGCAGATGGGCTTGCGTTACGCAAGCCCAAGGACAACTCTCGCCGAAGCTGCCGTCATAGTCAAAGAGCTGTTGTCGCAGGGGCGGAGCTCCTATAGGGGAAAGACGTTCTCGCTAGATGACGTTTCGCTTGGCTTCGAAGTCAGCCCCGCCCCACCGGTACTTCTTGGGGCAACGCGTGAGCAAAGCCTTAGGACATGTGGGGAGATAGGGGATGGCTGGATAGCATCGGTGCTCGAACCCGTTGAGCGCATCGCCCGGGGGCTCAGGCTTATTGCCGAGGGCGCTTCCAGGGCCAACAGGAGCCTCGACGGTTTTCGGGTTGTTCAGTTCGTACACTTCTGTTGTGACAACGACAGCGCCCGAGCGCGATCGCTTTTGAAGCCCATCGTGGGCAGGTCTTTGCGGGGAGAGGTCAGGCTTTTTCAGGAAGGGAAACTCGAACTGGGTCGGCGCGACTATCTAGCCGCCGTCTCCCCGGGAGAGTACGAGGTAACCTTGCGGCGGCTGGCAGAAGGTGGCGACCCGAGCGAGGTGGTCCCCGACGCGTTAGTGAACGAGTTGGCTGTTAGCGGTACGGCCCAGGAGTGCGCGGAAGCCCTGCGGCGTTACGCCGACGTAGGAGTGAGGGAATTTGCGTTCCTGATGCCCGAAGGCGCTATCGAGGCGGGGATGCGGACCATAGGACAGGAGGTGGCCCCCCTCCTCGGGGTAGGCCATGGCGGTGCGGCCAGCGATGTTCTTACGAGCCCCGAGCGGGCGAGCGGGCCAGGTAACGGTGAAGGTAGTAGTGTTCGCGAAAGTTAACGGCATAAATCTGTATTTCGACGTTGACGGCTACGGGCTCCGGTTCGGGCCCGAGGGTCTCGTCCCGAAGCCAGTGCTGCTTGTGCTCCACGGCGGTCCCGGGCTGGACCACTCGGACCTGGTGCCCTGGCTGGCCCCGTTGACTGATGACATGCAGCTCGTCTACGTGGACCACCGCGGGAACGGCCGCTCTGAGCGCCTTGCAGTTGACAAGTGCACTCCTGAGCACATGGCAGACGACCTCGAGGCGCTGCGCGGTGCCCTTGGGATCCGCCGCTGGTCGGTCCTTGGGTTCTCTTTTGGAGGCACCGTCGCACTGCACTACGCGCTTCGCTACCCGATGGCCTTGGACCAGCTTATTGTCTGCTCGACGCCAACGAGCTACACCTTTATCGAGGAAGCACGGTCCTTCGCTGCAGAGGCGGCCGGACCCGACGCGTTGGGGATCGTCGAGGAGCTCCTGGACGGACGACTTCTCGACGACAAGGAGGCGGGGGCGAGGCTCGCTCGGCTCCGGCCACTTTACTTTCACGACTACGTGGCCGAGCGTGATGCTTCACGTCGGGGGACGATCCTGAACGTCGGTCTGTCCAATTGGTACTTTGCTAGCTATGCGCGTAACTACGACCTGCGGCCCGCGCTGGCGGCGGTCCGTGCACCTACGCTCGTGATGGTTGGTCGTCACGATTGGATCTGCTCGATGAAGCAATCAGAGCCATTAGTCTCGCTCGTGCCGGACGTGCGCCGGGTCGTGTTCGAGGGCAGTGGCCACGTCCCAATGAAAGAGGAGCACGAGCAGTTTATTAGCTCGGTGCGGTCGTTTTGCGTCACGGAGCACCTGTCAAACAGTCTAGGCGGCTCGAAAGGGCAGGCCTAGCGAGGGAAGGGCTCCGATTGCCACTATTTGTTTGTACCTTAGAAAAGAGGGAGAATGTTACAAGGTTCTGGTATAGAAGAGCTGGAGCCGGGCCCGCCCACGGTTGACGGTGGTTCTCCAGAGGACCAACAAGCGCTAATAACGTTGTGGGAGCGGTTTTTCGACGCTAACGACCGGCTTGATATCGATGCGTTGCGTCCTCTGTGGAGCGCCGATCCGGGGTGTGTCTTCTTCAATACAAATGGCCATGTCTACCACGGGATCGACGACTGGGCCAATATTTGGGACCATTATAGGGCAAAAATGCACAGCACGCAGTCAGCGCCGCGGTTCAAGAGCCACATAACTATTCGGAGCGATATGGCCGTTATGGTTGATGAGTACGTCTGGCGGCATTGGGATTGGACTGGGGACAACCCGCGCCCGTCGTATGCGTCAAATAGCCCGTACCTCAGGAGCACCCTGGTATGTGCACGTGATGGTGGTGAGTGGAAGGTTGTCCACAGCCACTTTTCGTCAGGACGCACAGGGTTGCGCCCGGACCAGGGAGGTGCGGAGTAGACCCGGGTCGTGGTCGTTGTAGGAGTATGGTCGAGCATGTATTTATGAGGCGTAGGGAGGTACCGTGAGCATCACAAGCAAGACCATCTTTACCTTTGCGAGCGATCTGGCGGACGAGGGCGTTGACCATGTGTTAGGCAACGTACAGGACCGAGCAGGGCTGGACGGCATTGTGATGACGACGGTGTACCATGCGGCTAGGGACTTGTTCCCGCACAATCCTCGTCGACGCGTCAGCTATATACCAGGGGGACGGGTATATTTTAGGCCCGATCGTTCGCGGTACCGGGATCTGTCAATTGAGCCAGTGGTGGATAGTTTGGTCCTCGAGAGGGATGTTTTGGCAGAGGCCTGCGAGCTCGGCGGGGACCGGGGCATGCAAGTTGGCGCGTTCGTAGTGTATTTGCATGCAGACAGGTACGAGTTCCCGAAGTTGTCGACCGTGAACGCGTTCGGGGATGTGTATGTTACCGACTTATGTCCATCAAATCCTGAGGTTCGGGCTTACGTGCGCGCGATCACAGGCGACCTGGCGCGGTATGACATTGACCGGGTGTTCGCTGAATCTCTCAATTTTCAGCCGATAGAGCACGGGTTCCATCATGAGCGTTACGCGATAACGCTCGATGGGACGAGCCGGTACCTGCTTGGCCTGTGCTTCTGCGTGCATTGCAGCAGGGAGGCGCGAGACAGGGGGGTCGATCCTGTGGCGGTACAGCGAGAGGTCCGGGAGCGTTTGGCGAGGTCTTTCGCGGAAGAGGGCGGTAATGGACCGGCGGAGGTTACGCGGGAGGGCTTGAGCAAATTGGCGGACGGGGAGTTGCTTAGGTACCTGGACATGCGGTCCGAGGTCGTGTCGTCGCTGGTTGAGGAGGTTGTCGAGGTCCTCGAGACGGAGGGGAAAAGGCTGGTGTTCCTCGACTTTTCGGGTGGAGTGAAGGGGTACGTGAGCGGTGCTCCGGAGGGGGCGGCGGCAGCGGACATTGGGTGGCAGTTCGGGATCGACCTGGAGAGGATCCAAAGGGCGTGTGGGGAGGTGGCCGTCGTCGGGTACGCGGCGGCGGCGGAACGATTGCGTCTGGACCTGGAGACTTATCGGACGGTGCTGGGTGAGGGCACGACGGTAGTCCTGCGGCCAGTCCTGCCCGACTGCGACTCTAGTGAGAACCTTGTCGAGAAGGTGGGACTGGTCAACTCGTTGGGCATCGAGAGGGTGGCCTTCCACAGCTATGGGTTAATGCGGCTTTCGGGTCTTGAGTGGATAAGGCAGGCGCTGGAGAACGTGGGCGGGACGTGGTAGAGGGAGATGTGCCAAAGGAGGTGCGATGTGACAAGGGCTCTTGTGAATGACGGCAATGAGTTACTGGGAGCGGCGACGGAGTTGCGGAGACGGCTCCATGCCCACCCTGAGGTGGGGCTGCAGCTGCCGAGGACGCAGGGTGCGGTGCTAGAGGCGCTCGACGGGCTGGGGTTGGAGGTAACGACCGGTACCAGGACTAGTTCGGTGGTAGCGGTGCTTGAAGGAGAGCGGCCCGGGGTTACGACGCTGCTGCGTGGCGATATGGATGGGTTGCCGGTCCGGGAGGAGACCGGGCTGGCGTTTGCTTCGAAGGTTGAGGGCGCGATGCATGCTTGTGGCCACGATGCCCACGTGGCCATGCTCGTTGGTGCTGCCCGGTTGCTGGCTCGGCGGAGAGGCGAGGTGGCGGGCCGCGTGGTGTTCATGTTCCAGCCGGGCGAGGAGGGACACGCGGGCGCGCGCGTCATGCTGGAGGAGGGCCTGCTCGAGCGCCACGGTCCCATCGACCGGGCGTTTGCCCTGCATATTTCGCCCAACCTCAGGTCAGGATGTATTGCCACCCGTGGTGGTGCGTTTATGGCGTCGGTGGATTCGTTCCGGGTCACGGTTAGGGGGAAGGGAGGTCATGCGTCGATGCCGTACGAGGCGGTCGACCCGGTGACCGTGGCGTGCGAGATGGTCACTACCCTCCAGGTTATGGTCAGTCGCCGAGTCCCCACCTTCGATCCGGCGGTGGTGACGGTAACAAGAATTTCGGGCGGGACGACCTTCAATGTGATCCCCGAGACTGTGGTCCTGGAGGGTACCGTGCGGACCGTCTCCGAGGCGACTCGAACTGCCGTGCTCGAGAGCCTCCTGCGGGTGTCGCAACACGTTGCCGAAGCCCACCAATGCCAGGCTGACGTGGAGACGACCGGCGATGGCCGACAACACCCAGACCTGCCCAACCCCTATCCGGTCACAGTCAACGATGTGTCGGCCGCTCGCCGGACGCTTGAGGTCGCCCGTGGTTTGTTGGGGGACGATCAGGTCGTAAATATGCCGAGCCCGGTCATGACGGGTGAGGATTGGTCGTATGTCTTGGAGCGCGTTCCTGGCGCGATGGTGTTCTTGGGTGCTGCACCTCTGGGCGAAGACCAGCCGGCTCCACTCCATTCCAACAGGATGATGATCGACGAGGGCTGCATGGCAATAGGGATTGCCATGCACGCGGCCATGGTGTTGAGCTGACCTTCGGGTGCCCCACGCGATCTCGGCAGTCTTCGGGCCTCGGACGGTCGCCAGCCTCATCGAGCTGGATCATTTCGTCCACGCCCCGTCGACCAGGCCTACGGGAGCCATGTGTTACCGGAAAGCCATAATCACCTCGATCTCGACGCATATCCCCGTTGGAAGGCGCTACGCCCCGGGGAGACCACGGAGGTGCTCCTCGCAAGACGCGAAGGTGGGGACATCCTCGACATCATCGCTCGCGGGGAGTTCGACCGCGCCCGCAATTGGCAGAGACTGCCGCCGGGCCAAACGGTTTTGCATGTGGCCAAGCGCCAAGTCGGCTCGGCAAAGCAACCTCTATGCGCATCAGCTGTCGCTGCCTACCTGGACGGCAGGCTCAGTGCTCCTCCACGTGCTCACACGGTCAGGGAGCCCGCTGATTACGAGCAAGACCTTCAAGGTGCAGAGGTCCTTTTCCCAGACGACGGGGCCGAGCCGAGACGGGGGCGCTACAGGTGATAGCGGCAGAAGGGCTTCTACGGGGCGGAGGCTGGCGGCCTCCAGCAGGGCGACATCTTGCCTTCGGCCGTGAGCCGGATCACCGCGGACGACGGTTATAGCCCGTGACGGCCTCCAGGTCAAGCAGCGCCTCCTGGACCGCGGGCATGGGTCAGCCAGGGCGAAGAGAACGAGGACTAGCAGTAGCGTCCCGGTCGTGGCCGAAGAAGACCCCAGCCCGGAGACTGACTGACCAACATGCGGTAAATGTGGCCTGTCCATTGAGCCTGAGCGATGGGAGGCACACTTACAGCTCGAAACCGACTAGGCCGAACTATCTCGTGAGGCAGGTCCGGTGTCCTCCTGACCCGCATAGGCCGCGCCACTGCGACCTCCCGAGTCGGCAGTTAGGCTCCTTGCCCCGGCTCCCCGTTGCGGTGACGGACCGTTTGAAGTCGCTGTCCTAAATCTACAGGAAGCGGCCCAATTTTAACTTTTCGGGCCAAAAGGCCCTATTGCGAACCCGCGTGGCGGCCGATAGCCAAGGCAGGTGGCCACTGTGAGCGCGGGATGAGTGCGCAGAGTGGTAAATAGGAAGGCTAGTGCGAGTCAAGGAGAACATCCAGGTCCCGACATAGTTGCCAACACGGCTCGAAGACCCAGCAGCAGATGAGCATGTGCGAAGTGCTGAAGGGGATTCTCCGCCCTGGACGAGGTCCGCTGTGACGACCTCCCCGGGCATGCCCCACGTTGGTCTGCTATAGCCCGGGCTGCCGGAAGACGCTCCTGGTCACCGAGCTTATGTGCCACGGTGCCGGGATAGCGCCGAGCCGACGGTGTTAGCCCACAGGTCGAGAGTTTGTTCCATCGCGCCCTTGTACGGTTGCGGTCCTGCCGGCGACAGGAGTAGGAGACGAGAACGGATGAAGAATCCAATGCTGCGGGGTCGTACACCCGGAGTTACCAAGTCCCGCACGATAATGCGACTAGGTAGGAGTATCGCAGCCCATTTCCGGCTACCGGTCGCCTTGAAAGCGATTGCATCGGTCGTCGCCGCGGTGTGCCTGCTCGGGCTACCGATGGCTAGCGTCTCGGCTTCTGCTGCTCACATGGACGGGCAAACACTCACGCCCGCACTCTCGAGTAAGCCCCATCCTGTCCCTCCGCAGATCACCAGCTTCTCGGTGGCGCCCAAGGTGCTGCGGTCAACCGGTGGGAAGCTCACGATCTTGGCGACAGTCGAGCACGGGCGAGCCTGTGTCTTTTCGTCGACCCCCGCGTTGAGCTCGATGCCCGTTACCGTCCCGTGCGGTTCTGCCATGCTCCGCTCGCTGACCCTGCCTGCCAACAAGTCAATGGCCGACCGCATTTATACTTTCCACCTCTCGGCCTCCGGCCTGGGAGGACCGGTGAGCGCACGGGCGGTGACGGTGAGCGTGCGACCCGCCGCTCCAAAAGTCATGAGCTTCGCAGTGGTCCCCAAGACGGTCTCCTCCGCAGGAGGAAAGGTCACCATGTCGGCCAGAGTTGAGCACGCTCGTACGTGTGTCGTTTCGTTGAGCCCCGCCCTGGCTTCGATGCCCATGACATTCCCGTGCAAATCGACGATGGCGCACTCCCTGGCCATCCCGGCCAACACGTCGTCAATCGAGCGCGTCTACAGCTTCCACGTCTCAGCGACCGGCCCGGGAGGGACGACAAAGGGACCGGCGGAAAAGGTCATGGAGCAAGCGGTGGTGCCCACGACCACGACCACTTCCACTACAACTCTGACCACCACTTCGAGCGCTACGAGCACCTCCAGCACCACCACGACGACCGCGCCCATTATCTTCTTCCCACCGCCCCCGACCACGACTACTAGCGCCCCGGTCACCGTCACCTTCAACGCCAACGCCGCCGGCGCTACCGGGACCATAGCCAACGAGGTCGAGCCCTACGGCAGCGCTACCGCCCTTACGGCCAACACCTTTAGTTACACCGGCCACAGCTTCGCCGGTTGGGTCGCCGTCGCCAACGGCTCAGGCACCGCCTATGCCGGAGGGGCCAGCTACCCCTTCACGGCCAGCGCCACCCTTTATGCCCAGTGGACGGCCAACACCTCCTACACGGTCAGCTTCGCTTCCAACTCCGGTGGCGCTGCCACGGGCACCATGGCCAACGAGACCGACAACGTCCCGACCGCTCTGACGCTCAATGACTTCACCTACCCCGGCCACAGCTTCGCCGGTTGGGCCACCGCCGCCAACGGTTCAGGCACCGCCTATGCCGACGGGTCCAGCTACCCCTTCACGGCCAGCGCCACCCTTTATGCCCAGTGGACGGCCAACACCTCCTACACGGTCAGCTTCGCTTCCAACTCCGGTG
>CAYZVQ010000004.1:0-6750 GCA_964481925.1 uncultured Acidimicrobiaceae bacterium
CCCGCCAACACCCGGGCCCAACGCCTGGCCCTGGCCCGGGCGCACCGGCGCGACGCAGTGTCCCTGGCCAAGCGGGAGACGGAGGCCCTCGGGCGCGACATCGCCCGGCTCTCGGGCTGGCGCCCCGCCCGCGCCCACCTGGCGTGGGCGAGCTATGGTTTGTGGCTGGCCGCTCACCCGAACCCCGCTCCCCCCAACCGCAGATGGCTCCGGGCGCTCGAGCGCGCCCGGTCGCCCCGACCATGAGCACCGAGGCCAGCTCACAGGGCGCGCCAAGCGCGCCATGGGCGCCCCTGGTGAGCGTCATCGTGCCCACTCATCTGGTTGACCCTCCCTACCTCGGCGAAGCGTTGGCATCAGTCATCGGCCAGGACTGGGCCAACTGGGAGGTCATCGTGGTGGACGATGGTTCGGCGGCGCCGACCGAGACGCTGGAAAAGCTGACCATCGTCGACCCCCGGATAACCCTCCTGCGTGCGCCCAAGGGAGGCATTTCGCGCGCCCGCAACCTCGGCCTCGAGCACGCTCGGGGCGAACTGGTCGCGTTCTTGGACTCCGACGATTACTACTACCCGCCACACCTGTCTTGTGCCGTGCGCGCCTTCGCCCAACACGAGGAGGCGGTGGCCACCTACAGCGCCATTGCCGTGGTCTTGGGCACCAACAAGGAGCCGTTCGAGGTCGACTCTCAGTCGGGGCCGACCAACCGCCACACGGCCCTGTCGGGAGGGAACCGCCCCTTCATCCCCAGCCTCGTCGCCCGGCGCCAGGTGGTAGAGGCCGTGGGCGGGTTCGACCCCCAGTTCGACCGCGCCCAGGACCAAGACCTGATCTTCAAGCTGCTGGAGAAGGGGCCGTGCCATTACATCAGCACCGTCACCGCCGCGTACCGCCATCACGACCAGAACGTGTCCCTCGACATCATCCGCAGCGCCAGGTACCGTGACCGGGTCCTGGCCGCCCATCGAGAGCAAGCACTGGCGTCTGGGGACACCGAGACCGTGGCCGACATCGCCCTCGGCCTGAGCCGGGCCCGTCGCTATGACGCCGGCGTGGGCGTCTCCAAAGCGTTGGCGGCGCTGAAATCAGGAGACTTCAGAAAAGCGGCCGACCTGGTCTTTTGGTCCCTGCGGCGGTCCCCGTCGCAAGCAGTGCGCACCGCTGGCAGCCGAGCCTGGCGCAAGCTCGTGAGCAGGCGCCGGCCGAGCGAGCGCCGGCCCAGTAGATAGGTTGCCGGCGCCAAAAGCCCAGGTTTACCATGGGCGCCGTGCCCGGCCCTGAGGGGACGCCTACGGGGCCGTGGTCGCCCTTGGTGAGCGTCATAGTCCCCACCCATCTGCCTGACCCGCCCTACCTGGGCGAGACGGTGGCATCGGTAGTGGGCCAGGACTGGGCCAACTGGGAGGTCATCGTGGTGGACGACGGCTCGGCGGCCACGACCGAGAGGCTGGCCGAGCTGATCGGGACCGACCCCCGGACAAGCCTCGTCCGCGCCCCCAAGGGGGGCCTCTCCCGGGCCCGCAACGTGGCCCTCGAGCACGCCCGAGGCGAGCTGGTGGCCTATCTGGACTCCGATGACTACTGGTACCCCCAGCATCTCTCCCGCGCCGTGGCCGCCCTCGCCGGGCACGAGGAGGCCATCGGCGTTTACAGCATCATCGCCCAGGTCTGGGACAACGAGAAGGAGCCCTTCGAGGTCAACCGCCAAGCGGGACCGGTCGACCGTCGTACGGCGCTGTCGGGGGGCAACCGCCCCTTCATAACCACCCTGGTGGCCCGACGTCAGGCCGTGGAGGCGGCGGGCGGGTTCGACCCTCGCTTCGACGGGGCCGAGGACAAGGACTTCATCTACAGGTTGCTGGAGAAGGGGCCCTGCCTGCGCCTGGACGACGTCACCGTGGCGTACCGGACACACGGTAACAACTTGTCCGCCGACCCGGTCCGCAGTTTCAAAGTCGACGCCCGGGTGCTCGCCGCCCATCGGGCCCGGGCACTGGCCAACGGGGATAACCAGGCGGCGGCCGACATCGCTGTCGGTTTACGTGCACTGCGCCGGTACACCGCCGGTGTCTCTGTCTCGGGGGCGATCGCGGCGACGAAATCCCATGAGTTCAAAAGGGCGGCATATTTTGCCCTTTGGTCACTGCGCTGTTCGCCCTCCAAGGCCGTGCGCACGGCCGCCAGCGCGATCTGGGAGGCGGTGCGCTAAGCCCGCCAGGCCGCCCAGCCATCCGGGGCGCTAAGCCCGCCAGGCCGCTCAGCCCGCCTGGGCGCCGTCAAGTCTTTCGTCCAGCCGGTCGAGGACGGTGCCGTCGACCGCCTCGTCGAACTTGCGGGCGAAATGGGCCCCCGAGCCGACCAGGGCGGCGAAGTCGCCCGCGGTGAGGACCTCCGGGCTGTCCTTGCCCTCCCAGCGGATAAAACGTCCCTTGTCAGGGGCAAAGCTCAGGCCGCCGGCGTTGCCCAGGATGGTCTGGAAGCAAGCCTCGTCGGCGATGGGCACGTGACGGAAGAAAGACATCACCGGGCGAGGAGCGGCCAGGACGGTGGCCACGGCCCGGGCCGACAGCGACATCCATGAGCTGCCGGTGTAGATCGGCATACCGAGACCGTCAGGGCGGAGGACCCCCCACCACAACTGGTCCCGCTGGTGGAAGTGCACGAGCCGGGGCAGGGGCGGGTCTCTCCTCGACCAGTGGACGCCAGGGATCTTGGGGGCGACGCGGCGGTCGAGGGCAAAAAGCAGCTGTCCCGCCTCGGACAGGCACCACCACCGGTACGAGTAGCGCCGCATCCCCTCGGGCCACATCACGACGCCATCGCGCACCAGGGGCCGGATGTCCGCCCAGACGTCGAAGCGGGCGAGTTCGCTCTCGAGCCCGCCCACGTGGCACAGCGGGTAGTCCTGGCCGGAAATCAGGACCACGTAAGAGCAGTGCAGTTGCTCGGTGGCAATGCGCATCATGTCGATCAACAACTGGACCTGGTCGAAGCCTCCCCAGTGCACCGGGCGTTCGGGGACGAGGGTGAGCCGCGGCCCCGCCAGTTCGCCGGCGTCGAAGCGCGCCTGGCGCTGGTCGAAGTGCAGCACGACCTGGCCGGTGGGGTCGTCGTGCAGCAAGCGGCGGACGAGCCGGCGGGTCTGGCCGGGCCGGACATAGGCACCTATGCAATAGCCGATCACGGCGGGACAGCCCGGGGGCGAGGAGTTGCTCGGCCGGCTAGCGCAAGACGCGCTGGCGGCTGTAGATGAGCTCCCAGCCCGACGCCTCGCGGGCGCTGCGGGCCTTGGCCAGGACGGCGTCGGTAGCGGCATCTTCGGGGACCGCTCCGGGGGGGACAGGCGCCCGCAGGGCCTTGGCTTCAGGGTCCTTTTCGCCCAGGGGCCCTTGGGCCTGAGCGGCGTTGCTGATGGCGTCGGCCATCGTGCCCAGGAAGTGCCGGGCCACCCCTTGCGCCTCCTCGAGCGTGGGCCGCTTCTCCAGGGCCCAGCGGTGCCGGCCGTCGCCCAGCTCGATAAAAGGCTGCCAACTGCCCGGCACGGCGATGATAAAGACGTCGGAAATGCCGAGCACGGCCAAGCACCGCCATACCTCGGCCGGCGCCAGGCTTTGCCCGGCCCGCCGTGAGCGGTATATGGCTATATTGCCGGTGTCGAGGGCAAAGCGGTAGAGCCAATGGCCCCTGTCAATATGTACTGAGCTTTCACCGTTCACCCCAGGGCTCCCAAAAGTAGGGCTAGCACCGTACGCTAGCCAATTGCGAACATTTGGCAAAGGTCCTCACTTACTCCTGCTCCAGCATGCTAGCCAGCCGGGCTGCGAGCCCCGTGTAGGTCGCCGGCGTAAGTGCCAAAAGGCGCTGCCGCGCCCCCGCAGGGAGGTCGAGCGCGCGCACAAAGTGCTGCAAACCCTCGCGGGTCAGAACTTGGCCCCGTGTCAAAGCCTTCAGCCGCTCATAGGGTTCTTCGACCCCATAGCGGCGCATCACCGTCTGCACGGCTTCGGCCAGCACCTCCCAAGCGTGGTCGAGGTCGGCGGCCAGAGCGGCGGTGTCGGGTGCCGTCCGGGCAACACCCCGCCGGGCCGAAAGCACGGCCAGCCCCGAATAACCAAACGCGCTACCGATATTGCGCAAGGCGGAAGAATCGGAAAGATCCCGCTGCAGACGCGATATAGGCAACTTCTCACAGAGGTGGCCGAACAATGCACCGGCAAGGCCGGCATTTGCTTCGGCGTTCTCAAAATCGATCGGGTTCACCTTGTGGGGCATAACCGAGCTGCCCACCTCCCCTTCGACCAGCTTTTGGCGCAGGTACCCCAGGCTCACATAGGACCACATGTCCCGGCAGAAGTCGATGAGCACGGTGCCGAACCGGTTCAGCGCCCCGAAAAGCTCGGCCATCCAGTCGTGCGGCTCGACCTGGGTGGTGAGCGGCGCCCATTCCAAACCCATGCCCTCGACGAACGAACGCGTCAGCGCCAACCAGTCGACCTCGGGATAGGCGACGACGAGGGCCGCCAGCGTGCCGGTGGCGCCGCCCCATTTGCCCGGGACGACCACCGCTTGCGCCGAGCGCAACTGGCGCTCCCAGCGGGCGACGAAAACAGCCAGTTCCTTGCCCAGCGTGGTGGGGGTGGCGGGCTGGCCGTGGGTGTGGCCCAGCATGGGCAACGCGCCGTGAGCGAGGGCCAGGTGGCGCACATCGCCCACGAGGGCTTGGGCGCCCGGTAACCACACGTCGGCCAGCCCCGCCCTGATCATGCGGGCATAGGCCAGGTTGTTGACGTCCTCGGACGTGGCCCCGAAGTGGGCGAACTCGGCCCGCGCCGCCGGCCAGCCCAGGTCGGAGGTGAGCCGGCGCTTCAGGTAGTACTCGACGGCCTTGACGTCATGGTTGGTCCGGGCCTCGATCTGCTTGACGGCGGCGGCGTCGGCCTCCGCGAAGGTGGCGGCCCAGCGTTGGAGGGTGGCGTGCTCGGCCTGCGACAGCGGGCCGAGCTCGGCCAGGCCGGGCCAGCCGGACAAGTGCACGAGCCAGGCCACCTCGACGGCGAAACGTTCCCGGACGAGGGCGGCCTCGGAAAAAACGGCGGCGTAAGGCTCCATCTGCCGGCCGTAGCGGCCGTCGAGGGGGGACAGCGCCCCCAACCGCCACTCGGCTGGCGTGAAGGCCGTGCCCGTGGCCTCGCCGTCCCCGCCGCCGCCCCCTTGTACCGTCATCAGACCTCCCCCGGGCGACGTTACCGCCAGACGGGGCCGGCGAGGGCGGAGGCCGGGCTCATTCGATGGCCATATTTCGGTGACCATATTTTCGCTAAGCATGTAGTGGTGCGCCATAACCCGAGCACCGCCCTCCTGGCGGTGAGCGCCGTGGCTGCTTTGGCCCTGACCGGGCTCAGCCCGGCGCGCCCTGCGCTCAGCCCGGCGCGGCCCGCGCCCAGCCCCCCGGTCACCACCGCCCTCGCCGGCCTGGGCTCGGACCCCTCGGTCGTGGGCCTTGTCCTGTCCGGGCGGGGGGCCAGCCTCTACCCGCCCCTGAGCCCGACCGACAAGGCCTACAGCACCGATTGCCAGTCCCTCGTCGACCCCGGCTTCACCGGCAAATGCGCCGTGGTCAGCGGCGCCCAGGGCACGGTGGCGGCGGTGGTGGAGCAGGAAACGGCCGCGCTGGAGGGCAGCGGGCCCCGGACCGGTCCGACCTCTGCCAAGGTGGCGCAAGTCCAAGAGCGCGACCTCGTCTGGAGGCGCCAGGGGCGTTCCTGGGCCCTGGCGTTGCGCCGGGTGTTCAACACCGCCGCCGCCCCCACCCGGCTGTGGTCGGGCGACGTCGAGGCCCGGGGGCGGCCCGTCCTCGTCTTCGTCACGCCTTCGGGCGAGGAGGGCTTTGGCAACGAGCTCGACGTGGTGGACGGGACGGGCCGCGTCAGCCTCTACCGCTTCCTGGGCGAGGGCTTCGTCGTCGCCCCCGGGCCCGGCGAGCTGGTCGCCTACGTGCCCGGCTGGACCGAGCAGCGCCCGGTCGCAGGAGCCTACGACCAGACCCTCATCGGCTACTCGGCGGGGTCGTGGAGGGTGGTGTCCGAGCAGTACGTACCCGACGCCGCCGCCCTGGCCCAGCACGACGGGCCGTTCCGGGACGCCGCCGCCCTGCCCGCCTCCTGAGCGGGGCCGGCCGGCGAGGGGCCAGGCTCAGCTACTTCCCGCGCCCCCAGCGCGCCCGGGGCGCATCGGCCGGCCCCAAGATGGCGGCGGTCGGCGGCTCAAGGCCCTCGCCCCCCTGCTTGGTCGTCGCCGCCGCCACCGCCAGGCGGTCCACCAGGTCGTTGAAAGGGTCGCTCCCGTGGCCCTTCACCCATCGGAACTGGATCCGCCCCGGTGAGCTCCGGTACAGCTCGACCAGGGGCTCCCAGAGGTCCCGGTTGGCCACCTTCTGCTTGGCCGAGCCGACCCAGCCCCGGGTCAACCACCCCTTCCACCAGCCGTCCCGGAAGCAGTTGACCACGTAGGTGCTGTCGCTCACCACCTCCAGGGGGCCGTCAATGGTGCGGGCCGCGTCCAGCGCGGCCATGATCTCCATGCGCTGGTTGGTGGTGGCGGCGGCCGGGCCGTTGCGCCAGCGGCCGCCGGGGACCGCCCAGGCCCAGCCGCCGGGCCCGGGGTTGCCCAGGCACGCACCATCGGTGTAGACGGTCGTTCCGCTCATATCCGCTCTTCCATGGACCAAGCATGCCCGATGCTGCCCGCCGC
>CAYZVQ010000004.1:6850-39241 GCA_964481925.1 uncultured Acidimicrobiaceae bacterium
TTCCGCATCGACCACTTCCTCGGCAAAGAGGAGATCATGAACCTCCTCTACTTCCGCTTCGCCAACTCCTTCCTCGAACCGATCTGGAACCGGGACTACGTTGCCAGCGTCCAGGTCACCCTGGCCGAACAGACCGGGGTGCAGGGCCGGGGCGCCTTTTACGAGACCGTCGGTTGCCTGCGGGACGTGGTCGAGAACCACCTGTTCCAGATCGTGGCGCTGCTGGCGATGGAGCCGCCGGCATATCAGGGCGTGGGCGCGGTGCAGAACGCGAAGTTCAACGTGTTCAAGGCCATGCGACCACTGAGCGCCGACGACGTGGTGCGGGGCCAGTTCACCGGCTACCGCGACGAGGCGGGCGTGGCCAAGGGCTCTGACGTGGAGACCTTCTGCGCCCTCCGACTGTTCATCGGCTCGTGGCGCTGGGCGGGCGTGCCCTGGTACCTGCGGTCGGGCAAGTGCTTGGCCGAGACGGCCACGGAGGTGCTCGTCGAGCTGAAGCCGCCGCCCCAGCCGCTGTTCGCCGACTCTGCACCGCCAGACGGTCGGGCCAACTACGTGCGCTTCCGGCTGGCGCCCAACCCGGTGATCGCACTGGCAGCCCGGGTAAAACGCGCTGGGGAGGAGTTCGTCGGGGACCAGCGTGAGCTCTCCCTGCTCAACGCGCAGCCTGACGAGGAACAACCCTACGAACGCCTTCTCGGCGACGCTCTGGCGGGCGATGGTGCGCTGTTCACCCGCGAGGACTCGGTCGAAGCCGCCTGGGCGGTCGTCGACCCCGTGCTCGAGGCCCACGACCGCGCCCACCCCTACCGGCCGGGCAGCTGGGGCCCGAGACAAGCGGGAACGCTCATCAAGCCCGACGGGCGCTGGCACGATCCCATGGCCGACCCGGCACCGCACTGACGTGACGGCGTGGGTAGGCGGCGCGACGGTCAGTCGCTCGTGGGCTGCTCCCGCTTGAGCGAGATCGCGAGGTCGGCCTTGACCATGGACGCGACGTAAAGCGGCCAGAGCATGGCTCCATGGCAACGGAAGTTGACCGTCCCTGCATCACGGGTTCTTGGTTGCCGTTTTGCGAGCGTTCCGTCGCCTTGTCCCAGCATCAATGCCGGCGCTGCCCGTGGTCGACCTCTTCAAACGACGGGATGCTCCCGGGGGTCGTTCGCGGGGCCTGACCGGGCAGGCCAGAGCGCTGCCTGGCGATCCTTTTCTCCAGCAGCGGCGAGAAGTGCTTAGCATAACGAGCTTGCACGTCAGCAAGTTGCCAGTCCCGCCCGGTGACAGTGCCTCGACAGTTTTCAGTGCCGCAACGGCAGGGCCAAGAGGCCCTGAAGGCCTCGTCGGCCTCGAAGAGCGCGTAGTCGATGGTCAGCTCTTCGCCAGGCTCGGCCCCTCGCCGCGCCAGCAAGGTGAAGGCGTCTTTGAACCAGAGGTTGGAGTCGCACGAGTGGTTGAGGAAGTAGCCTTCGTCGGCTCCCCTGTCTTCGATGCTGTACAGGTCATCGTCCCACTGCATGACGTCCTTGCCCTTGGCACGAGCCCTCTCGGCCGGGCCTCGGTCAGTCGTATAGGTGACGACCAACTTCTCCTTGGACCGCTCGCCCCAGACTTCTACTACCTCGCCGGGATCTATGCGTTGGACTGCAAAAGAGCCGCGGCCCTCGACGGACGACGTCCGCACCTCGATCTTGGGGCTGAACCAGGAGCCCCTGGGCGCACCCGCACCGGTGGTCACCACCGCGATGATAAGGCGACTTCCACTGGCCACAACGTCCCGACTTGGGTCCCCCGAGCAGGACTAGCCGGAGAATGGCGCGGTCGCGGTCAGGACGCTGCCTGCCGTGTCGACGGCGGCACAGAACACCGTGGTCCCCGGCGGGCAGGACACGCCGGTCAGGCCGCCTGAAGGAGCCGACTGGCTGTCGATGACTTGAGGTTGGCCCCAGCCCCGGCTCGTGAGGACGACATCGGCTCCCTGGCTGTCCACGCCGAGGCACGTGCCGACCTCGGGGCACGATAACGACACGGGCGTGGAAGCCAAGTCGTCGACCCGCACCGGGGCTGACCAGTGCCCATCCTGGTAGCTGAGGCCATGGCCGAAAAGGTCCGTGGCCTCACAGAAAGTAACCTTGGCACAGGAGATCGCGGTCAGTGCCGTGTTGTCGACTTGTTGGGGGGCGGACCATTTCTCCCCGCCCAGGACCAGAGCGCGGCCGTCTCCGTCCACCGCCACGCAATGGCCGGGAGCGCCGCAGGACACTGCGTTGATGGGGTAGTCGGGGTCTATGAGCTCGGCCCTGGACCACGTGCGCCCGTTGAAGGTCTCGGCGTTGCCTTGCCCGTCTACGACCACGCAGAACTCGGGCGAGGTGCATGAGATGGCCGCCACTGTCCCCGGGTAGGGAGGCCCTGGTGCCTGGTCCACAGCCGCCAAATTGGACCAGCGGCCGTGCTGGGACACGGTGACGGCGACGAGGTCGGTCACGGCCGCGCACCAACCGACCAACGGGCAGGAGACCGACTCGACCTCGCCTACGTACTGGTCGACCCGCTGCGCCGCGCTCCAGCTCCTCCCGTTGTACGTGATCGCATAGTCGGTCCCAGTCGACCAGCCAGTGGCAACGCAGAACGCAGCGGTCGCGCACGACACCGCATTGAACGCTCCCACAGAGGTCGCCACGGCTCGCCATGTGCCGTCGGCCTGGGCCGGGGCGGGGAGAGCCACTAGCGAGCCGACCAAAAAGCTACAGAGCACCAAGCAACGAGCCCGGCGGGACGTGGTCACGCCGGCGCGCCTACTGGCACCCGGTAGAGGGTCGTCGGGACGGTCTCCGGACCTCCCACTGGCAGGGACGTTTGACCAGACGGCCCAAGCAGGTAAAGGGCACCGTCGTAGAGCGCCGCGTCGGGGTTGGCGTCGTAGGAAAGTTCCCCCCAATAGGCAGGCAACGTTACCGACGCCACGGTTGTCTGTGCCCCATTGGACGGGTCGATCTTCACAATGGTTGTCGATGTCGGCTCAGCACCGGTCACAGTACTGCTCGGGAACAGCGACGAGAAAATGCCAGACACGCCGTTACCGACCGCCCAATCATCTGTCTGGGCTGTCTCGGCCGACGTCAGCGCCGGTCTCGGGACGAGCCTGTCGAAGCGCAGGACGTGGCAAGCGTTGGTGGTGCTCAGGTGCCGGCAGACTTCGGCCCAAAGGGCTGAGCCGTCTCCCACCATCCAATTGGTGAACTCGCCCCCTCCGAGGCCGCCGGTACCGGCGACGTAGAAGGGCTGTGCACTTCGAGACGTCGGGCCAACCCGGAAGATGGTCACCTCCGACTTCGCCCCCGCAGCGGAGAAGCCTGACTCGATGCTCGGCGCAATGTAAAGACCTTCGTCATCCGCGGTGACGACGGGGCGCGTGAGCACCCAGGGGAGAAGAGCCTTTTGGAGGACCTGGCCGCTGGCCTCCGACACTTCTATGGCCTCGCTGTGGTTAGGCGAGGCGCGTGGGGCGGCCACGTACAGCCACAACGTCCCGCCACCAAGAGCGCTCTCCAGATGGGTGTCCGACGCCTCTTCGTAGGTGGCGATGACAGGCCCGAGCTCGATGTTGCCCGTTCCCAAAGGCGAGAGCCGGGCGATCCGAAGGTCGTCGGCCAGCCCCCCGGCCAAGGGTTGGCTGACCGCCATGAAGGGCTCGCCTGAAATGCGCGGGTCGTCGCAGCGAGGCTCGATGAGGTGGGACAGCGAGAGTGCCAGCGGGTTGACTTCTGCGCTCAGGCAGTCCACTCCGCTGTTGCCGGCGATCGTCGCCGTCCCTGACATCAATAAGCCCCCGGGCCCGGCGGTTATCGACTCGAACTGCAGGTTGGGCGGGAACTGGGCTGAGCTCACCGGCGTGGGTGCGGCGGCGGCGATCTGTGCGGGGGCGGGGCCAAGCACGCCCGCACAGAGGACGGCGATCGCGCCAAGGGCGCACCGGCCGAGCCGGCGCGAACAATGGTGCCCCACCTCCTAAAGACGCCCGGCTACGCAGGATGGTTCCCAGCGTGCCCCGGCCTTCGGGAAGCGACGCTGCTACTTTCTGAGCCTTACGCGAACATGAACGGCGGCGAGGTCCAGGGTCGCGCCCCCACGGCGTTGGAGAAAGAAGATGGCTGTTCATGCCGGCGTAAGGCGGGACCGAGATGATGGTGCCCATGGCCCGGGACAGCTCTCACGCCCGCAGGGGCCTGAACGCGCCGTTCTGGGCGCCGGGGACAGCACCGACGGGCGCTACCTGGCTCCCGGTCATGCCGTGACTGGGCCGCGCCACCAGCGGCTGTTCTCTTCTCGCAGAGCTCGTCGGGCCCGGCTCATAGCCTGTCTCGCCGCCATCGCCATTGTCGTGTCCGTCGCCGCTGGGGTCGGCTTGGCGCGACCGGCGGCCGAGCCGGTCCGGACTGCGGCCAGGAGCAGCGCCGCGCCCCACCAGGGCGAGGGCTCGCTCGGGGCCCGGACGGGCACGTCACCGGGGACCAGATTGGCCGCGGTGGGAGCTCCCGCCATCGAAGCGGGCCAACTCCCCTGGGAGCTCGCCGCACCTATAAGCCGGGAGGTCGTCCTCAGCGGTACTGGCGCCGACCAGCTGGTCATTGCCGGCGGACTGGACGGCTCGGGGACCTCGGTCGGCGGCATCTTTGCGCTCGACACCGCCACCGGCGCTCTGCGCCAAGAGGGCGGCTTGCCGTCCCCGACCCACGACGCAGCGGGGGCGACCCTGGCCGGTCGTTCGCTCGTGTTCGGCGGCGGGACGGCGGCGCCGAGCGCGGGGGTCCAGCGTTTTGTCGCCGCCGGCCCCGTGCTCTCGTCCGGTTCGTTACCCGAGGCGCGCGCCGACGCCACCGCGGTGACGATCGGGGCCCGGGCGTTCGTCATCGGCGGCTACGACGGTTCGTCTCTGGACGCCGAGGTGCTGGGTACGACCGATGGCTTGCACTTCAGCCCCGTAGCCGCCCTGCCCGTGCCGGTCCGCTACCCGGCGGCGGCGCCACTGGACGGGAGGATCTATGTTTTTGGCGGCGAGAGCGGCAATGGCCAGCCGGTGCGCGCCGTCCAGGTCGTCGACCCGAGGACAGGGTCGGCCTCGGTCGTCGGCGAACTACCGTTGCCAATAGAGGCGGCGATGGCCGTCAACCTTGGCGGTACGGTCTACGTGGCCGGTGGGGACACGACAGGCGGGCCCTCGTCCCTCGAGCCGGTGGCCTCCATCTACGCCTTCGATGCGGCGGACGGTAGGTTGCTCCGGGCCGGCTCGCTCCCCGTGCCTGTAAGCAACGCTGCGGTTGCGGTGTTGGGCACGAGCGCCTGGGTGGTGGGCGGCGAGCTGGCGGGCGGCACGCCCACGGCCGCCGTCCAGGTGCTCGAGCCCAATTCCAGGTTCGGTACCGCGGGCAGCCGCGGTGCGGGCTCACCTTTTTACGGGGAGCACCTGTTGGTTGCCGACCGGGGCAACGACCGCCTCCTTGTCCTCGACGATGCCAACCAGGTGGTGTGGAGCTACCCCTCGAGGTCTTCGCCCCCGCCGCCGGGAGGTTTCTATTTCCCCGACGACGCCTTTTTCGTCCGCCACGGCACGGCCATCATCTCGAACCAAGAGGAGAACGAGACCGTCGTCGAGCTCTCCTATCCTTCGGGCCGCATGCTGTGGTCCTACGGGCACCCGCGCGTCGCCGGGTCAGCGCCCGGGTACCTGGACAACCCCGACGACGCCTATCTGCTAAAGAACGGCGACATCACCGTCGCCGACCCCAAGAACTGCCGCGTCCTGGTGATCAGCCCGACGAAGCGCGTGCTCGACCAGATCGGGACCACGGGAGCATGCACGCACAACCCCCCTAGTGGGCTCGGCTCGCCCAACGGGGACACGCCCCTGGCGGACGGGGACCTGCTCATCTCTGAGATCAATGGCTCATGGGTGGACGAGTACACGCCCCAGGGGCGCCTCGTGTGGGACGTACAGCTCCCCATCGGCTACCCGTCCGACCCGCAACAGATCGGGCCCGACGCTTACCTCGTGGCCGATTACGAGGAGCCCGGGGCGATCGTCGTGTTCAACCGGCAAGGAAAGATCCTCTACCGTTACCAGCCCTCGTCGGGCGCCGGAGAGCTCAACCGCCCGTCCCTGGTCGAGCTGCTGCCATCCGGGGTGTTCATGCTGAACGACGATTACAACGACCGGCTAGTGGCCATCGACCCGGGGACGGGGGCTCTCGTGTGGCAGTACGGCGTAACCGGCGAGGCGGGCGCGGCCGCCGGCCTCCTCGACGTGCCCGACGGCTTCGACGTCCTTGGCCCGGGAGGCTCGACCCCAACGCACACAGCCACGGGATAGGCGCCGGAGAGGACCGCAGCGGCGTTCATGTGGGCGCAAGGATCTCCGGTCACACTGGTTGAGGTGGCGGTTCCCCCTGTGCGACGGGCCCCGGACGCTAGCTTGTCCAGCCGTCCAGGGCCCGCTGCACACCGGTCGCCAGGCGTCGAGTCCAATGCCCGTTTGACAGGGACCGTGGCCGCGGTGTTATTGGTCCTGCTGCCAGCCGAAGGTGTCACCGTGCTGCGTGTCCGGGCGCTCCTCACTGCTCACGTGTTCATCGGCATGCTCCTGGTCCCACCCGTGCTGCTGAAGATCGGGACCACCGGCTACAGGTTCGTCCGCTATTACGCCGGCTCCCCCGCCTACCGGCGCAAGGGCCCACCACCCTTGTTGCTGCGTGTTCTCGGCCCCCTCGTGGTGGTACTGACGACCTGCCTGTTCGCCAGCGGCATCGCCTTGCTGTTCGTGGGCCACGGGCTCCCCGTGACCTGCTCTTGCTCCACAAGGCGAGCTTCGTGCTGTGGTTCGGGGCCATGGCCGTCCATGTCCTGGGCCATCTCCTGGACACGGCCCGCCTCGCTCCGAAGGATTTCTACTGGCGCACCCGCAGGCAGGTCAAAGGAGCGGGTCCCCGCCAGTGGGCCGTAGCTGTCAGTCTCGCCCTGGGTACCTTGCTGGCCGTACTGTTTGTTGGGCGGGTTGGCCATTACCTGGTCAGCTGAGCGCCCTCGCCCCCCGACGGCCTTGACGCCAAGGGGCTACAACGGCCCCCGCCGCCGGCCAAAATGAAGACCGGTGCGTCTTCTTAGTCGGGTAGATCGGGGAGGTCGGGCCCTTTTTAGTTCGAGCTGTATGGCCGCACCACGCCCGCTCCGTCTGCGCACCGGGAGCGGTCCCGCCACCTGGGGCCATTGTCCCAGTATCGGTTAGGGATGCTTACGTCAACATTAACGACGAAGTCTCCTGAGATCTCGACCGCCGGCACCGGTCCAATTGGCCCATCGCTGCCCATGGGAGAGGCGTTGGACCTCTGTCTGTCCGATCACTTTCTTGTTTGGCGCGACGGACAAGAATGGCCGCTTGGCTTAGTGGTCAGATCGCGGCCCAAAGGCCCGTACACTACGCCGCTGGGCTCAACTTCTGCGTATTTCCATCAATTGTCCGTTACCCGCCTCACACGAAACGAAGAACCACCCGCCGGGCTGTTCAGGGTTCTCCCCGCTGAGAAGAGCCCATCGGGACGTCATAGGTTATGGCGCCCCGGCCTTATCAGAACTTACATGAACCCCTATGGGCTTGCGCCCAACGCGACCGAGGAACCTCCCCGGAGGGGAGCGTAAGCTCGCACCTCAACGGGCATGACTTCTGGCCGCGAGCCAGAAGTCATGCCCGTTTCAGGTTGATGGTCCCGACCCTACATGTTCGGGCAGGGGTGCGCAGTGGCTGGCAGACTGGTAGTAGGGGTCGAACTTGTCGTCGTCGAAGGAGCCGACGTTGCGGCATACGCCGCCGCCGCTCCCCCGCCCAGCAGAACCCCGGTGAGGGTCAGAGCCCCCACGACCTTCATAACGCGTGGCCTCATGGTTGTTCACCTCCCTTCTGGACTTCATTTGTGTTCTGACCACCCAACCGGGATCAGCACAGAGCATCCTCAGATTGGGCTGGTAATGCACTGGGAGCCTTCGGGCTCGCGCCCCGGCGCATGGGGCTCTCCACCTGAGCCGGTGACCCGTCCGAACTTAAGGCGTTCATGTTGGCGCAAGGCTGGCGTGGACATAATTGGGCCTGGCGCTGGGAAGTGCCGTGACCGGAAGGAGAAGATCCTGGTGCACGAGGCCTCGGGCCGGAGGCCATGACCGGAACGAAGCACGCCGCACCGCGGCGCCGGGCACGGCCCCGCCGGCGTTTTCTCAGGTGGCGCGCCCTGCTGGTGGTACCAGTGCTCGTGACCCTCCTGCTGGGCGTGTCCCTGGCCGGTGCCGCCCTCACCCCCGGCAACCAGAGCTTCGAGGCCAAATGGGCCGACTGGTTGCGCGCCCACCACGCCGGGCTGGTGGCCCAGCGCTTCGAAGAGATCTACTACTCGGCCACCGCACCGGCCAAAGGCGGCCGCCCGAAGGCCCTCAACAAGGTGCCCGTGACGGTCCTCAGCACCCCGGCAACCACCCTTGACCCAGGGCCGGCCGCTGTTCCGAGCACGACGGCGCCAAACGCCCCGACCACGACGGTGCCCGGGCCTACGACCACTACGACCACGGCTCCCCCGGGGCTCCCGGCCCCCGCCCCAGTCCCGTTAGTGGTGCGACCGGCGTTGCCGGGTGAGGGCCAATGGCAGGCCACCGGGCCCCTCGTCCACGGCGTGCCCGCCATGTACGTGGCCCAGTTCCGAGCCGACGACGTCTATACCAGCCAGATCACCACGGCGGTATGGATCGACACGAGACTGCTGCACCTGGAACTGGTCCCGGGATCGACCGAACCCGGCGGTACCTGGGCACACCCGCCGTACGTCACACCGGCGGAGCTGCCCTACCTGACGGCGGCGTTCAACGGCGGCTTCCGCTTCCAGGACGCCAAGGGCGGGATCTACCTGGAGGGCAAGGCGGGGGTGCCCCTAGTCGCCGGCGCCGCCTCGTTCGTCATCTACAAGGACGGCCAGGTCAACATCGGCGCCTGGGACAAGGACTTCTCTATGGGCCCCAGCGTTGAGTCCGTGCTGCAGAACGTGGTCCTGCTGGTCGACGAGGGCCAGCTCGCACCCTCGGCCACTTACACCGACAATGCCATCTGGGGCTACACGCTTGGGGGTGGTTACGTCGTGCCCCGCAGCGGCATCGGTGTGACCGCCGACGGCGCCCTGGTCTATGTGGCCGGCCCGGCGCTGACGGCCAGGTCCTTGGCCGAGTCCCTGCAGCGGGCGGGGGCGGTGCGGGCCATGACCCTTGACATCAACCCCGAATGGGTGACGTTCAACTTCTACGCCCACGCCCTCGGTCGCCCGGCGCAGGTAACAGGGACCAAGCTCTACCCCGAGATGCAGCGGCCCGCCGACCGCTACCTCCCACCGGTATGGGAAGCACGCGATTTCTTCGAGGTCCTCCTGTCCGGCGCCGGGAACCAGCCCTAGGTAGCTAGGAGCTCACCGTGTTCGCTTTCTTCGACCCGGCGAGCCTCGTGACAACGTCCGGGTACTTTAGGGACCTCGACCGGGCCGAGGCCTGGTACTACCGCCACGACCGTTAGGGCGTCTTCGTTAGCCAGCTGCTGCCCGTGGTGCGCAACTTCGTCGCTCTTCCCGCGGGCTTGGCCGAGGTGCCTCTTTTCCGCTTCGGTTGCTGACCCCGGCAGGCAGCCTCGTTTGGGACGCGGCCATGGCCCTCGCTGCCTACGAGGTCGGCAATGGCTGGCGGTCGGTCGTGCACGGCTTCAGCGACGCCGGCTACCTTCTCGGCCCCCTGGCCGCGTTCTTGGTGCACCGGTACCGGCCCGACAAAACGGCCGGGATTTCTGGAGAACCGCGAGAGCAGCACGATTAGTGTGGCGAAATGTAGAAAACGGTCCTTCCGGCCGATCACTTCTGAGTCATCGCCGTCCGGGCGGCGATCTCCCAATGTGGTAGCCGCGCCCGGTCCCGCCCGTGAGCAAAGCGCCTGCCTTCACGCACCCGTAAGGTACCCCGTCTATCCTGACCGGACGTAAGCCCTGCTGATGGAGACAACGACGTGACCGACCCCTTTGACGTGAACGGCCCGCCTGAGAATCGCGCTGGCCTGTCAGAGACCCTGGCCTCACCAGGATGGACGCTGCTGCTCCTTCGTGCCTTTCTTGGGGTAACGTTCACTTTCGCCGGGCTGCAAAAACTCGCCAACCCCAACTTCTTTAGCCCGACTGCCCCAGGCTCGTTCCAAGAACAACTCCGGGGGCCCATCATCACGAGCCCCCTTCATCACCTCCTCGATCCCGCCCTCCACGCGCCCGTCGCCTTCGCCGTCCTGGTCGCACTTGGGGAGATCGCTGTCGGACTCGGCACGCTGGTCGGGCTTTTCGGGCGTGTGGCAGCCAGCGGAGGAGCCCTGCTCTCGTTGTCGTTTTTCCTTACTGTCAGCTTCAGGGACAATCCGTACTACTACGGCGCTGACATTGTGTTCCTCTTTGCTTGGACGCCGTTCGTCCTCGGAGGCTCGGGGGCCTTCTCGCTCGACGGCGTTTATGCCCGCCGGGCCGAACGAGCACGAGCGGCGTTGAGTGCAGCCGCACCTCGGGGGGGTTGACGAAGAGACAACTGGCGGCGTCAAAGCGGCAGGCGGCAGAGCTCGAACGGCGGACCTTGTTACAAAAAGCCGCTGCCGCGGGCGCTCTCGCGCTCACGGGCTTCACCCTGGGCGGACTGGTGAGCGCTCTCGGACGGCTCCTGCACAGCGCGCATCCCTCGGGCGCAGTCGCGTCGCTCCCCAACGCTGGCGCGCCCGGCAAGGTCTCCCCCGCTACCAGCGGCCACGCCCCCGCCGCGACCGGGCCCACTGCCCGCCCGGCCGCCCCGAAGAGCACCGCTACAACTCCCGTCCCCAAAGGGGCCCGGATCGGTCCGGCGGCGGACGTCCCGGTAGGGGGAGCCGCCAGCTTCACCGACCCGGCCCAACAGGTCCCTGCTCTGGTCGTCCAAATAAAGAGCGGCGATTTCCGCGCCTTTTCTGCGGTTTGCCCCCATGCGGGTTGCACGGTCCAGTTCGACGGGACGAACGACGTCTTCGCCTGCCCGTGCCATGGGTCGGTTTTCAGCGCAACCACGGGAGCGGTCCTACAAGGGCCCGCCCCCAAGGGGCTTTCACCTATCCCGGTTGCCCTCGGACCGAACGGGCAACTCTATGTCGACGGCTGAAGGCATCGCATGCCCTGATCGCCGTGAAGACTGAGAACACGCTGGTGAGCAGTCGCCTCCCATCCAAACTCCTGGCGCCCGGGCCTAGCCGCAGGGTTCAATGGCGGTTCCCAGTTCTTCTCCAGCAAGGGCGGCTACTTTTCTCAGGGTAAAGTGGTGTACCCACTACGCGTCGGAGCGGCCTCGCTGGTCATGTACAAAGACGGCTCGGCCATTGTCGGCGAGTGGGGCTGTGACGCGAGGTTGACCCCAAACGTCGTCGCCATCAGGCAAAATCTCAACCCTGCTCACCGTTCACGGTCGGGCCGTGCCGGGCTTGAACCCCGATGACATCTGGGCCCGGGACCCAACCGTGGGAGACGGTTCGTCGACCCGTCCTGGGACTGAGATTGCATCACGGTGCCAGCTCGTTCGGCCTGAAGAACCTGCGCGTTCAGCTGCCGTACCGGCGTTGCCTAGCCGCGAAACTTCGCAGCGCCCGTAAAAAGTCGATCTCGCGGAAGGCGGGCCAATAGGCCTCGCAGAAGTACAGCTCGGAGTAGGCGCTCTGCCAAAGCAAGAAGTTGGACAGGCGCAGCTCCCCACTGGTACGGATGACCAGGTCGGGGTCGGGCTGCCCGGCGGTGTAAAGGTGCCGGGCAACGTCCTCGATGGTGAGAGTGCCGGCCAGCTCAGCGAGCGTCGTCCCGCCGGCGACGTGCTCGTACAGCAGGGCGCGGAGCGCTTCAATGACCTCCTCCCGACCGCCGTAGCCGACGGCCAGCGTGACGTGGGCGCCAGTCGTACAACCTCGGCTGGCTTCGACCGCCCTCTTCAAAGCTTCCGCCGTCGTCGCCGGCAGTAGGTCGAGCGATCCTGCGATGTGGACCTGCCAGGCCGGGTCCACAATGAGCTTGTCGACAACGATCTTTTCGATCACGTCCATGAGGTAGCCGACCTCGGCGTCGTCGCGCTTGGACAGGTTCTCGGTCGAGCAGAGGAACGCCGTGACGTGTTTGATACCGGCTTTGGCGCACCAGTTCAGGACGTCGTCTATATGGTCAGCACCATACTTGTGGCCCAGGCTCGGGTCCGCGAAACCCCTCTGACGGGCCCAGCGACGGTTACCGTCCATGATGAGCCCCACATGTTTTGGGAGGGGGCAGCCGATCAGTTGTTTGCGCAACTGCCGGGCGTAAACACGGTAGACGAGATCTTGGCCTAGCACGTTCTGTGGTCCCTGGGGCGCTCTTCAACCCATATTTTACCTTTAGCCATTAGGCCTCTTCATGTTAGGCGCCGCACCTTAAACCGACAATGGTCAGCCCCCCCGCTTTAGCGCCTGGCGCTGGGCCGAGAAGCTAGACCGGCCTAGCGAGTTGCTACAAGCACGAACAAGTTGTTCATCGGGGGCCGGGGGTGGTGGCCCCTGGCGCGGTGGCCGCCTTGTACGAGCGGTACCAGTGCACCAGGAACACGGCGATGGCCACTACGGCCACCGCCCCCAGGAGGTAACCGGCGTCGCTGAAGCCGTGCAGGACCGAGCGCCAGCTGTGGCCCACCTCGTAGCCGATGACGGCCATGGCGCTGTCCCAGATGAGGCTCCCGGCGGCGGTGAGCAGAACGAAGCGCAGCAGCGGTACCTCGGCCACCCCGG
Organism: uncultured Acidimicrobiaceae bacterium; assembly: GCA_964481925.1. Taxonomy (GTDB): domain Bacteria; phylum Actinomycetota; class Acidimicrobiia; order Acidimicrobiales; family Palsa-688; genus Fen-671. Next base: position 19,718 of record CAYZVQ010000004.1, read on the forward strand.
CGGGCAGAGCCACGAAGTTGCGGACCACGGGCAGCAAACGACTGCCGAAGACGCCCCAGCGGTCGTGGCGGTGGTACCAGGCCTCGGCCCGGTCGAGGTCCCGGTGGCTGAGCAGGATGTAGCGCCCGTAGCGGTCGACGAAAGCCCGGCCCCCGGCCCGGCCGATGAACCAAGCGATGAAGGCGCCGAGCACCTCGCCGGCCACGCCGGCGGCGATGGCCCCAGGCAGGCTGAGCTTGCCCTCGAAGGCAAGCACACCGGCAAAACCCAATGTCAGCTCCGACGACGTCGGCACGCAGCAGGACTGCAGCACCGAGAGCACGAAGATGGCGGCGTACCCCGACGAGGCTACGAATGTGGTCGGGTTGAGCAAAGCAAGCAAGTTCAGCTCCTAACGATGATGGTCGGCACTATTTCTGGTACCGGCACTATTTCTCGTAGTGGTGCGGGCGGTTGGCGACCGGGACCAGCGCCGGCACCGGCGCCGGTCTTCTAAGGCCCCGGACGCCACCCGGCTTGTCCAGGTGTTGGCGGCCCAGGCGTACCGGGGCGGCATGTACGACCAGGTTGTAGGTGACCAGGGCAATGGCCAGGTGCATGACCATGAGCACGGCCACCGCCGTTGCGGATTGGCCCTGGTGCAGGATGTAGAGATCGGGGAGCCACAACAGCAGCGTGACCAGGATGGCCAGGCGGAGGTACAGCCATCTGGGGGCTGAGCTCAAGCGGGCCACCACCGGCCAGGCCACGCAGGCGATGACCACGCCGATCACCGTCAGCTTGGTGTAGTCAGAGAACCGGAAGTGCACATAGCCCTTGGTACCGGGGAAGACCGCTTCGCCGATGACCACCAAGAGAGCATCAACGAGGACCGACCCGATGACCGATGCGGCCGTGACCAGGGCCATGCGCCCGGGGGCGGGGGGACGGTGGGGAGGGGACAAGTCGAGGCGAGCCAACGACATGATTTGTTTGAGCATGGTCAAGCACCTGCTTTCGTTGAGGTAGGGATATTTGCGGGCCGGCATGCCCGGGGTGGGGGGGTGGTCAAAAAACCTCCCGCGGCGCGGACGTTGGGCCATGAGCTAGTCGCCCTTCGGCCCATGGAGCGGGCGTGAACTCGGACCGGGTAAGGCCACCAGCGCCAACCAGTACGAGGGCGAGGCACACCGCCTCGCCCAACAGGGCGGCCGGCCCGCGGCGGAACTGTTCGTCGAAGACCACCACGCCGATCACCAAGCTGACGAGCGGGCCTACCGTCATTATGGCGGGCAAGCTGGAGCTCAGCGGGCCAGCCTGGTAGGCAAGCTGGTTGACCAAGAGGCCCAGCGCGCCGACGCCGATGAGGGCGTAGAACGGCCACGAGGTGACCAACGCGCCGAGCCCACGGTCCAAAGTGCCCATGTCTTGTTTCAACAGCCCCGCTACGGCGGCGTACGACAAGCCCGCTGCGGTGCCCAGCAAAGCGGCGGCGGCACGGCCGGTGTTACGTCGGCCGGCTAAGAAAAACCCAAGAACGCCAAGCCCGATCAAGCCCCCGACGACGATCGTCGCCAGAGGGTCGGCGGGCTGGCCCACGCCGCCCGCGGGCTGGGCCACGCCGCCGGCCGGCGTGGAAACCGCCAGGAACATGACCAGCCCGACAGCGAGGGCGCCGGCCCAGGCAAGCTGGTTGCGCCGGGGCCAGCGGTGCTCGAGGAGCTGGCGAAGGACCAGGGCGAAAACGGCACTACTGACCAGAAGAGGCTGGACCAAGCTGAGCGGTCCCTCCCGCAATGCCAAGGCGTGCAAAGCGAAACCACCAATGTCGGCCACGACGCCGGTGACCCATAGGGGATGGCGGAGAGTTCCCGAAACAAAACGGGCCAGCCCCTCGCCACCGTTGGCTTGGGCGTCGGTCACCAGCCCAGCACTTCGGTGCTGGAGCGCAGTGGAAACGCCGAACAGAGCGGCGGCCGCCAGGGCGACCAAGGCTGCTACCAACACGGTCGTCCTCCCGGCTCAGCGCGGGCGAGGCCGTCCTGGTAGGGCCCGACGGCGACCGTGGCGCTCCCCCTGCCGCTGGCGATCACCCCGTGCAGGCCATGTTCGATGGGTACCACGTGAGGCGCTGGGGCCGGCCGAAAGGCGACGTCGGCGTCCTGGGGGCCACGGCACCCGGCGCACCGTCGCGGACGCTCCGTTCCTGGTACATAGACGGTCCAAAGCCCCTGGGCATGGATCTCAGTATCTGGTGGGATGCTTACGTCGACATGAACGACGAGAACTTTCTCGAAGATATCGGCCCTGACTTCCGCTTTTGCCGGGGCCGGGGCGCGGGTGGGAGCACCGGCATCACTTGAACCCCAGCTTGGTGAGGGCCGACTGCAAAGACTGCTCGAAGCCGGCGCTGGTGTAGCTTGCCCCTGACACGCCCTGGAGGTTGGCGCTCTGAGCCTGGAGCGCTTGTTGTTCGCAGCGGGATGGACTGCTGGTCGATCGACTGGGAACGGAAGTTCCCCCCGTCATCGATCGAGGCGACCGTGACGTTGGTGAGCTTGGTACCGGACACGGTGGCCGAGACGGACAGGGCCCCCTGTCGGGGCGTTACAAGCCCGTGCAATTCAGCATCGCCTCGGCCGCCGTGTTCGCTCTCGGCGGCTGGCTGTTGGTAACCAATCTTTCCGCCGGCCTGCTCTCCAGCGTCGACACCCAGCTTGGGACCGTCCTTTCTCAGGCGGGCGCATATCTCCCCAGCTCGGCCGGGGCCAGCGGGCCAGGACCGGCTCCTACGAGGGCGGGCCGCCTGCCGGGCGAGCTGTTGGTCCAAGTGATCGGCGCGAACGGAGTGGTGCAAGGCGCAAGCCGCAATGCCGGGACTACGCCTCTGCTCAACCAGGCACAGCTGGGACTGGCCCGAAAGTCGCGCTTGACGTTTACATCCTCGAGCGGAGGCGACCGGGCCCGGCTGGCGGCCGAGCCATACAGCGGTCACGCGGGCTGGGTGGCCGTCGCCAGCGCCTCGCTCGACACCTTCGACGACACCATGAGCGACCTGTCCCGGGAGCTGTTGGTGGGCGGGCTCGTGTTCGTCGCCATCGCCGGCCTCGGCGCCTACTGGCTGGCCCGAGAGGCCCTTGGTCCCGTCGAGCGCCTTCGTCGCCAGGTGGCGGCACGTTCCGAGCGCGACGAGCAGCCGGACCTCCAGGTACCGAACACGGGGGACGAGATCGCCGCGCTGGCCAGCACTATGAACGACTTGCTCGGGCGTCTTCACGGCGCCCTGGCCCGCCAGCGAGCTTTTGTAGCCGACGCCAGCCACGAGCTGCGCTCCCCGTTTGCGGTGTTGCGGGGTGAGCTCGAGCTGGCGGGACGGCCGGGCAGGACCATAGAGGACCTCCGGCTGGCCGTCGCCAGTGCGGCAGAAGAGGCGGCCAGGCTGAACCGGCTCACTGACGACCTACTGCTGCTCGCCCGCAGCGACAGCGACCGCATGGCGCAACGGCTCGGCCCCACGGACATTGGCGCCCTACTCGGAAAAAGCGCGGCACGCGCTCGCCTGCGGGCGGTGCCCGCCGGCGTTGCCTGCCGGGTCGACGTAGCGCCCGGGATGGTCGCCGAGGTCGACGCCGACCGTATTCGGCAAGCTGTGGACAACCTGGTGGACAACGCTCTGCACTTTGCTCCCGGGGGGACCCAGGTGGTCATCTCGGCCCGGAGGCCCGATGACCGGGGAGGGGTCACGATCGAGGTCGCCGACGGCGGGCCGGGCTTCCCGGCGGAGTTCCTGCCTCATGCCTTCGAACGCTTTCGGCGTCCCGACAGTGCACGGGCCCGCAGCGATGGTGGGACCGGCCTTGGGCTGGCGATCGTGAGCGCGGTCGCCAGGGCCCACGGGGGACAGGCGATGGCCCGGAACCGAGACGATGGAGGTGCCATCGTCTCCATTACCGTGCCTGGCCAGGCAAGTCACCGCGGTGCCGCGGGTCAGGGCTGAGGTTCGCCTTCTCACCACGACCGGCGCCCGCGGGCGGCCCATGAGACAAATGTCACAAATTGCTTCGCCGTCCTACTACCTGTCCGGCCGCCCCCGGCGCGACGATGGAGGGCGTGATCTTCGACGGTATCTCCCACCAGCTGCCCGACATCGACCCGACCGAGACCGAAGAGTGGGTCGGGTCCTTTGACGCCGTGCTCGAGGTGCACGGTAAACAGCGGGCCAGTTTCCTGCTGATGAAGCTCCTCGAACGGGCCCAGGAAAGCCAGGTCGGCTTCCCGGCCACCGTGTCGTCGCCCTACGTCAACACCATCCCGGCCAGCCGCGAGCCCTGGTTCCCCGGTGATTCCACTCTGGAGAAGTGGATACGCCGTTACACCCGCTGGAACGCGGCGGCGATGGTGGTAAGGGCCAACCACCGGGCGGAGGGCATCGGCGGCCACCTGGCCACCTTCGCCTCGTCTGCGGCCCTCTACGGCGTGGGCTTCAACCACTTCTTCCGGGGCAAGGCGGACGGGGCCGCCGGTGACCAGGTCTTCTTCCAGGGCCATGCCGCGCCCGGGATCTACGCCCGGGCCTTCGTCGAGGGCCGTCTGAGCGAGGAGCAGCTCGACCACTTCCGCATGGAGCTGGCCGGGGAGCAAGCCGGTTGCGGGGGCCTGTCCTCCTACCCCCATCCCCGCCTGATGCCCGACTTCTGGGAGTTCCCCACCGTGTCCATGGGCATCGGCCCCCTCAATGCCATCTACCAGGCCCACTTCAACAAGTACCTGCACAACCGGGGCATCGTCGACACCAGCGGCTCGCGGGTGTGGTGCTTCGTGGGCGACGGCGAGTGCGACGAGCCCGAGACCCTGGGCGCCCTGTCCCTGGCCGGGCGCGAACAGCTCGACAACCTCATTTTCGTGGTCAACGCCAACCTCCAGCGCCTCGACGGCCCCGTGCGCGGCAACGGCAAGATCATCCAGGAGCTGGAAGCGATCTTCCGCGGCGCGGGCTGGAACGTCATCAAGGTCATCTGGGGCACCCGCTGGGACGAGCTGCTCGCCCGGGACGTGGACGGCGTCTTGCTCAACAAGATGAACACGACGGTCGACGGCGAGTTCCAAAAGCTGGCCACCGAGGACGGGGCCTATATCCGGGAGCACTTCTTCGGGCCCGACCCCCGCCTGCGCAAGCTCGTCGAGCACCTCACCGACGAGGACCTGCGCCTGCTGCCCCGGGGCGGCCACGACGACCGCAAGCTCTACGCCGCCTACAAGGCGGCCACCGAGACCACGGGCCAGCCCACCGCCATCTTGGCCAAGACGATCAAGGGCTGGACGTTGGGCCCGACGATCGAGTCGCGCAATGCCACCCACCAGATAAAGAAAATGAACGCGGCGGAGCTGAAAAGGCTGCGGGACCGCCTGCACCTCCAGGCCCATATCTCCGACGAGGCCCTCGAGGCCGGGGAGCCGCCGTACTACCGGCCCCCCCATGACAGCCCCGAATACCAGTACATGATGCAGCGCCGGGAGCAACTGGGCGGCTCCCTCCCCCACCGCGTGGTCCACTACGAGCCCTTGCCCGCCCCGGCCGAGGAGAGCTTCACCGAGTTCGACAGCGGCTCCGCCGGCCGCCAGGTCTCGACCACCATGGCTTTCGCCGTCCTGCTGCGCCACCTGCTGCGGGACAAGTCGATAGGCAAACGGGTGGTGCCGATAATCCCCGACGAGGCCCGCACGTTCGGCATGGACGCGCTTTTCAAGGACTTCAAGATCTATTCGCCCCTGGGCCAGCTCTACGAGCCCGTCGACTCCAAACTGATGCTTACTTATTCAGAGGCAAAAGACGGCCAAATCCTGGAAGAAGGCATAGCCGAAGCCGGTGGCCTGGGCGATTTCACCGCCGCCGGGACCGCATATGCCACCTTCGGCCAGGCCATGGTGCCGTTTTATACGTTTTATTCCATGTTCGGGTACCAGCGGGTCGGGGACCTGATCTGGGCGGCGGCGGACATGCGCGCCCGCGGCTTTTTGATGGGGGCCACGGCCGGGCGGACGACACTGCTCGGAGAGGGGCTCCAGCACGACGACGGCCAGTCGCACCTGCTGTTCTCGGTCGTGCCCAACGTACAGGCCTACGACCCGGCGTTCGCCTACGAGACCGCCAGCATCGTGCGCGACGGCATCCGGCGCATGTACGGCGAAGGCGCCGGCGAGGACATTTTCTATTACATAACCCTCTACAACGAGAACTACGAGATGCCGTCCAAGCCCGAAGGCGTGGACGAGGGCATATTGCGGGGGATCTACCGCTTCGCCACGGCGCCCGAAGGGCCGAGCCGGCGGGCGACGGTGCTTTTCTCCGGACCGGCCAGCCAGGCCGCCCTGCAGGCTCGCCAGCTCTTGGCCGACCAGCACGACGTAGCCGTCGAGCTGTGGAGCGTGACGAGCTACAAGGCCCTGCGGGAGGAGGCCCTCGAGGTCGAGCGCTACAACCGCCTCCATCCCTCCCAGGCGCCCCGGGCCCCGTACGTGAGCGAAGCCCTGGCCAACGCCGAGGGGCCCATAGTGGCCGTCACCGATTACATGAAGGCCGTCCCCGACCAGGTGGCCCGCTGGGCCCCGGGGCCCTTCATCACCCTCGGCACCGACGGCTTCGGCCGCAGCGACACCCGCGAAGCGCTGCGCCGCCACTTCGAGACCGACGCCGCCCATGTGGTGGTGGCCGTGCTCGACGGCTTGCGCCAGGCCGGTGAGGGCAAGGCCGAGGAGGTCGAAGACGCCATCCGCCGCTACGGGATCGACCCCGAGTGCCCCAACCCGGGGCGGGCGTGAGGCCTGACCTGAGCCTCCCTCCGCCAAGGGTGAGCCCGCAGAGCCTGGTGGACCGCCCGGGTAAGCCTGGTGGACCGTCCGATAAGATTGCGCTGTGTTGCACCTTTCCGGGGACCCCGATGCTGACGAGCTCATCTCGAAGGACCCTTTGGCCCTCCTGGTGGGCTTTGTCCTAGACCAACAGATCCCACTGGAGAAAGCCTTCAGTTCTCCTCGGGATCTGCGGGACCGCCTCGGCGGCACGCTCGACGCCGCCGCCATCGCCGAAATGGAGCCAGACGCGCTCGGGGTCATCTTCTCCAAGCAGCCCGCGCTCCACCGGTTCCCTGTCTCCAACTCCGAGCGCGTCCAGCAGCTTTGCCGCCTGATCGTGGAGGACTACCAGGGCCAGCCCTCCCGGATCTGGGAGACCGCGGCGTCTGGGCAGGAGCTGGTACGCCGGGTCCGGGCCTTGCCTGGGTTCGGCGAACAGAAGGCAAAGATCTTTGTTGCGTTCCTGGGCAAGCAGATGGGGGCCCGGCCACCGGGGTGGGAGGACGTGAGCCGACCGTTCGGCGACCCTGGCACCCATTTGTCCGTGGCCGACATCACCGGCCCCGAGTCCCTGGTGCTCGTGCGCGCTCATAAGGCGGAAATGAAGGCGGCGGCCAAGGCGGCCAAGGTCGAGGCCTCGCAAGGAGCCTAAAGGCTTACGGGTTGGCCCCGAAAGGGTTGGCAGTGCCCTGACGGCTGGTCAGGGCTTGGTACTGGTCAGGGCATAGTAGGGGTGATCCCTAATAGCGCGTCGCCTGCCCACCGGGCACTATGGGAGCATGACCAGTTACGATATGCCGCCTCCGGGCCCCTCGACTTCCTCGCCCGCCTCGAGCCGGCGAACCCTACGCCGGAGTAAGTCCGACCGCATGGTCGCCGGCGTTGCCGGCGGCCTAGCTGAACACCTGGATCTGGACGTCACTGCCGTTCGCTTCGGTTTCGTGGCCGCTTCGTTGCTATTGCTGGGCGGCATAGGCGGGCCCCTCCTCTACGTGGCCGCGTGGGCTCTTGTCCCCGAAGACGGCAGGGCCAACTCCATAGTTTCAGACACTTTAGAGGCCAAACCCTGGGAGAATTGGGCCAAAAGCAACCCATGGAGTACTGCGACGCCCGGTGCTGCGCATGGGGCTACCGGAAGCTGAGGCGCTGCCCTCCTGTAAGTTAGCCGAGCCCTCCTACCAGTTGGGCTTTACCGTTCCCCCCGCAACCAGGCTGGCGGGCAACAGCTTTGCAGGTCCTCCTCGGGCCAATAGCTCGATGGCCGCGCTTGCCATTTCCAGCGCGGGGACGTTCACATGAGTTAGAGGTGGGACGATGTGCTTGGTAAGTTCGCTCCAACCAATGACCACCACGGACAGATCGGTCGGCACTTGCTTTCCACGCTGTTGGAGCTCCTGCAGGAGCAGGTCGATCATCCCCTCGCCGTTGACGATCAGGGCGCTCATCGCAGGTTCCTCTTCAAAGAGGGTGTCGAGCGCCACCTGGGCGCCCTTTCTGCTGGTCTCCACGGGCAGGCCGTGGAAGGGCAAGCCCGCTTTGTCGAGGGTTGACTGGACGGAGTGCCAAATCCAGTGCGTATAAGCCAGGCCTTGTTCGAAGGTGCCGGGAGGGGAGGCGAGCAGCCCAATGTGGCGATGGCCGAGACCAACCAGGTGCTCAACGCACAGACGTCCGGCGCCCTCGAAATCGAAGTCAACGAAGGGCACTGCCGTGGGCTCCAGGGGCATACCCATCGCGACAGCAGGCGTCGCCAATCGTTCGACCAGTTTCAGGCGCTCGTCGTTGGCTCGCACTTCCAACAGTACGACGCCGTCGACCATCTTGCTGCCAACGACTTTCTCGAGCGCAGCGCTCCCTCCTCCCGTGATGAGTATGACATTCCACCCATGGCGCCGAGCAGCGTCGACAACTCCATATACGTACGGCATGTGCCCCAATATGTGCGGTTTGTCAACGGCCCCTGAGGACCAGTCGTAAAGGGGGTCGGCGAGAGCGATCACGTCCGTCTTCCCGGCTCTGAGCGAACGGGCACCAGCGTGAGGCGCGTAGTTGAGCTCACGGATCGCTTGCTCGACCCGGGCGCGGGTCGCCTCGGAGATGCTCCGGTTACCGCTCAAGACGTAGGAAACAGTGCTCGGGGAAACGCCTGCGCGCCGGGCAACCTCGCTGATCTTCGAGCTGGGCAAACCTCCCCCTCTCCGTGACTTCTCGAGCCCACTTGGGTGCCTGATGAGCGGACAGGAACGGGCCCGGTTGCCGGTCGTGTACCCAGCCAACCGCAAGTCTAGGACCACCGAGCGCTGCCCTATGTCGCCCTTCAGCATGAAGGACCATCGGGCGCGGTGCCCCGGCAGTGAGCCCAGGGCGGTCCGCCACGCCTATCGTGGACGGGCCCCCGGGCCCGAGGCGGTACGAGCCGAGAGCCTGTTCGCCCGGCCGTCGAGTGCCCCCTGAGGTAACGATTACCGAGGGACGGGCCAGCCCCACGCCTCGGACCGGCGCTTGCTCAGGACGACTTGACACCACCCTGGTGGGTTAGTACAGAATATGAGAGAACGATTTCTGGGGGACGGGGGGTGGTGGCCAAACATCGAATCGATTCGATATCCACTTCGAGCCCCTCGCCATGGCCTGGTCGGGCTATCGGCGTACGAGGTTTCACCATGTGCGCTGTGTAGAGAGGTGACCACTGACCGTGAAGGAACGGCTTGGGCCGTTGTTCGCTCACCCGCCGGACCTTTGCAAGAGCTCGGCCTATCCGGGCCCGAGCCCCTGCCCGCCTGTGCCCCTCACCCAAGCAAGCCTTAGCAACATACAAAAAGGCCTTAGCAACATACAAAAAGGCCTTAGCAACATACAAAAAGGGAGGACAATTGAGAGACAAATCAACCTCACAGACCCGTGCCCGATCGGGCCGGCAGCGCCGCTTGTTGGGGGCCCTCACCGCAGTCGGCGTGACAATGTCGGTCATGACGACCGGCGGCGGCGTCAGCTTTGCCGCCGTTCACTCCCAGGCAGGCCAATCGTCGACGATCACAGTGTGGGTCGACTCCGGCCGCTTGCCAATGGCGAAGGCGTGGGCAAAAGCCAATCCCAGCTACAAGCTTGACATCGTGACCTTCGACGGGGGCGCCAACGGCGACGGCAGCTTAGAGGAAAAGGTCGCCCTAGCCAACCGGGTCGGCCACGGCTGGCCGGACATCGTCTTCTCCGAAGAGCAAAACGACGTCCAAAAACTCGGCTACCCGCCGTTCAATTTCCCGGCCGTGCTCAACGGCCTCGTCCCGAGCTCGGTCCTCAACAATTATGCGGCAGGTGCTCTGTCCCCGTGCATGGTGGGCAAGAAGCTCGAATGTCTCCGCAACGACTTGGCTTTCGACGTGCTGTGGGTCAACGTGCCCCTCATGAAGCAGTTCGGCTACACGGTCCCGACGACCTGGCAGCAGTGGCAAACGATCGGCGAGAACGTGGCTGCGAACCACCCGGGCTATATCATCGGCACGCTCGGTGACTCGTATTCCGACGCCGTCTACCTGCAGGCGGCCCAGTGCCACTTGAACGACGTAGTCGCCGCGTACAGCCTGATCTCCAACCCGAACGACCCCAACTGCGTCAACATGGCCGACCTGCTCAACCCGTTGGAGAAAGACGGCTCAGTTCCGGCCAGCGCCAACGAGTTCGGGTCCACCTTCGCGAAGACGTACGACGGTAAGGTGCTCATGGACGTTGGCCCCGCCTGGTATTCGACCGCCATCTTCGAGGGGAAGGGTTCTGTCCTCAACGCTCCCGCGGGAACCTACGGGGCGTACGCGCCGCTGACCTGGGCCGGGAACAAGCAGGCCTGGACCGGCGACGTGGGCGGAGGCTTGTGGATCCTGTCGTCGCACCTGAAGGGCGCGCCGCTCCAAGCCGCCGCGAACGTGTTGGTCGGGCTGGCTACCTCGACGGTGTCGCAAAACCTGTCGCAGGGCTACCCCGGTTACGTTCCCGCGGCCAAGAGCTGGATCGCCGAGCAAGACGCCAGCGGCCTTTTCGCCTCGCCACTGTCCTCGACCTTCGCCATAGCGGCTCCTGAGGTATGGCCCGGCTGGTCGCAGACCCCCTGGGACGTTTTCGGCCTTTGGGCTCAGAACGTCACGCCAAACTTGATAGCGGGCAGTTCCGTTTCGTCCCAGCTGTCCGTCATGGCCAGCGCTATCCTGAACAACGCGCAGTCTGACGGCTTCCAGGTCACGAGCTAAGCGCCCATGTTGACGGAGACCATCAGCCTGCCTGTCCCGGAGCGAGCTGGACGACGCGCCCGGCGCGGGCGGGCTGGTGGTCGCCACCGTGCCGGCTACGCCTTCGTATCGATATATGTAATGATGCTCCTGGCGTTCGGCGTCGTGCCTACGGCGTACGCCCTCTACCTGTCCTTCACCGAGGCGGGCAAGCCGTGGCACTGGGTGGGCCTCGGCAACTTCTTGAAAACGGGCCGGGACTTCCGGTTCCTGCCGGCGTTCGAGCACATCGCGATCTACCTTGTTTTCTGGCTCGTCATGCTGGTCGTAGTGGTCCTGTTCCTGGCGCTCATGCTGCACGGTGGGGTGCGCCGGTTGGTCCCGGCCTTCCGTTTCCTCTTCTACCTCCCGGGTGCGCTCGCCGGCTCAGCCAGCGTCGTGGTTTGGGCTTTCATGCTCGACCCGCAGCTCAGCCCGTGGCATTTTGCGCTCAGTTCTATTTTCCACTTTTCGGTGTTCGCCCAAGTGATCGCACCGGGGCACCTGCCGGTGGTCTTCGCCGTGATCGCGTTCTGGACCGGGGCCGGCGGATGGATCGTGGTAATGAACGGGGCGCTCAACAACATCTCGGACGAGATCATCGACTCCGCGAAGATCGACGGCGCCAACGCCATGCAGCTCGCGTTCCGTGTCAAGCTGCCGCTGATCAAGAAGTGGGTCGTCTATATGCTGATCCTCGCCTTTGCGGCCGGCACCCAGCTGATCGTCGAGCCCATCCTCATCGGTTCAGCCAGCCTGGGCATGGTCAGCCCCTTCTGGTCGCCCAACCAGCTGGCCTATTACCTCGCCGCCTATGACGACAACTTCAACTACGCGGCGGCGATCTCAGTTGACCTGCTGTTCGTCGGCCTTGTGGCCGCTGCGCTGCTCGTCTTCCGTGGCAAGCTGTTCGAGCTCGAGTAAGGGCGGAGCGTCGTATGTCCCAGGTCGTTGCCAAGCCGGCTGCTGGCCACACGGCCGCTCACGCTCCCGTGGTGAGGGCACGCGGGTGGGGCCGGCAACCTCGCCCGCTAGCGAGCCGCCGGGTGGTGACAAGGCTCGCATGGTTCGTCGTGATGCTCGCCTTCGCGGCCTTTTTCGTGGTCCCGTTGATCTGGTTGCTCATCGCCCCGACGAAGACCGACCATCAATTGGTGTTCGAGGGCTCCCTTACCTTTGGGTCCTTCCACTCTTTCCTTCATTCCTGGGACGCCCTCTACAGTTTTCAGGCTCATGAACTGTTGAGATGGCTCGAGAACTCTGCCGAGTACTCGGCCGGCGGCGTGCTGCTGGCGTTGGGCTGCGCGGTCCCTGCAGGCTACGGCTTGGCGTTGACCGAGTTCGCCGGCCGCAAGGTACTCCTCAGCGTCACCCTGCTCGTTATGATCATGCCGTTCAGCGCGTTGGTGCTACCGCTGTTCCTGGAAATGAACCTCGCCCACCTGGACAACACGGCTTGGTCGGTCGTGCTCCCGTTCGGCTTCTTCCCCTTCGGGGTCTACCTGTGCTACATATTCTTCTCCTCGACGATCCCCAAGGAGCTGCTGGCCGCCGCCAGGGTCGACGGCGCCAGCGAATGGGACGTTTTCCGCTGGATCGCGCTGCCGCTCGCCCGCCCCGTAGTGGCGCTCGTCGGCTTCTTCGCCTTCGTGTCCGATTGGACCAACTTCTTCCTGCCCTACGTGATGTTCGCCAACGACCGGCAGTACCCGCTCCCCGTCGGCCTGGAGTACCTCATATCTTCCGCCTCCGCCTTCAACCCGGTGGCGGGCGCCAACAGCCCGATCCTCCGACCGGAGCTGGCGATGGCTGCACTCGTGGCGATCGCCCCGGTGTTCATCGTCTTCCTCTTTGCCCAACGCGCACTGGTCACCGGGATGTTGGCCGGGGCCACGAAGGAATGAGCCGTTGATCGCCCTGCGGCAGCAGATGGAGGACCTGATAGTCAAGCTCATGCCCGCCGTGCCCCGGGTCCCCGACGCCGGCTGGACCGAGCAGGCCCGGCGCAACGCCCAGCTCCGGGAGCACTTCATATCCGAGGTGCGGCTCCTGGACGCGGCCCGGGTGGCCGAGCTCAGCGGCTCGGCGTCGTCCAACCCGAGGGCGACGGCCTCCCGGTGGGCCAGCTCGGGGCGCATCTTCGGGGCCCCGGTCGGTGCTCAGGTCCTCTACCCCGCCTTCCAGTTCGATGATTTCGGCCAGCCCCGGACCGTCGTGGCCCAGGTCCTCGAAGTCCTGAAAGGCCTCAACTTGTCTGTTTGGGCGACCGCTCTATGGTGGGGCACGGCTCACGAGATGCACCCCGAGGGGCTCGAACGGCTCTACCTTCTGGCCGCCAGGCTCAACATCACAATCCTCGTCTGATCAGAAGCCACCAGACCGGCCACGCCGATCACACCGCAGTGACGGCACCGACCGCCGCGACCGGGACGATGATTTGGGAAGTGTTCGCCAGTGGTCGACCACAACGACCGCTAATGCTGGTGGCGCGCCCGCTTTGGGCTCAGGCCACCGAGCCGAGGTGGCGGTCGAACCAGCCCAGCAGCAAGGCGATGGCCCGGGGGTCGTGCACCAGGCCGTGACCGGCGCCGGCCAGGATGCGCAGCTCAGAGGACGCGTCGGCGGCGTCAGCGAGCTCCCGGGCGTCGGTCATGGGCACCACGTCGTCGCCGGCCCCGTGCACTATCAGCAGAGGCCGGGGCGGGATGTTGGCGACAAGCAGCGACGGCCTGACCTCCTTGACGTCGCGCGCCCAGGTGCCCGGCTCGGGCGGGTAGCCACGGGTACGGGCGGCGTCGGCGGCCGCTCTGGCCTGGGCCGAGGAGCGTTTGGTCTCGCCTCCTCGCTCGGCGAAGTCGGCTAACGGGGAAAACGCGGCTACGCCGGCGATCGACGGGTCCTCACCGGCGGCGCATATGGACAGCGTCCCGCCTGCGGCGAAGCCTACGAGCCACGTCCTCTCTATGCCCGGGACGGCCCTCAGGGTGCCTATGGCCGCGCTCAGGTCGGCTTGCCACCCCCCCAGTGAGAACTCCCCGTCCGACAGGCCCGTGCCCCTGAAGTCGAAGGTGACGACGACGGCGCCCGTTTCGGCCGCCAGGCGGACGGCCAGTTCGGGGAACCCAGAGCTGGGCGAACCCGCCCTGTGGCCGGCGCCGGGGAACCCGTGAGAGAGCACGATGCCGTTGCGCCCGGCACCCGAGGCAGCCGAGAAGTTGGGCCGGGCCAGGAAACCTTTGAGCTCAGGGCCACCGTCGCCGCTAAAGACCACCTCTTCGCCAGTAGCCCGGCCGCTGCCCCAACCGCCAGCGTTGTTGGCGGCCGTCCTGTCGGACCGGGCGCGTCTCCCCTCGGGCATGACGCCAGGTTAATGGCCGAAGCCGGCAGAGACAAAAAACAAGGGGACGCGCCGGAGCACGTCCCCTTGTACAAATAGCTGGAAAGGCACGGGTAAACCGTTTGGTATGCCAGGCGGGACCAGCTCCCGGCCGGTGTCACCCGGGTGTCTGGCTGGGATTTGACCAGGCGGTCCAGCGGGCCGTTAGCGGCCAGCCACCTCCGAGGTCCCAGGTTGACTACTACTACTCAGCTGGACCACCTCCTTTCTTCGGTAAGCTAATGTTAGCGCGAGTTTTTCGTCGTGGGGGGATATTCAGGCGCGTCCCGCGTGGCCGCTGCTCCCGACGCTGTTTGGGTGCGCGGGGCCCCCAGAAGCCCGGCCCCCGAAGCCCGGCCCAGGGGGTGGCGCCGGGTGGCGCCGGCCCGGCCTCGAGGCAAGAGGCGGCGGAGCTCATTTCCCCTACCGCCGTAGTGTTAATAGCCGGCATGGAATAGCATGGCCGGCGATGCCTGACCCCGTCCCTACCACCGCGCCCGGCACCCCGCCCGGACCGGCCCTTTTCGAGATCCGCGACCTCCACGTCTCCGTGCAGGGCACCGAGATCCTGCGGGGGGTGGACCTGGTCGTACCCGCCGGCGAGCTCCACGCCCTGATGGGGCCAAACGGCAGCGGCAAGTCGACCCTGGCCAAGTCGTTGCTAGCTGCCCCGGGCTACGACGTCACCCAGGGCCAGATCTTCTTCCGAGGCGAGGACATAACCTCATGGCCGACCGAGACCCGGGGCAAGGCGGGTATTTTCCTGGCCTTCCAGTACCCCGAGGAAATCGCCGGGGTGCCCCTGACGCAGTTCCTCCGCCAAGCACTTTCGGTGCGCAAGGGCCTGGACCTGTCGGTGCTCGAGCTCCGCCTGACGATAATGGAATGGATGCGCAAGCTCGACATCGACGCGTCGCTGGGCGACCGCTATCTGAACGACGGCTTTTCCGGCGGGGAGAAAAAGCGCAACGAAGTCCTGCAAATGGCCGTGCTGGAGCCCGATTTCGCCGTGCTGGACGAAACCGACTCCGGCCTCGATATCGACGCCTTGCGCGTGGTCGCCTCGGGGGTGCGCGAGGTCCGGGCCGCCCGGCCGCAGCTCGGAGTGCTCCTGATAACCCATTACCAACGCATCCTGGAATACCTGGAGCCTGACCGGGTGCACCTGCTCGTGAACGGGCGGGTGGTCGACAGCGGCGGCCCCGACCTGGCCCGCAGGCTGGAAAAAGAAGGCTACGAAGCATGGCGGTGAGCAATTCCGGCCCGGCCCTCGACGTGGCCCGGACCAAGAAGGATTTTCCCATCCTGGAGCGCACCGTCCACGGTAAGCGGCTGGTTTACCTGGACTCGGCGTCCTCGGCCCAAAAGCCTTGGCCGGTGCTCGAGGCGATGCAGCGTTATTACGAGACGACGCATGCCAATGTCCACCGCGGCGTTTACCAGATCGCTCAGGAGGCGACCAACCTTTATGAGGGGTCCCGGGCGAAGGTAGCCGCCTTCATAGGCGCCGCGTCGGCCGACGAGATCATCTTCACCAAGAACGCCACCGAGGCCATAAACCTCGTGGCCTACAGCTGGGGGCGGGCCAACCTCGGCCCCTCCGACGCCATGGTGACGACCGAAATAGAGCACCACGCCAATTTCGTGCCCTGGCTGCAATTGCGGGCGGAGAAGGGGACCGAGCTGCGCTTCGTGCGCCTGGGCCGGGACGGGGCCCTTGACCTGGACGACCTCGACCAGCTCCTCGACGGGGCCAAGTTGCTGGCCGTCACCGCCGCTTCCAACGTGCTCGGCACCCTGCCCCCGGTGCGGCTCCTGGCCGATGCCGCCCACGCCGCGGGAGCGCTGGTGCTGGTGGACGGGGCCCAGTACGTCCCGCACCTGCCGACCGACGTCCAGGAGATGGGGGCCGACTTCGTCGCCTTCACCGGCCACAAGATGCTGGGGCCGACGGGCATCGGGGCGCTATGGGCGCGCCGGGACCTGCTCGAGGCCATGCCGGCGTTCCTGACCGGGGGCGAGATGATCCGGGACGTGCGCCTCGACGGGTTCAGCACCAACGACGTGCCCTGGAAGTTCGAGGCCGGCACGCCGCCCATAGCCGAGGCCGTCGGCCTGGGCGCCGCCGTCGACTACCTCCGGGGCCTGGGCATGAACGCCGTGCGGGCGCACGAACAGGCGCTCACCTCCTACGCCATGGCGGCGCTAAGCGAGCGCTACGGTGACGACATCACCATTGACGGCCCCCCACCTGGCGCGGCCCGGGCGGGCATCGTCAGCTTCGCCTACCGAGATGTCCACGCCCACGACCTCTCGCAGGTGCTCGACCAGGCCGGCGTCTGCGTACGCGCCGGCCACCATTGCGCCAAGCCGTTGATGCGCCGCCTCGGGGTGACGGCGACGGCGCGGGCGTCTTTTTCCGTATACAACGATGAAGCCGATGTGGACGTCCTGGTGGACGCCATCGGCGCAGCCGACGCTTTGTTCGGCTGACCGATCCGGAGCTGCCATGCCAGGTCTCGAAGACCTTTACCGTGAGATCATCCTCGACCACTACCGCAACCCCCGCAACCGGGGCGAGCTCGAGTCGCCGCCGGCCCTACGGGCCGAGGGCTTCAACCCGTTGTGCGGCGACGAAGTGGTGATCTACCTGGCCATGGACGGTGGCGTCATCGCCGACCTCAAGGTCTCGGGCCAGGGCTGCTCGATCTCCCAGTCGTCCGCCTCCATGATGTCGACGGCGGTCAAGGGCAAGACATTGGCCCAGGCCCGCTCGACGATCAAGGCCTTCCGGGCCATGATGTCCCTGCACGGCCAGTCCCTCGACGGCCAAGGCGACGGGGCCGCCGGCAGCGCCGGGGCCGGGACGACGGGCCCGGACGACGACGAGCGCAGCGGCGTCGAGGTGGCGGCGGCCGAGGGCGTGGCCCTGGGCGACCTCGAGGCCCTGCAGGGAGTGGTCAAGTTCCCGGTGCGCATAAAGTGCGCCACCCTGTCCTGGCACACGCTGGCCCAGGCCCTGGACCAGGCCGACAAGGACGCCGCCAACCAGGTTTAAGAGCTCGGTACCGCCCAGCCCATCTGCTCGGCGATGTCCTTGCACGTCGGGCACAAGGGGTACTTTTTGGGGTCGCGGCCGGGCACCCAGACCTTGCCGCACAGCGCCCGTACCGGGGTGCCGTTGACGATGCCCTCCACCACGGTGGGACCGGCACTTATGTACTCGCCGTCATCGGCCGAAACACCTTCTAGGACGATATGGGCCATGCGCTCGTGGTCGCCGTCGAGTGCCGGCTTAGGAGGGGCAACGGAAACCTCAGGCATCACGCTCACACTCAAAGGCTAGCGCGCACATCCGGAAAACAAGGTCACTGCCCGCAGTCAGCGGCCCGCACGCTGCGTGAAATCCTCGCCGCTTTCCGCTTAGGCTATATGCCGCGGCAGATGAATTATGGCTGCTCGGCGGGCACAAGTAACCTGGGACGAGGACCCTGGCTAACTCGGAGAAGGCATGGCTCAGCCACACGGAACGCTAAAAACCACCGCTCTCCCTGAGCGACTCGGCGGTCACGAGCGACTTCACCGGTGGGGTTCTCTCATCGCCATCAGCCTGGCCACGCTCATGATGCTGATGGACTTCATGGGCGTCAGCGTCGCCCTGCCCGAGGTCCGGCGCGCCCTGGGCGGCTCGTTCTCCGAGATGCAGTGGGTGCTGGAGGCGTTCGTCCTCACCCTGGCCGCCTTCGTCCTCACCGCCGGATATGTGGCCGACCTCGCCGGCCGGCGCACCACTTTCCTGCTCGGCCTGGCCGTGCTGGCCCTCGGCTCGCTGCTGGGAGGGCTAGCGCCCAATCCCTACGTCCTCATCGGCGGCCGCGTGCTGCAGGGCATGGGCGGGGCGCTCCTGTTCGCTACGGGCTCGATCTTGATGAGCGAGACTTTCGGCTCCGGCCGCTGGCGTGCCGCGCTGGCCGTGTGGGGGACCGTGACCGGCCTGGCCGTGGCCTTTTCGCCCCTGGTGGGCGGGGCCATAACCAACTACCTGGGCTGGCGGTGGATCTTCCTGATCGACGTGCCCACCTCGGCGGTGGCGCTCCTGGTCGGCGCCCTCAGCATCCGGGACAAGGTCCCGGCCGGGCCCGAGGACGCCAGCGTGCTCGGGCCCGTGCACGGGCCGGACTGGAAAGGCCTGGCTCTTTTCACCGCCGCCATCGCCATCCTGGTCATAGGGCTGGTCCGGACCACCACCACCCTGTCGGGGTGGGCGGCCAACGGTGTCCTGGCCTGCTTCGGCTGCACCGCGCTGCTGCTGATCGCCTTCGTCGCCGTCGAGGCTGTCTCCCCCGCGCCCATGCTCGACATCTCGCTGTTCCGCCAGCGCACCTTCACCGGTAGTTCGATCGCCGCTTTTGGTCTTTCGGCCGCCGTGCTGGGACCGTTCCTGTTCCTAGTCCTTTATCTCTCCTACGACCTCGGCTACTCGGTCATGAGCGTCGCCGTCCGGCTGTTGCTCCTGACCGCCATGACCCTTCCCTTCCTGCCCCTGACCGGGGTGCTGGCCCGGCTCTTCCCCATCAAGGTGCTCATCTGCGGGGGCCTGGTCCTGGTGGCCGTGGGTTTCTGGCTCATGAGCCGCCTGACCGGGACGAGCACCGCGTCCCAGCTCATCCCCGGGCTCGTGGTCGCCGGCGTCGGCCTCGAGCTCGTCAACCCCCGCCTGGCTTCGGCCGCCGTCGGCGCCGTCAAGCCCCGCCTGGCCGCCGTCGCTTCCCGGACGAGCTCGACGTTCCGCCAGATCGGCACCGCCACCGGCGTGGCCGTTTTCGGCGCCGTGCTCGCCACCCGTCTGACCGACGACCTCAACAACGCCCTATCCTCGTCGACCCGGCTGGCCGGCGAGGGACCTCAGCTCACCAGCCTCGTCCTCAACGGCCAGATCGGCCAGGCCGCGACGACCCCTGGCGCCCCGGCGGGGATGCTCGGGATCATCCATAACGCCTTCGCCGACTCCATGCACGAAGTGTTCCTGGTCGCTGCCATAGTGGCCCTGGCGTCGGC
>CAYZVQ010000005.1:0-4432 GCA_964481925.1 uncultured Acidimicrobiaceae bacterium
CGACCACGACGGTGCCGACCGCGACGACGACTACGACGGTGCCGACCGCGACGACGACTACGACGGTGCCGACCACCACGACGACTACGACGGTCCCCGTTACGTCGACCACGGCTGCTGCGAGCGCTACTACGTCGATTGCCGTTGGGACAACCGAACCGGCGGCGGCCACGACAACCGCCCACGCTACGACGGCAACCGAGGGCGCCACCTCCACGACCACCCAGGAGAGGATCGCCACAACTTCGCCAACGACCATGCCGTCGGCTACTTCAAGGACCAATCAGCTGACAACCACGCCGACGACGACGACGACAACTACTACTGCACCGGTTGGACCGGCCATTGCCGGTGCTGGGAGCAGTACGACGCCCGTGGTGCAGACGACGGGCACGGTCGTCCCGGCGGCGACGAGCCCCGGAGGCGCTACAGGGACCGTTGTCCCGACTACCGCGAGCGCGGGGAGCCCCACGAGCTCGGCAAGCACACAACCCGTGGTCACGTTGGCCAATGCTCCCGTCACCACGGTCGCTGCGGGAGCCGCGAGCGTTACCACGGCGGCAATTACCCGGCTGCAGACGAGTGGGGCCAGCTCGGGCTCAAGCCTCGCTTATACAGGGGGAAGCCGCTACATACTCTGGCTCGCGATCGCCGGCATCGCTCTGGTCCTGGCCGGCGAAGGCGGACGGCGTCACACGCTCTCCCGGCGCCGTTCGTTGGGGATCCTCCGGCCGGAGAGGGACAGTTGAGCTGCGCATGCGTGAGGCAAAAGGTGTGACGACGCCCGGTGGGCCCGGAGGTGCCACCCATGACCGTCACTGAGCTCACCCCCCTCTCCTCCAGTGATAGCGCAGACTCTCCCCGCGCCGTCGAGAGCCCGCGCTCGAGGTGGGACACTGCCTTCCGGGTGGTTCTCATGAGTAGCGCAGGAGTAGTCGTCTTGCTCGTCCTGGCGATCACACTGTTCCTCGCCCAGAAGGCTTGGCCAGTGCTGCAGTCCAGTGGGCTGCGGTTCTTCACGACTTCGGTTTGGCAGCCAGGGACCAGAGGGGTCTACGGGATCTTCGGCGACCTCCTCGGGACTGCCACCGTAGCGACCATCGCCCTGGTGGTGGCCTTCCCGATATCACTCGCCACGGCCCTAGCTATCAACGAGTACGTCCCCGGGGCGGCCCGGCGCCTGCTGATCTCACTCATAGACCTCTTGGCCGCCGTGCCCAGCCTCGTTTATGGGCTATGGGGCGTCACGGTCTTTGATGCCTGGGTTACGGGCCCCACCATCTGGCTGACCAAGTGGGCCGCGTTCTTCCCTTTGTTCCAGCAGGGCCCCGGGAAGGTCGGCCGTTCCCTTTTCGTTTGTGGGCTGGTCGTGTCCATAATGGTCATCCCCATCGTCACCTCGGTCAGCCGCGAGGTGATGTCGCAGGTGCCCCGGGAACAGTGTGAAGGAGCGTTCGCGCTTGGTGGGACGAAGTGGGGGATGATCACCGAAGTCATACTGCCCTTCGCTCGCAATGGGATCGTAGGCGCGGCCCTTCTCGGGCTCGGGCGGGCGCTAGGCGAGACAATTGCGGTCACGCTCATCCTTTCGGTCACCAACGTACCGACCAGTCATATCCTTTACCCAGGGAGTGGGACGGTACCTGCGCTGATTGTTGATTGGTACGACCAGGTTGGCTCGGGACGAGGTCTGGACGCGCTCACTCTGGCTGGGCTCACACTTTTTGCGCTCACTTTGGCTGTCAACATCGTTGCGCGTATTATCGTGTCCCGAAGCGGAAGGCTGTCATGACTACGGCCACGGTCTTACCGCCAACCGAGGAGCCCGGTCACGATGTGCACCGCCGGCTTAGCGCGTTCACTCTTGAGGGCGTGGCCGAGGTGCTTCTAACCGCCCTGGCTGCGGCCTGCTTTGTTGGAGTGATATTTGCCCTTGTCGGTCTAGGTGCAAACGCCTGGATGGGTTTCGTAATCTGCTGGTCGGGCGTCTTCGTCATCAACTATGGGGTCGCCAGCGCCAAACGTCATGGCGTTCCCGTTGCAAAAGACCGGCTCGCCCGCCTGTGGGTGGTCGCTGGCGCTTCGATAGCGCTTGCTTTCCTCGCTTGGATCCTGATATACGTGCTCATAAACGGCTGGTACGCCGCGTTCGGCCATCAGTTCCCGAGCTTTTGGACTCACGACTTCAGCAAAGGGGGTGTGCTCGACACCAAGGCTCGGGTGGGGGCGCTGCACGCAATTGTCGGGACCCTGGAGCAGGTCGGTCTCGCCACCCTGGTGACGACGCCACTGGCCGTCCTGGCCGCGGTCTACCTCAACGAGATGCCCGGCATGCTGGCGGTGCCGCTCCGGGTCGTCGTCGATGCAATGAGCGGAATGCCCTCTATAATTGCGGGCCTTTTCATTTTCATCATCTGGGTGGTGCCCAGAAAGTTGAATGGCTTCTCTGGGCTTGCGGCAGCCGTGGCAATTTCCATTATCATGATGCCTACGATAATCCGGACATCGGAGGAAGTCCTTCGCCTCGTCCCGGGAACTCTGCGCGAAGCCGCCCTTGCCCTCGGGTCGCCGGAGCGACGAATGGTACTCCGAGTGGTGCTGCCTACGGCAAGGGCAGGACTAGTTACGGCCGTGATCCTGGGCGTCGCCCGAGCGACCGGGGAGACGGCGCCAGTGCTTCTCACCGCGGGCGGCAACCCCCGCATGAACCTGTCGCCGTTCTCGGGGCCGCAAGCAGACCTGCCGGAGCAGGTCTTCAGTTGGTACGGCACGGCTGGGCCGACGAGTTTTCACGAGACCTGGGGGGGAGCCCTAGTGCTGATCCTGGTGGTCCTGACTCTCTTCTCATTGGCCCGGCTGCTGGGTTCTGGACGGTCGGTCCGTGCAAACAAGCGCTGACGCGGGCCCCAAGGCGACACGTGAACAGATTCACCAAAAGGAGCATTCTCGAATGAACCGAAGTCGTACCCAGATGCGATTGGCCGCTGTCATCGTAGCGGCGGTTGTGGTCTGCGGCGTGGGCGCTCTGCCCGCGACCGCCTCGACCTCCACAACTACTACGACCTCGACCTTAGCAAGCACGACATCGACCACGGCGACGACTCTTGCCTCGCCTTCTGCGACCGCGACGACGTCGACTTCCACAACGACTTCGCCCGCCGGCGGCGCCAGCCCCGAGGCTGGTACCGGCATAGAGGAGGCGGCCTCGACACTGGCTGGTGGAGGCTCGTCGTTCGCCGGTGTCGAAATGAACCAGTGGACCGACGACGTCTCGAGCCTAAGCCCTCCATTGCAGATTAGCTACAACCCGACTAGTTCGGGAGACGGCCGTACTTTCTTCAGGAACGGCACCGACGCCTACGGCGTATCGGACATACCTTACCAAGGGGAGCAGTCGAGTGATGCCGCGCCCAGCTTCTCGTTCGACTACATTCCAGTAGTCGCCGGCGGCCTAGGCTTCATGTACAACCTGCCCGGCAACCCCGCGCTCAAGTTGGACGCTAAGGCTGCGTGTGGGATCTTCACGGGCGAGATAACGAACTGGGATGATTCATACCTCGCGTCGCTTAATCCCGGCGTGACGTTGCCCAACCTGGCGATCACTCCCGTACTTCGGGGAGACCTTGCCGGCACGAACTTTGTCTTCGAGCAATGGTGCATCTCGGAGGCGCCCGCGGTCTGGAGCTCCTTTGCTTCTTACGTCAGCGCGCACGGCACAGAGTTCCTCAACAGCGACACACCTCCTATAGGTCCCACCACCCCGAGCTCAGCCTTTCCGGTGTTGTCGACCGAGCAGACCGCGAATGGCGATTCGGGCACGGCGGCCGTCGTGGGTTCGGCAAACGGCACCGGCGATATAACCTACGTCGAGCCCGAGTACGCCAAGGAGTACAACAATAAGCCCGCTGCGTACGTCGAGAACGCGTCGGGCGATTTCGTCCAACCGACACCAGAAAACGTGGCGGGCGCGCTTTCATACGCCACGGGGCAGTCGGACGGCATTCAGGTGCTTAACTTCGGCGGCACTGGATGTAACGTCTATAACCCGTCGACCTACTCCTATTTATTGGCTCGTACCGACGGGTCGTACGGGACGACCTACGGTGAGACCCTTGGTGCCTTTTTGAACTATGTACTGACAATCGGAGAAAAGCAAGCCCCGGCGATCGATTACGCCACCATTGGCCTCTCCCTCGAGCAGTACGGAATTTCCCAGGCCCAGGGCATTCCCGGGTACCCGGCTCTTACCCCCACCGAGCAGGCAAACTTTGCCGCCGGAGATGTAACCCCCTCTATTGTCCAGCAAACCCCTTGCGGAGTGGCGTTCCAGCTGGTCGCTCCCGCCACGACGACCACGACGGCGGCCACCACGACGACCACGACGGCGGCCACCACGACGAGCACGACGGCGGCCACCACGACGAGCACGACG
>CAYZVQ010000005.1:4532-32885 GCA_964481925.1 uncultured Acidimicrobiaceae bacterium
ACGGCGGCCACCACGACGAGCACGACGGCGGCCACCACGACGAGCACGACGGCGGTTACGACGAGCACAGCTGGCACAACCACCCCGGGTACTAGCCCCCGGACCACTGCTCCCACCACCACGACGCCCGGCTCCCCGCGCACCAGCACGCCTCAGACCACGAGGCCCGGCTCGCCCCGGACCACTACTCCGACCACCACCAAGCCCGGCTCGCCGCGCACTAGCACCCCTCCGACCACGACTCCCGGTTCGCCGCGCACTAGCACCCCTCCGACCACGACTCCCGGTTCGCCCGGCACTAGCACGCCTCAGACCACCACGCCCGGCTCGCCACGGACCATCCCCAACACGCCTGGTTCCACCACTCCCGGCTCGCCCAGCACGAGCACCCCTCCGACCACGACTCCCGGCTCGCCCCGCACCAGCACTCCTCAGACCACCATTCCCGGCTCGCCGAGCACTAGCGCGGCTCGTACCACCAAGCCCGGCTCGCCACGGACCATCCCGACCACCCCTGGCTCCACCGCGCCTGGTTCGCCGGGCACCAGCTCCACTTCGACAGTGCCCGGCGGCACCGTCCCGCCCACGACGGGAAGCGGAGCAACAGGCGCTCCCACGGGCAGCACCCCTAGCACCTCCGCGCCTCAGACCGGCGGCAGCAGCGGCACCGTGGCCGCTGGGAACGTCCCGGGCAGCACCACTACAGCGCCGGCTGTTTCACCTGATGTAACGCTCGCCGGCAGCACGCCCGGGGATGCTCAAACAGGTGGCCAGGAGCTCGTGCTCGCACTGGCAGGCCTCGGGATCGCGGGCGCCTCTGAGGTTGCCCGTCGCAGGCTACGCAGAGTGCGACGATGAGCTACGGGCGGGCCATCGCCCTGGCCGCCTCGGCTGCCGCTGTGAGCCTCCTGGGCGCAATGTCCGCCTCCCCCGGAGCGCCTCAGGCGTCGGCGGCCGGGACAACAACGACCCTGTTCAGCACCGCGACCGGAGTGCTCGAGGGCGAGGGAGGGGAGTACGACCAGCCGTGGTGGGATGCCATCGTCGCCTCGTCTCCACCTTCCTACGGGCCTGATTCGGTGCAGTTCCTTTCCAGCCCGGACATGGACCAGGCGCGAGAAGACCTTGTCTCCGGGAACGCCGACTTTGCCGTGGCCGAGGGACCGCTAACGGGCCCTCTTGCCGCCTCCCTGGCAGATGTGATCGGTGTTAACGCCAATGAGGCAGGTACGGCGAGCCAGAACGGACTAAGCGTTGCCTATATCCCCATCGCCATAGAGAGCGTGGCCGTCCCTTTTATCGTCATCCAACCGGGCGGGTGCCCGGGTCTGGCGGGGACCGATTTCGACCCCTACGGCTGCACCTTGCTCTCGACCATAAAAATGTCCCCAACGACCCTTGCCGCGGCCTTTGAGGCGACTTTGTCCACCTGGGACGCGCCGGCAATCAAGACTGACAACGGCGGGACCGGGTTTACGTCGCTCCTCAGCTCAGAGATCCAAGGGCCGTACCCGGCCAACCTCCAAGATGCCGATGCCTCGAACGGTGCTCTCACCAGTTACTTCCTGGCGACAGACGCACAGTCAAGCTGGAACACGTACGTGCAAAGTTATGGTGCCCCGTCGAACACGGTGCTCTACTCGTGGCCCAAAAAAGCTGGTTTGACCGCCACCAACCAGTTCCAGGAATCGGACATGGTACTCGACCTGGTACCTCGCAACCCTGAGTCGCCCAGCCAGGCTGACGTGATGGGGAAGTGGGCGGGCGGTTACAACGTCACCGCGATCCCTTGGTCCTGGACTTTCCCGGCGTACACGGCCTACCCCACCGCCAACCTGCCGGATGTTTCGATCGAAAACGCCGCGGGTGGATTTGTGGAGCCGAGTTTATCGTCAATGGAAGCGGCCTTTTCGTATGCCAGCATCGACCCGACCACTGGTCTTGTGAGCTTCGGTTCGAGTTCTAGCGACCAGACCGCCTATCCAGCTCAGATGATGACCGCTGACTACTTGGTGGTTCCCTTGAACGGCCTTCCTGCCGACAAAGCGACGACCCTGTCCGGGCTTGTTCAGTACCTTCTGAGCACAAAGGGCCAGAGCGCCATCTGCTCAGCTGGCTACTTGCCCGTACTTCAGAGCGGCCTGGACAGCTCCAAGTGCTCTCTCCCGGCGGCTTCGGGTGCGCCGGCGACGTTGTCGTCCCAGATAGTGGCCGCTGACGATGCCGTCCTCGCCGAGCTGCAAGCCGAAGCGACAACCACGACAACGTCGTCCACTACAACGTCGTCCACGACAACGTCGTCCACTACAACGTCGTCCACGACAACGTCGTCCACTACAACGTCGTCCACGACAACATCGACCACGACCTCGTCTTCCACCACGACGTCATCGACCACGACCTCGTCTTCCACGACGACGTCATCGACCACGACCACGTCTTCCACCACGACGTCATCGACCACGACCTCGTCTTCCACCACCACCACCTCGCCGTCGACGACGACAACGACCGTGCCGACGACGACGACAACCGCAGCGCCGGCGGGCACCACGACGTCGCCCACTACGACCACCATGGGCACTACAACGACAACCGCGGCGCCGCCGGCGGCGACAACAACGGCGCCTGCGGCGGCGACCACCACGGTGCCCCCGACCACGGCCACGACCACGACGTCGACCCCGGTCCCCTCTAAGCTCAATACGACGACCACCGATACCACCGTGCCGCCTCGGCCTACGACTTCCACGACGGCCATAACGGCCCCGACGACCAGGACGGTACCGAAGGCCGAAGTCACGACGGCCAGGCATAGGAGCACGAAGACGCCGGCGCTCAAGGCCAAGAAAAGGCCCAGCTTCAAGGCCAAGAAAAAGCCCAGCTTCAAGGCCAAGCGCAGGCCCGAGAAAAAGCACGCCGCCAAGGGCCGGAGGCCGGACAAGAAGCACGCAAAACGCCACAGCCCTGCCCATCCGGCGGTGGAGACCTCGGGCACGGCTGGCGGCGGCGTGCTGGCATTTACCGGAGACGACCCGCTGCGGCTGGCGGGGCCAGGCCTCGGTCTGTTGGCGGTGGGGGAGGCGAGCCGGCAGACGATACGCCGACGCCGGAGGCCGGGCGCGAGGCGCCGTTCATGACGACGGTCCTGCCGGGGAGGGACGGCTCGGCCAGTGTTCCCGAGGAGGTGACGGCGCGGGAGGCCTTCGTTCTCGATGACGTCACCAAGCAACTGTTGCGCCAGCTCGTCTTGGAGAGCCGTCCCGGCGCCGGGGCTGGCGCAGAACGGCGGGTTGATTGGGAAGCGATCTTCTCGCTGGCCGAGAAGGGCCCTTCGGAGGAACTGGCGCTGGGGTCGGCCGTCCTCGCGGCCGAAGAGGCGCTGGCTGGGGACCCATTGCCCGCTCCCTCAGTCCTCCTGGCCAGTTCCCGGGACCACCGGCCAAGCCCGCCGCCGCCTCGCCGGGGCGCGCCCGGCCCGGGCCACGCCGTCATAAGCGAGCTCCGCACCGAGCCGGGCCGGGCCGAGCTGGTCGTCCGTCAGATCCCGGGCGGCCCCGGCCCGAGCCAACCGGCAGTGTTCGGGGCAGGGCCCGCCCGTAGGCCGGTCGGGCAGGGCGTTCAAGAGGTCCGAGCGTTGTCAGAGCTGCCGAAGCGGGTGCGCAGGGCTTTGAGCGGCGCGACCTGGGTGCGCAACCTCGGGATCATCATCGTGCTGTTCTCCGCCTGGCAGCTGTGGGGCACGGGCATCGCCGAGGCGCATTCGCAAAGCGACTTGCAGGGGCAGTACGAGGCGCTGGTCAAGGATGTGGCCAGCGAAGCCGGTGCACCGCCTCCGGGCCAAGGGGTCGCTACAACCGCCCCCGTGCTGGCACGGGCCCGAGCCAAGCGAGCAGGGCCTGTCGGAGCCTCGCTCCAGGCGAAGGCCTCGCTGGGGGCCAATGGAGCCCTCAGGGCCAAGACCTCTCTCCGGGCCGAAACGAGGGCGTTTGCCGAAGCGACGTTGCCCGGCGGCGTGCTCGGCCGGATACGCATCCCGGCTATCGGGGTTTCCGACTACTTCGTTGAGGGCGTGGGGGAGGACCAGCTGCAAGAAGGTCCGGGGCGCTACCCCGGCTCGGGGCTCCCGGGCCAGGACGGCAACCTGGCGATCGCCGGTCATCGCACCACTTACGGGGCGCCGTTCTTCCGTCTGGGCGAGGTCCGCCCCGGTGACGCGGTGATCATCGACACGCCCGAAGGCAGGGCGATCTACAAGGTCTCGCATTCGCCGTTCGCGGTGTCCCCATATGATGTCGACGTGCTCGGGGACTTCGGCGACGCCCGGCTGACCCTCACAACCTGCAATCCGCCGTTCCTAGCGACCACCAGGTTGATCGTCGTGGCGAAGCTCACCAGCTGGCTTCCCACGGGCGCCCCGGTCCCGGCCGCGCCGGCGGTCGCCCCGTCCCGTGCCGCGGGGGCCGCCAGCAAGGCGAGCACTGGCATCACCACGCGGGCGTCTACTGCCTCCAGGCGCGGCGCAGTCAGGGACTCAATGACATCGAGCTCGCGTCCGACCATCTCCGAGCCCGCCAGGTCACAAGCTGCATTACCGCCGCCGAAATCGTCGGTAGAGGTGCTCAAAAGTACCGCTCCCAAGCCGTCGGGGGCCGCGGCAGTTAGCGACAAAGGCGTCGACGACAACGCGACAGTTGGGCAGGCCATGGCAGACGAGGGCAACGGCTGGCACTTGGCCAGGTTGCCGGTCGTGCTGGCGGTCGTGACAGCGCTCTGCGCTCTCGGGGCGCTTTACGAACGGGCGGTGCGCTTCTTCATCGGCGCCTCCCGTTGGCTCGTAATGGCCCCCCTATGGGCGGCCGGGCTTCTTATCCTGTTCAAGGTGCTGGGCCTGACCCTGCCGGCAGACCTGTGAGCAGTGCTAAGGGGCGGGCGCCGGCGCCCGTGGCAGAGGGGGCCCAAAGAAGGTCGCCGTCCGGCGCGCCAGGCGAGCACCAGTCAGGTGGCGCCGATGCCTTGGACCGGTTTATCGAGCCCGGTCGCCGTGCCTTTGAGTTGTCGCTGGCGTTCTGCGCCCTGTCGTTACTGTTCCCGTGGCTGGTCTTCGGGGCCATGACCGCAGCTGGGCGCGCTTGGCAGCGCGGCAGCCGGAGGGCCTGGCTCGCTATTGTCGCCGCGGCTTGGTGTTGCCTCCTCGGCCTGGCCGTGAGGGAGTACTTGGGCTTGGGGGTCTTCCCGTGACCGAGCGCGAGCGCACCACCGGACAGGGCGACCCACCACCTGCATCCCCGCTGCCCTGGGCACCCCCGCCGGGTAAACCGAAAGTGCCGGCGGCGCCGAGGCTGGCGGCGGTAACCGAGGAAATGAGCGGGGTTGCCTGGGCGCGGCCTATGCAGGGCGTGGTTGCCACGACGCCCGGCCGAGGCGACTTCCACGAGGTCGAGGGCGACGGGCTCTCCGATACCACGAGTGACGGGGACACTAGCAAGGGAGTGCTCGAGACGAGAGACGTCTCGTGCTGGTTCGGGAGCAACAAAGTGCTAGAGCGGGTGTCCCTCGTGATGCGGCCCCGCCAAGTCACCGCGCTCATCGGGCCTTCGGGCTGTGGCAAGTCCACATACCTGCGGACCCTCAACCGGATGCACGAGCTGGTGCCGAGCGCACGGCTGTCCGGCCAGGTCCTCCTGGACGGCCGGGACATCTACGGGCAAGGCGTACGTGTCACCGATACGAGGTTGAAGATAGGGATGGTGTTCCAAAAGCCCAACCCATTCCCCTCGATGACCATCGCGCAGAACGTCCTAGCGGGCCTGCGGCTCGCTGGGATAAAGGTCGACAACAAGGACGCCCTGGTTCAGGAGTGCCTGACCCGGGCAGGTCTGTGGACGGAGTCTCGTTTCCGGCTCAACGAGTCGGGGGCGGCGCTCTCGGGCGGCCAGCAACAGCGCCTGTGCATTGCCCGCGCCCTGGCGGTCAGGCCGGAGGTGCTCCTGATGGACGAGCCTTGTTCGGCCCTCGACCCAATATCGACAGGTGTGATCGAGCAGACAATCGCCGAACTCAGCCAGGAGATCACGATCGTCATCGTCACCCACAACATGCAACAGGCGCAACGGGTCTCGCACCGGTGCGCCCTGTTCCTCGTTGATGGGGAGGGCCAGCCCGGTCACATCGTCGAACAGGGACGCACCGAGCAGGTGTTCGGGGATCCCCACGAGTCCCGCACCGCTGACTACGTGGGCGGCCGCTTCGGCTGATCGACGCTTGGGCTGGGCGTCCGGCCCGGTGGCGTGACCCTCAGGTCATGGTGAGAAGGACGAGCCGGTCCACGAGGCCGCCATTGACGCGGAAGCAAAGCACAGTTTCTTCGCTTGCCCCGCCCCCATAGGTGGTGCTGTGGTGGTCTAGCACCCAAGGGCCGGCGACCTGGCGGCCGATCACCGCGATCCTGCCGTCGGGGTAGCGTGTGAAGACTTCGGCCATCCGGTGCCCGATGGCGGTGGCGCCTTCGACCAGTACCCGGCCGGTGGCGTCGGAGAGCATCGCCGTGGCCGAAAGACAGCCCACCAGCTGTGGCTCATTGCCGGCGTTATAGGCCGCGATGTAGCGCTCCACGGCCTCGATCTTGGGCTGAAGTGAAGGTTGAGCGGGCGGCCCGTCTGATAGGACGATGGTGTCCGGCCGTGATGAAGCCTCCGAAGAGGTTTCGAAGGCTGTCAGGGAAGGTGCGGGAGCAGGTGGCTCGACCGGTGACCTTGAGGAATGCCCGGTAAGCGGCACGACGGTCGGGTCGTCCAGAGGCTCGGGCTCAGGCTCGACCAGTGGCTCGAGAGGAGGCTCGACCCCCACTTTCGCGCCGGACGTGCGCAGCGCCTCCGCCAGCCGGCCCGCGGCCGGCGCCTCTGCACCGACGAGCACTTCGGGCTGGTGGCCGAGGACGGCCGCCTCTACGTAGTCGTAAGCCAGCTCGGGTGGGCACCCCATCTTGAAAAGAACTCCGAGCACCTCGAGCGGCTGCTCGCCTGGGTCGAGCAGGCGCACGCTGACACCAGAGGAAACCGGACTGCCGGACAGTTGACCGTCGTTGTCAGCGCTCCTGGGGGCACCGAGCCTGTTCCCACCGATCATGCGATCACCAACGCCACGAAGCTCAGGGTACCTCGGCGCGGGCGTGCGGGCGCGTCCCTGCCCTCATCGCAACAGTGGTCCGCCTTTGGGTGGAGGCCGGTCCCCTCCGTCGCGCTTGTCGCCGTAGCCTTCGGTGACGGCCGGCTCCCGTACGTCGATGCCCTCTGCCTCCCATGCCGCCGCTGCCCTGAGCTCCTCTTCGTCGGCTCGGTGCTGGCGTCGCACTTCGCGGATGTGGGTGAGGAACCACGTCGCCGCACTGCTACGGCTGACGTCCCTTGCTGTAAAGCCACATATCCGGCACGTCGCCAGCCAGACGCCTTGCTCAAGGGTGTAAGCGGCTCGGTGGCGCGGCCCTTCGACAACCTGACGGTCCACGGCTTCTCCAAGCGTTCTGCGGTTTGCACCGACAATTGCTCAGCTTCTTGTTGTCCCGATGGCGGGAAGGTGTCTTGCTCGTGAACTTTGGGTGCCGTCCGGCAGAATTTTCCGGTGGCTGCTCTTTGAACGCCCTGACAGAGCCTCAGCTCTCGGTGGCTTCGACGATTTCCTCTTCTCTTCCCCTGGCCTGATCGAGTTGTATGGAGACAGATGCAGATCTCACACGTGACTTTCGGCCTTCCACTTAGGACTTGGCGGGAGCGCCTGCGCACCTGGTGGGCTTGTCTGGACCACACCAGCCGGACCGTCGTCCAGCTGTCACTTGTCGTTGGCGGGACTTTGGTCGCCTACCACTATTCGTTGCTCACGCTGCTCGAACAGCTCGATGTGCAATCACCCCTGGCCTACGTCGGCCTGGTGCCGGTCTTCGCCCTCGCCCTGGCCGCGGCCTACATGACGCCGAAGGCGGCCGAGCCGAACATTTACGACCGTCAGATCGACTACATCGTGGGAGTACCGCTGCTAGCTGTGGCCGCGGCCATCACCATGTTGCTTCCTCACCATATGTCGGCCACCTTCTGGCAGTGGCGGGTCGACCTCCTGGCCGTGCCCCTCTTCGTCGCCGGCCTGGTCGCCATAGTTTTCGGCACTCGGGTGCTCTGGCGACAACGCCTGGCCGTGCTCTACCTGCTGCTCGCCCTGCCCGCCCTGTACACCGTCGTGCTCGCCTCCACGCTCATCCGGTACACCAACTTCACCGTGGACGCCCTACGCGACGTCCTCAAGTACATACCGGTCGCCAAGGCCGATGTCGTTCCCGGGGACCCCCTGTTCACGGTCACCCATCACGGCTCGAGCTTCCCCCTGGCCGTGGTGACAGCTTGCTCGGGCGTTGACGGCCTCGTCGGCTTCCTGCTGATCGGCCTGCTCTTTGCGGCCATGATGCATGGCCCGGTATTTAGAAAGTCGTTGTGGCTGTTGGCGGGCCTGCCACTACTGTGGGCGATCAACCTCGGCCGCATCATGTTCATCTTCTGGGCCGGCAAGCAGTGGGGCGAGAAAGTCGCCCTTACCGTTTTCCACCCCGTGATCGGCCTGATCACGTTCAGCGCCGGCGTCACGCTCTGGGCGTTGGCCCACCGTTGGGCCGGCCTCCGCCTCGCCCCCTTCGCCACTGGGGCACACCGCCGCGCCGACGAGCCCGTCGTCCGCTCCCGGGTGCTCCCTGTGCCCGCCATCGCCGCCGCTGCCATTTTCGTCGTGGTCGC
Source organism: uncultured Acidimicrobiaceae bacterium (assembly GCA_964481925.1). Classification (GTDB taxonomy): domain Bacteria; phylum Actinomycetota; class Acidimicrobiia; order Acidimicrobiales; family Palsa-688; genus Fen-671. Next base: position 13,310 of record CAYZVQ010000005.1, read on the forward strand.
CGCGGTGGGCATCGGTGTGGGCGACACTTCGTTGAAGGCCTACAACCTGGTGGAAACGGCCGTCGGTGAACCGCGGCTCACGTCGTTCCTCGTCAACCCCGCCCGTGTCCCGGGCTGGACGTGGAGCTACGAGGAACAGTTCCAAAACGGCAAGCCCGAGTTCGGCCTGGACTCGCTTTGGTACCGCTACCTCTACCGGCCGACCGGCCAGGACGGCGCTCTGCGGGCCACCGTCCCGGTTACCGCCGACGTCATCAACGCCTCGGGGGTCTCGGGTTTCAACGCCTTTACCCTGCAGGACTGCTACAACTTCCATGGCTGGTCCGAGCGCGCCACCGTCGACGAGGACCTCGGGGGCGGCATCACCGGTCAGTCTCTTTCCTACGACTCCTCGCAATACGGGGACTGGTCGGTGCTGTACTGGATTTGGCCCGTCCTGGGGACTGAGGGCAACCCGACGGCCACACGTTACGAGCGTGTCGTACTTTACGTGCAGGACGGCCCACTGGCCACCGTGCAGGACCCCAAGACCGGTGTGAAGAGCACAGCGGCGCTCAGTCTTGACCAGCGCCTGACCGTCGACCGCGATTTCCTGACCGTGTTCGCGAGTGAGATCATTAGGCAGCAAAAAGCAGCAACGACCGAGAGCACCGAGACCGAGGCAGCCGGATGAGCAATATAAGCAAGGGCTCAGCCATCGAAGCCCGCAGGATGGCTCGCCGCAAGGACGAAATCGCCCGCGACCTCGAGGTGCTCGTGCAACGCCTGGCCGAGAGCCGGGAGGCCATTGTGCGGCTCCTCGCCGCGGCCACCGGGGAAGAGCAGGCGAAGCCCATCGAGCCGGCGCCCAACTCCGTGACGCCCCTGCGTGCATTACGCAGCACGCTCGGCGCTCCCGGCCCCGAAGCCCCCCAAAGGCCCACTGAAAACCCTGGCCCGGCGGAGCGGGCACTAGTGGGGGCGGCCGGTGATATCGGGCGAGAGGGCCAGGCCTGGGAGCGTTTTGTCAACGCCGGTGAGGAACTCGGCATGGCCGACGCCGATGCCCGGGGGACGAGGGCGGCGCGGCGTATGGTCCTGGCCGCCGTGCTGGTGGCCGTCGGAGCTGTGGTACTGCTGGTCGCCCTAGTCAGCCTGCTGTAACCAGGCCAGCCCGGGCGTAGGCGCGGGGATCTGCCAAAAACCACGCGCCATGACCGAAGAATTCAGTTACCGTTCATCGGCCCTCTACTGGGGCGCAAGATCTATAAGCAATACTCGCGGCGTGCGCACCCAGCGGCCGTACCCGAAGGGCCCTACGCCGGGGAAAAAAGCAAGCAGGACCGGTCTGGGCATGGTGGGCGGCGACTCACGGCCCGTCCCCCAGGGGCCAACCTTAACGGCTGAAGAACTGGACATTTCCGTAGTCATGCCTTGTCTCAACGAGGCTGAGAGCGTAGGTACCTGCGTCGCCAAGGCCTTCGAGGGCATCCGCCTATCGGGGCTTGTCGGTGAGGTGGTGGTCGCCGACAACGGCTCCTGGGACGGGTCAGTGGAGATCGCCCGTCGGGCGGGAGCGCGCGTTGTCGATCAGCCGTTGCGTGGTTACGGGAACGCCTACCGGAAGGGTTTCGCCGAAGCCCGGGGCCACATCGTCGTTATGGGCGACTCTGATGATAGCTACGACTTCACCCAGATCCCGGCCCTGATCGCTCCCATCCAAGCCGGTGCCGACTACGTCTTGGGCTCACGTTTCCGAGGCCAGATCGAGCCCGGCGCCATGACCTGGAGCCACCGCCACATCGGCAACCCCATCCTTACCGGGATGCTCAACATTCTCTTCGGCCTCAAGTCGAGCGACGCTCACAGTGGCCTGCGCGCCTTCCGGCGCGAGGCCCTCCAACAGTTGGGACTGAGTTGCGAGGGCATGGAGATGGCCTCAGAGATCGTCGTCAAGGCGGCGCGTGCCGGGCTCGATGTCGCCGAAGTGCCGATCGTCTACCACCCGCGCACCGGCGAATCAAAGCTGCAGTCCTTGCCCGACGCGTGGCGGCACATGCGTTTCTTGTTGCTGCTCTCGCCGCTCCACGTGTTCATTTGGCCCGGGCTATTGCTGTTCGGGGCCGGTGTCGTCGCCCAAGGTGTGCTGCTCGGGCTGGGCTCCTCGCAACTGGGCCTGCGCTTGAGCGCCCTCGCTGTGTGCGTCATGCTGTTGGGTATGCAATTACTGGTCCTGGGCTTGTTCGCCAAGACTTATGCCCGCCATGCCGGCCTGGAAGCGGAGTCGCCGGCGAGCCGGTTCGTAGAGCGCGTCTTCACGTTGGAGCGCGGCTTGCTGGCTAGTGCGGTCCTCGGCTTGCTTGGGGCCGCCGTCGCCGCCTTTTGTATTTTCGGTGTCGTAGGGGGGAAGTCGTTTGACGAACAGCTGGGCGGGCTCGGGCTAGGTATCGTCGTCCTCGGTGCCCAACTCGCTTTCGGGTCGTTCTTCCTGGCGTTCTTCCGGGCCCCGTTCGACCGCGCCGGCGCGCCCCAGACGATCGTCCTGGTGTGAAGGCCCGCCCGCGGCGGGCCCGTGGGACGGTGGGGTGGTGAGGGCTAGCGGATGCCCGTGAGGACCCTCGTCTTGCTCGTTGTGGGCGTGCTCTGCGTCGCCGGTGGCGTCATGGTGCGCCGTAAGTTGCCCCCTTTTCGTCCCGGGACGGGTAGCGGCCGGGTGGCGCGTCGGTGGCCGACCGAACGTGAGCGTGTCAGTTTCAGCACGGACGGCCTGTTCATCGCCTCGCCCGCGCTCTCCGCCCGGCGCACCCTCGGGGCCCGCCAGCGCGACGCGTTGACCGCCGCCGGCGCCGCCCTGCTCGCCGGTTTGGTCTTGGCGCCGCACGTTGTCCTGCTTGGTCTTGTCGCCGGCTGCACGGTGGCCTATGCGGCGTCCATGCTCGTACGGCTGTGGTTGTTCAAGATCTCGCTCGGGGGCACAGCCTTGATCAGGATCTCTGACGCCGAGGCCCAGGGCGCGCCCGATGAAGTCTTCGAGAACTACACGGTGATGGTGCCCGTTTTCCACGAACCAGAGGTGATGTCATCGCTGGTCGAGCACCTCCGCCGGCTGGATTACCCCGCCGAACGGCTTCAGATCCTCCTTCTCGCCGAAGCCGATGACGCCGCCACCATTGCTGCCGCCCGCATGGCCATCGGCCCCGCGGCAGACCTTCGGATCCTGATCGTCCCCCCCGGGGGGCCACGGACCAAGCCCAAGGCGCTCAACTACGGCCTGACCCATGCCACCGGCACCTTCCTCACCATCTTCGACGCCGAAGACCGCCCGGACCCGTTGCAGCTGCGCAGAGCGGCCATCGCCCTTTGCCGGCTGCCGCCCGAGGTGGCCTGCTTGCAGGCCCGCCTCGGGTTCTTCAACGGCGGCCAAAACATCATCACGCGCTGGTTCCAGGTGGAGTACAGCATGTGGTTCCGCCAAATGCTGCCGGGGCTGTCGAAATTGCGCGTGCCCGTACCGCTGGGGGGGACTTCGAACCATTTCCGCAAGGAAGTGCTGCTCGACCTGGGCGCCTGGGACCCCTACAACGTGACCGAGGACGCCGATCTCGGGATCAGGTTGAGCCGCGCCGGCTATCGCAGCGAGGTAATGGACTCGTTGACCCTGGAGGAGGCGAACAGCGACTTCGTCAACTGGGCCAAGCAGCGCTCCCGCTGGTACAAGGGCTACCTGCAGACGTTCCTGGTCCACATGCGCGACTTCCGTTCCTCACGGCGCCTCCTGGGTACGCGCCGTCTGCTGTTCCTCATGCTTTTCGTCGGGGGTACCCCCCTCATGGCCATGGTGAACCCCGTTTTCTGGACCTTGACCGTGATCTGGTTTGTCGTCAAACCGGCCTGGCTGATGGCGGTGTTCCCCGCACCTCTGTACTTCCTGGGGTTATTTTGCTGGCTGGCCGGCAACTTCCTGTTCACCTTCACCTGCATGCTGGAGGCGATCGAGGTCGACGATTCGCTCTTCGTTGCCGCGCTCTTGACCCCCGTTTACTGGGTCATGATGTCGGTGGCTGCCTACAAGGCCCTACTACAGGTCTTCTTCGCCCCGGCGTACTGGGAAAAGACCCGTCACGGGTTGACGAAGACAGTCCTGGGGGCAACAGCACCGGCTAGGCCGACGCCATGACCACCGTCCTCGCCCGGCCTCGTCCCCTGGTGCGCACCGCCCCCCCGGCGCCGCCGTCCCCGCAGCCAACGGCAACGGCGCCCGGCCGTTCCGGCCCCACTACGGCATTGGTTGCCTACTGGCCCATCGTGCTCGCTGTTGTGGCGTTCGGCGCCTACCTCGCCGCCGGCTGTTACATGCTCTACGCGGTGCACTACGCCATCGGCGACTCGCTGTCGCGTTCCGAGGACGCCCGGGCCGTGCTCTTCAGCCGAGACCCGCACCTGGCGGCTTGGGGCTTTGTCTGGTTCCCGGGCCCCGTAGTGGCCGAGCTGCCCTTCATGCTCATCGTGAGCCCCCTCAACCATGCCGCTCTGGCCGGGCCGCTCAGCACCGCGACATGCGGTGCTCTCACCGTGCTCGTCCTCGTCAGGCTGTTCCGCCGTCTCGGTCTGAGCGAGCCGGTGGTGGCGGGGCTCGCGTTGACATACGCCCTCAACCCCGTGATTATCTTCTACGGCGGCAACGGGATGAGCGAGGGCTCCTTTTACCTGTGCGCCTCGGTGTTCCTCCTCGGGGTCGTCGAGTGGTACCAGGGGGGAGGCCCGCGCTCGCTCATATTGATCTCGATGGGCCTGGCGGGCGCCATGACGATCCGCTACGAGGCGATCGCTATCGTGCCCGTGGTCTCTGCCCTGGTCTCGTTCCGCGAGCGCGGCTGGGCGCGGCGGGCGAAGGTGGCGGTCCTGGTCGCCCTGCCAGGGGTCTTTGTGTTCGCCCTGTGGACGTTTGCCAACTGGTTGATCATGGGCAACGCCCTTTTCTGGTACCAAGGTCAGAAGGCCGAAGCGGTGCCTCCGCCCGGTGCCGCGTGGCTACCCGTACACAGGACGCTGGTCAACGGGATCGCATACGCCGCCGGCTACACGTGGGCCTTTGTCCCCGCCCTGGTCCTTGTCCTGCCCGTCCTTTTCGTCTTGGTGCTGAGGCGCCGCGGCCGCTGCTGGGAATTGGCAACAATCGTGGGCGGTGCAGCCATATTCCCGGGCCAGGTCGCACTGGGCATAGTCGCCGGCACAACCTGGGGAGACCCCCGCTACTTTGCTTCTCTCACCATATTTGCCACCGTAACCCTGGCCTTCGCCGCCCGCGAGGTGGCGTGGGCGCGTTGGCTTGGCAAGCCTACCCGCTGGGCCCTGTCCCTGCTATTGGTCTGCCTGGCGGCGTACAACGCGCTGAGCGGGACGCGCAACGACCTCAACCCCGATAAAACTGCTGTCGAATCGGAGTACGTTGCCTTTCGGGCCGCCTTCGGGTTGGCCCTACCGGGCGGTGACGTCAAGGCGTGGCAGCAGCCGGCGATCGTGACCTGGCACAGGTTCGACGACTACATCGACCCTTACCTGTCCAAGGGCCAGCTGGTCATGTGCGATACGGGGACAGCTTTTCCAGCCGTTCTTTTTTCGAGGTACCCGCGCCAATGGGTGATCCCGAGCGACCGCGACTTCCAGAGTTTGGCCGACAACTTCTCCGGTCAGTTCCAGTGGTTGCTGAAGACACCCTCGTCGGCGACGAATTTTAGCTCGACGCCCGAGATCGACCAGGCGCTCAGCTCTACCGATGGAGGCCACTGGCGGTTGGCCAAGAACTTCTTGGGTATCGGGGAGCTGTACCGCTGGGTGCCCGCCAAGGTGGCCTGACCGGCTCACCGGCGACCTGACGGCCTTCAGTCTGAAGACGGGACCTCTAACGCCATCTCGGCGGTCAGGTTGACCAGGCGCTCCTGCAACTCGAAGTGGGTAACCAGCAACTTGCCGAGAGTACCGAGGCCGTTAGGGGCGTCGGTGCTCATGCCGAGCTCGGCCGCCCGGCGACGCGCGTCCTCGAGGGTGGCGACCGCCTCCTCGCGCGCCCACGACAGCATCGTGGCGACAAGGGCACCTTCGGCCTCCTCGGAGCGCTCCCGGGCCTTTTTGACCATCGTCCCCAGCCGCTCTTGGGCCGCCACGACCTGGCTGTCAAGCTCGTCGGCCTGGTGCTCGAGCTCGGCCTGGCGCGAGCGCAGCGCCCTCAGCAGTTCCTCGTCGGTGAACGCCATCCCTCCTGCGAGCAGCTGCGCCGAAGGTCCGGCGCCGGCGCCCGGTTGGGACCGCTCTTCGGCTTGGGGCTGGTCCGAGAGGTGGGCCTGGTCCGAGAGGTCGGGTTGGTCCGGTAGCTGGGACGGCTCTGACGGCCGGGCCGGCTTGAGCGGAGGCAGGAGCTGGACCGTCCGTTCATAGCTGCGGGCCTCGACCTCGTCCGCGACGAGTGCTTTCACCAGGGCGTCGCGATAGTTGGCCACCAGTACCGGCAGCGGGATGTCAGGGCCCCAATCCGGGGTCTGTGCGCTGATCATGGGCATAGCAGACCGCAGTGCGATGTGGGCTGCCTCCCGGGCCAGCAGGGCGTTCAGGCTGGCGGCCCGGGTCACCTCGGAAATCTCCTCCGCTTGGCGGATCGCTTGGCGGTTCTCGGACTCGGCCGCGGCCAGTTCGGCCTGGAGCTGCATGGCTTGGCGCATGGCGGCCTCGGCGTTGCCGCGGCCATATTTCCGTACGTGGTCGAGAAGAGCACTGACCCGGTAGCGCTGACTGAGCACGCCGTCCAACTTCGCCAGGGCGGTGGCCGCTGCCTGGGCCGCGTCTGTATCAGCGCGGACGGCAACGGCGTAACTGTCCTCGGCATCTGCCAGACGGGCCGCCAGCTCGTCAAAGCGGGCCAGTTGCTTCGTGGGCACGGGGTGCGACGTTTTCAGCTCGACCTCGACCGCTTGCGGCAGCGAGAGCCCGAGCAAATGCTGAGCCGGGGATCCGCTCACAGAGCGGTCGGCCCGCGGCTCGACTTGCACAGGCCCAGCCTACGCTGGCACCGACGCCTCGTCGACTTGCTGGCCACCAAGTCGGCTCGGCGCCCTTCAAGGAGGCTAAAAGGGCTCGTTGCCCTGGCGAGGGGGACGCGGGCCGGGCACGGGGAACACGCCGCCGCCAGGTCGCCCCCGTTCGTCCGTCTGGCCGGTACCGACCCGGGGGTCGAACGTGCCCGTGCCCTCGCTTTCTTCCAGCTGCAGCGCCTTTGTTCCCAGTTCGACGAGGCTCTTTTCGACGTCCGCCAGGGCCTGGAGATGGTGCTCGATAGCTCGAGCGACATCCGTGCCGATGGAGGGGACGTCGGGGCCGGCGGCGCCCGCCTCCCGGCCGCCCGTGGCATTGAGGATCTCTGCCGCCCGCAGCTCGGCTTCGAGAAGGATCCCCGTCGCTTGGAGCTCGGTGGCGTGGCGGCCAGGGGAAGGGCCCAGAGGGGACCCCGGCAGAGATGGCCCCTGGAGCACAGTCTCCAGACGGGCCTCGAGCTGGGCCGCCAGCTCGAGTTGCCGGGTGGCCCGGTCGATGCGTTGCTGAGCCTCGCCCAGCTCGGCGCGTAGTGAAAGAAGCTCGAACGGCTCTGGGGCGCCGCTTACTTCGGTCACGTGTCCGAGCGTAGGCGACCGCCCGGACGCGGGCCGCTGAGCCGGCGCGTAAGCCTTTTGTTCTGGGAACGTTCGCGACCATGACGTCTACCGTTTACCTGTTTTCACTCCCAACGTTTGGTAGCGGTGCGAAAATGCCCTATGTACGTTCGTACCGTCGGCCGAGCGGCAGCGGCCACCGTTCTAGGCGCCGTCACCACTTTATGGGTCGTCCCCGTCGCTGAGGCGGCGTACCCAGGGACCAATGGTGATGTGGCCTTTAGTTCGACGCGCAACAACGACATCGCCATTTACCAGGTCAACCTGGCCGACCCCGGCATCGGTACAGCGAGCGGCGACGCCAGCGCAACGTCTGAGTTGACCCTTGGCGCCGGTGACGTGGAGCCCTTTTACAGCCCGAACGGCGCCACCGCCTACTTTTCCAGCGACCGCGACACGGCCGGTGACTGGGCGATCTTCTCCATCCCTGCCAATGACCCCGAGTCGGCTAGCAACCCCGCCACCGAGCTGTCGGCCATCCCGGGTGCGGAGGCGCACAACGATTACTCGCCCAGCGTCGCCCCCGATGGCGGAACTGTGGTGTTCAACCGTGACAACATCTCGATCGACACCTTGTGGGCACCAGGTGGGGAGAGCACGGTGTGCACTCTCTATACGCCCGGCGCCGGGCTACTGCCCGACAACTCGAGCGACGGCAGCGGCAGCCGGGTGGTTTTCGACCCCGTGGACCCGACCAAGGCCATATATGCCGGTGCTGACGGGAACCTCCATCTCCTGAGCGGGATCAAGTTCACCCCCGGGTCGAACCCGTGCGGCCAGCAATCGACCATTACCGACACCAACCTCTCGGGGGAAGCCTTCCCGGCGGGGTCGCAGTATGCCACGGGCGTCGATGCTTTCCCCGACTGGGGCCCCAACGGGCAGAACGTCGTCTTCAACTCGACGCGCGGCGGAGGGGACACGTTGTTCGTCATCAACGACCCGACGGGCGCCACGCCCACGGGCTACCCGGTCATTGCCGCCCAGGCCACCACCAGCTCGTCGGCGATAAGCACCGAACCCGTTTTCTCGCCCGACGGCACCGAGATCGCTTTCGTCCAGTCCAAGAAGGGCTCCAGCATTTACTCCGAAATGCTCATCCCGCAGACCAACGGCACATGGCAGGCCAGTGACATGGAGGACCTGAGCGAGCAGAACACCACTGGCATCAGCTTCGACAGCGAGCCGGACTGGCAACCGGTCGTGGTGCCGGGAAATGGTCAAGTGCCCGAATCCCCTTACCTGCCGGCCTTACCGGCGGCCGCCGTTTTGTCTGTGGGGTCGTTGCTGGGGCTGCGTTCGTGGCGCTCACGGCGCCGGACCGCTCGGGCCTGAAGGCCCTCAGGCCTCGACCGGGCCACCAGCTAACGGGAAGTCAACTCGCCTCAACGGAAAGGGCTTGGCCGAGGGCGCGGATCCTCGAGCGGTCGGCGACGGGCACCAACTTCTGGTCCGCGGGACAGAGCGTCAACAGGGAAACGGCGTCGATGGCGTTGAAAGTGGTCACGGTCGACGGGAGATGCGTTTGTGGCTCCACGCTTTTCGCGCCTATGACCACCTCAGCCATGGCGTTATCGATGCCCCCTCCGCTCTGCAGGAAGGCGCAAAACGCCGACCCGTCGGTCAGCAGGGCGCGTAGCGCGACATTGCCATCGGTCTGTACGTAAGTAGCCAGCCCAGGGTCGGCCTTGGCCAGGTCGGTAAAGTACTGGCCGTCTTGGACGGCCGACGTCTTTGGGACCAACAGCCTCTTCGGGACTGAAGAGCCGGCTGAGCGTGCTTGGGCCACCGACGACCTGGCCGCTCCCGGGGCCGAAGAGCTCGGTTTGGTCGAGCCGCAGGACGCGCCGACGCCGGCCGCTACCACCAGAAGGCCGGCAGAGAGAGCACGACCGAGAGGACGAGGGACGGTCATGCGCCGAAGGTTACAAAAATCCGAGAGGTCATGTTTACAGCCGTACGTCCGCACCCGGGACATCCGCATTGGTTAATTGGATGTTCACCATGCCGCTGTTTTGTAACCGCCAAGATTTCACTCGAAGTTCACTGTCGGATCTCAGGCTATCCTCAGCAAAAACTCACCCGGCGTTCACGGGAAATGTTCACTGGTCGTTCACCGCCATGATGCTTGAGCACCCCGAAGCTGCCGGGCGGTTCGTTTAGCGTCCGGACCATGTCCAATTTCCGCAAAGCCAAAGGCTGTTTTCGGACGGCCATGGGGGCAATGGTGACAGGCCTGTTCATCACCGGCGCCCTGGTCCCGACCACGGTGGTAACGGCCACACCGGCCGCTGCCACCACCCTCGACACGCTCCCTGTGACCTCGGCACAGATCCAGCACGTGTGGCTGATCATCCTCGAGAACAAGTCCTTCGACGAGACCTTCACCGGCCTGAACAGCAACTCCTACCTGTGGCAGACACTTCCCTCGGAGGGCGTTCTGCTGGAGGACTACTACGGTACCGGTCACTCGAGCATGGACAACTACATCTCCCTGGTCTCGGGGCAGGCGCCCGAAGAGGACACCCAGGAAGACTGCAGTAACGCCAACGTACCGATGGGCTCGAACTCGACCATCATCACCAGTGCCATGGATATCACCGACGGCGGCACCGGAACCGTGGGTGGGGCCACCCCCAACTGGAACTTCGGCCAGGTGAGCTCGCTTTTGAACGCCAGCCAGCCGAGCGGCGCCAACGCCCCCATTGGCAGCACGACGACGACCAACGGCTGCACCTACCCGAGCGAGGTCGCGACCCTGTTCGACCAGTTCAACCTGGCCGGCGTCAGCTGGAAGGGCTATGCCCAGGACCTGGGCGGCGCCCAGCCCGAGGGCTCGACGGCGTGGGTCAGCAATGCGGTGCCCAACCGCGACAACGGGCCGTGCGGCGCCCCCGGCTCGGCGACGGAGAACCCCGTCAGCAACCCGACTTTTCTGAGCGGGGCGGAGGGGTACCCGATCGCCAGCGCCCTGGTGTCGTCCACTGCCATCAGCGGGACCACGACGACCCTGACTGACACCTCCCAGTCGTGGACGACCAACCAGTACGCCGGCGACGAGCTGCTCATCACCGGCGGCACCGGGGCCGGCGAGCACGCCACCGTGGCCTCGAACACGTCCAATACCCTGACGTTCTCGGCCATGACCACCGCTCCGGGCTCGACCTCGACGTACGAGCTCGGGGCCCAGGACACCTCGAGCTACACCTCGGCATCGCTCGAGGCGGGCACTGGGACGACGAACGACCCGCAGTACTCGGACCAGTACGTGGCCAAGCACTTCCCCTTCCCGTGGTTCGAGTCTTTGATCGGCAGTTACAATACGACCACCGGCGCCACCGGCCCGGCGCTGACCAAGCCGGCCAGCGGCACCAACTGCGATGCCAACCACATCGCCAACCTCGACAGCCCGACCGACGGCCTCGTCCAGGACCTGCAGAACAACACGGTGCCGGCGTTCAGCTGGATCACCCCCAACAACTGCAGTGACGCACACGACACCACCTGCAAGGGCAACAACCTCTCGGGCGCCTTCGGCCTCAATTCCAACGGCACCGTCAACCTGAACGACCCGATCTACCGCCCGGCCGGCCTGCCGGCCTTCGACCCCGAGGCGACGACGCCGAGGAACTACACCGGTGGCCTGTACGCCTCGGACCTGTTCCTCGCCTATTACATCCCGCTCATCGAGGACTCGGCGGCGTACGCCCATGGCTTGATCGACATCACCTTCGACGAGGGCGAGCCGTCGTTCACCTACTCGGGCAATAGCTTCAACAACGTGCCGACGACCGGTCCCAACGGGCAGGGGACGACCGCTCCCTCCGGGTTCAGCACTTCGAACCTTCTCGGCAACGCCGACACCCCGAGCACCAACAACCCTAACTACACTCCGTACTCCAGCAACACCCCGACCTTCGCCTCGGCTGGGTCGAGTGCTCCCGGTGCTGACTCGGTCTACGGTGCGTACGGCATAACCGCCGACGCCGCCGGTGAGAACATCGCCGGTACCAACGTCAACGTTGAGCCCTATGGCCCGAACTCGACGCTCGGCACCAACGGTTCTGGCGACCAGCTCTACCCCGGTCCCGGTAATAACTCGTTCATCGACCGCCCGCCGGTGTGCACCCAGACAACTCCGACGCTGGTCCCCGCCGACTGCGTCCCCAACATCGTCAGGGGCGGCTCGGGCACCAGCCCCGCGGCCCGTACCGATGGCTCCTCGGCCGGAGTGTCCGGTAGCGCCAGCTCCAATATCATCACCGACAACTCGATCATCGGTGACGATACCGGACGGGCCGTGACGGGGACCAACATCCCGGCCGGCTCGTTTGTGGGCGCGGTCACCGACAGCGGCCCGCTCTTCCCGACCAGCAGTGGAGGGGCGACCGTCGCTGGCTCGTTCCAGCTCGTCAACGCCTCGGGTAGCCCCGTCGACCCGACGGGCGCCGTCACCAGCATCACGCTGAGCGCCGAGGGCGACCCGAACGACCTGCCCGCTGGGGACACCCCGGACCCGTTGTTCGATGCCACAGACCCGACACCGGGCGGTGGTGACACCGGCAGCGTGCTCATCAGCCCGTACATCACCCCCGGCACCGTCTCGACCACCTATTACAACCACTACAGCTGGTTGCGCACCATGGAGGACCTGTTCGACGTCTCGAGCTGTGCCGGGACCTCGACGGACATCACCCTCCCGGCCGGGACCGTCTGCGGCGGCCTTGACGGCATTGGGCACATCGGCTACGCCGCCCAGGTCGGCCTCCAGCCCTTCGGTGCCGACGTGTTCAGCGCACCGAGCGGCAATGGCTGGCAACCCACGGCACCACCCAACGCCCTGCCCGAAGCGCCGCTGGCCGTCGGCCTGCCGGCATGCGGCATCGTGCTGCTGGGTGGCCTCCTCTTCATGAGCCGTCGCCGCCGGAAGGCGCTCGCCGGCTCATGAACGAAGTAGCTCCCTCTGGAGCCGCAGGGAACGACCGGGCCGTAAGGCCCGGTCGTCCCGGCCGTTCCGGCCCAAAGCTGTCGACAGTTGTGATCGTCGGTCTTTTCGCCGTGCTATTTGCTGTACTCGGCTTTAGTACCTACAGCCTCGTCGTTACGGCGCGTCCCGATCTGGCTGACGCCGCCTCCCGGATCCCCAAGCAGGTACTCGACCATCCGGTCGACCAGGCTCTGGTCGGTACCGTTGCCAGCCCGGCTCTCACCGTCGAGGGCGACTACGTCGAGGTGAGGTCGGCCAAGTTCTCTGTGCTCGCTGTCGTCAATGGGCCGGAAGTGCCCGGTGAGGGCCTTCCCAACCAGATGCCCTATACGACGTGCACGTGGACGATCTCCCTCTCTCACATCATCGGTCGGGTGCCAATCGCCGTCGCCGACTTCGACAGCATCAACCATCTCGGGACCGTGTTCAAGCCTTATCTCGTTCCCGGACAAGCGAAACTGCCTTCTGCCCTCGTGACGGGGCAGGACCTCACCTTCCAGCTCCGGGCCGTGATGCCGGTCGGGGAGGGGCTGATGCGGTGGGCGCCTGATGGTGACCACATCGTCGCCAAGTGGGACTACCAGGTCGAGAACGACTGATCTGGTCTTGTCGCGCCGGCTCGCTTAGCCGGGCCGGCGCAGGCGCGTATCGGCGGAGGCTCTTTGTCGGGCGTACTTGCCGCCGGCACTTTCTCGGGCGTATGGGCGAGGGCCGTTTCCCTTCGTGCTCAGCCCAGCCGCACGGCCTGCAGCTGGGACCAGGGCAGGTTGGCCACAACGCTGTATTCTGGTTGACCTTCCCAGCTGGCCGTAATCGGATCGGTGCCCGAATTGCCCTCGGCCGCCCAATCGCTCGGTTGCTCGGCCTCCAGCATCACGCCGCCGGCATAGTCCGTCACCACCATGCCGTAGGTCTGTATGGCCTTGAAGACCATTTGCCCGAACGGGGTCAGCCCTGACGGCATGGGCAGGTTGGCCGGGAACCGGAACCATTGCCCCTCCGGGGGCTGGCCGGGGACGTTGTCGGGGTGCGAAGGACAATCTTCACGATCAGCGGGGTAAACGTAGCCGTAACAACCCGGGATGGCAACGGCGATCGCATGATTTATGGACCCGGAGGCGATATCGGCTTCGGTTATCGTCGTGCCCAGATAGCTTATGCCCGTGGCCGAAAGGCCAAATGGGTTGGGAAATACCCCGTTACTGCCGGACATGTTCAGTTTGCCGCCCCAGCAGGCCGAGTAGCTTCCATCGGGGTTGCGCTGGACCTCCCAGAACTCCCAGGCAGTACCCGTCGACGGCTGGTAGATCATGAGCGGGTCGTCTGAGGAGCCGTTCAGCGAGGCGTAGGAGGGGATGGGCGCCTCGGTCCCGGTTTCGGCGGTGAAGTCGTTGCAGCCGATGGAGACAGAGATCGGCGAGTCCGCCTGGTCGGCTGAGACCCAGTAGATGGGTGCCGTGTTGACCCCGACGCTCCCGTAATTGTCCTGGTAGTCGCTTACGAAGTCGCCGACGTACTCGGACGAGTCGGAGCTCACCGCCCACTCCTGCGCGTCACTGTTGAACACGCTGTACGCCATGACCCGGGCGGGCGGGGTCAATGCGCTGTCGGCCGGGACCGGCGGGGGCACTGTCGTTGTCGGCGCAACGGTCGTAGTGGCAGCAAGGGCGACGGTCGTCGCCGCCGCAGGAGGGACCGTGGAGGTGGTGGCGGCAGGAGCGACAGTCGTCGGCGGAGCCACGGTCGTAGTGGCCGCAGGAGCCGTACTTGTGCTTGACGGCACGGTCGTAGTGGCCGCAGGAGCGACGGTGGTGGTGGGGGCGACGGTGGTGGTGGGGGCGACGGTGGTGGTGGGGGCGACGGTGGTGGTGGCCAGGGCACTGTTCTCGGTTGCGAAATAGCTTGGGAGAGAGCTGTAGCCATCACCCTGGTCCGTGACATAGACCAGGTCGCCACCGAGAGCATTGATTGCCTGCAAAGTCGAGGGCAGGTCCTGCTCGGTTGGTCCGGAGGTGATGATGTAGCCGATCGGCACCGCTGATGACGAGTAATCCGGCGGCGGGCTGGACTGGAGCGCCGCCATTGTGCCCTCCAGGACCACGACGGCGTTGGCCACGCTCGGCGAGAGGTAACCAGGGCTCGGGGGCGTGCCTGGGTCGAGGATGTCAATGCCGCCGAGCGCATGTACATAAGCTGTGAGCGCCTCGTAATAGCCGATGTCCAACGGCGTACCTGTTACGTCGTCGAAGAAAATGTCGTCCACACCGTAAAGCGATTTCCAGGCGCTGACCTCTGCCTCGGCGGTGGTCAAAGAGACAGTTGCCTCCGCTGTATCGACGTAACCGACCATTGTCCAGCCGGCGGCCTCAGCATTGCTCACGGCTGTGGCGTAGGTCGGGTCCAGCGTCGCGCCCGGCCCCGAACTGACATTCACGATGACATAAGCGGGAAGGGTGGCCGGCCGGGTAGCCGCCAGGGTGGCCCACAACGAGCCCGAGGTCGGGTACTGATAGGCGGGGATGAGCCAAGACTGCTGGCCGGCGGGAGCGGTCGTGGCCGTCGCCGGCGGGGCAGTCGTGGTGGAGCTGGCCGTGGTGGAGCTGGCCGTGGTGGTCAGCGGCTGGTTGAGCCCGGCAAAGGAGCGCACCGGGGCCGGGGACGTGGTCGCTACCGTTGGCCCCGGGGCGCCGGGATAGGCGCTGGGCGTGGCCGCCGGGGAAATTTGCCGTGGTGCGCCGACTACCGAGGACCGGGACGCGGGCGCCGAGACGGGGACGGCGGTGCTGGTCGGCCTGGTGCCGGGGGACTGGGCCCGACCCTGGCCCCCGCTCGTCTTGACCAGGGAAGGCGACGTCAGCAACGACGTCGCGGTGGCCCCGTTTGTCGTAGCCGGGAGCGCGGACGTGCCGGTGGAGCCGGTTGCCGAGCCGCTGGGCGCCCCATTGGTGGGCTCACTCCGACCGACGGCGGTGGCCGGGGGGGCAGCAGGCGATATCGGCGGAGCGGTTGTCGGCCCGCTCTGGACAGCGCCCCTCGGCGCCCCGGCCAGCTCTGGAGTGGCGGCTGTGCCCGTGACCATCAAGCCGACGCGCACGGCTATGGCCGCCAGGGCCACAGCCCAAATGCCGAGCTTTAATCTGGACATTTTACGTTTTGGCATTTGCACTTTCCGCCGCACCGGTCTTTGCCCGACCATAGCGGGGCCGTCGTCGACGGCCAGGTACGCACGGCAAACAATGGTTGAAGAATGAGTGAATTTCGCGGTGCGGTCGCCCCCTTGAGCCTTGGCCGCTGCGCCACGGGCCCGGCCGGCTCGCAGGAAAGGGCCGACCGGCGGTCTGGTGGCCCGGACCGGGCCACCGGTCGAATAGCTTGGTCCGCGCCGGCATCACTGTGACCGTGTATCGGCGGGCAAGTCCCGCGATCAAGCCGGCAGGAGCGAATTAGACCGAAATGGACAGCGACAGCGCCCTCAAAGTCGGGCGGCACCTGGTCATCCCCCCGGCCGAGCTGGGTTGGCGGTTCAGTGCCAGCGGGGGACCGGGGGGCCAGCATGCCAATACCGCCAACACCAGGGTCGAGCTGGTCTTTGATGTAGCCGGCTCGGCGGTCCTCGGGCCCCGCCAGCGAGCACGGCTGCTGGAACGGCTCGGGCCCAGCGTCCGGGTCGTGGTCGTCGACGAGCGCTCCCAGCTGCGCAATCGTCAGATCGCCCTGGAACGGCTGGCCGAACGGCTCACCGACGCCTTGCGCGTCGACCCGTCCCGCCGGCCGACCGTGCCCACCAGGGCCTCGCGTGAGCGCCGGTTACGGGCCAAGCAGTTGCGGTCGGCCCGCAAGGTTGACAGGCGGACGCCACCGCCGGACGCTTGAGGCCGGGCGGGGGATAAACGGACGGCGAGATGGCGAAGGTTTTCTGTAGAGTGCGCCACGTACCGTCCGTCGTGTCAAGGTGAGGAGAGCTTCGTGGCTGAACGAAAGTCTTATTCCCCCGGCACACCGAGCTGGGTCGACCTGGGCACGGCCGACACGCAGGCCGCGGCCCGGTTTTACGGTGAGCTCTTCGGCTGGGTGGCCGGCTTCGACCCCCGCCCGGAGGCCGGCGGGTACGGCATGTTCAGCTTGCGGGACTACCTGGTAGCCGGGATCGGCCCCCAGACCGACCCTGGTCCGCCACATTGGGCGGTCTACGTCAGCGTGGCTGACATAGATGCGACCGCGGCCAAGGTCGTTGACAACGGCGGCAGGTTGTTGGTCGGCCCGATGGAGGTCCTTACCGCCGGGCGGTTCGCCGTGGCCCAGGACCCGGCCGGTTCGGTCTTTTCCCTGTGGCAGCCCGGGGACCACGCCGGTGCCGGCCTCGTAAACGAGCCCGGGGCCTTCACCTGGAACGAGCTGGCCACCACCGACCTCCCCGGCATGCGGGATTTTTACATCTCGGTCTTCGGCTGGGGGGCGGAGGGCGACGCGAACAACCCCAATGCCGCCATTTTCACCATCGGCGGCAAGCCCGTGTGCGGTGCCCATGCCGCCAACCCGGGTGAGCACCCGGCCTGGTCGATCTGGTTCGCGGTCGACGACTGTGACGCCTCGACGGAAAAGGCTCGGGGCCTAGGGGCCTCGGTGCTCATGCCTCCCGCGGACCTCGATTTCGGGCGCGGCGCGGTAGTGGCTGACCCCCAGGGGGCGGTGTTCGGGATCGGAGCGGTGAACGAGACAACCCCCGGTTACGCGTCCTAGTGAGCAGTCACGGGGCCGGCTCGGCACCCTCCGGGCCGGGGCCCGTGGCCGTTTGGACAGGAGGCCCGCTGTGCGGTACCGAAGCCATGGAGGTCCGCGCCGCCGATCGCGAGCGGCGCTTGGCGACCCGGCGCAACTGCAGGATGCGCGCCGTCCCGCAGACCAGGACGATGGCGGCGCCGATGACGGCGGAGAACAGCAGGGCTACGCCCAGAGGGAGCTGACCGTGGAGGGACACGAAGCTGATATGGACTTCGTGCTCGTTCTGGAGGATGAAGATGAGCATGGCCACCACCAGGACGACGGCCACAATGGCGGCTGTCCAAGCGCCGCTCAGCCGAGTCGGGCCGACCTTGTCCGACTGGCGCCGGGAGCGCTTGGCGCCGGTGCGGCCCACCCCCAGTCCCGTCAGGGCCGGAACGCCCTCGGGGGAAGTCGCCGGCGCCGGCACGAGCGGGGACGGGACCGAAGTGGCGACCGGCGGCGGTCCGGGTGCGGGGACAGGCGCCGGGGGTATGTTCCCGGCCATGTCCCCCGCGGGACCTTGCACCTCGGCGTTGCCATCGTCCATGCGTCCTTTATACCGCCCCCACCGATGTTCAACCTCGTGCCTGTCTTGGGAGCGGTCCGCTCCGAGGGTGAAAAGCCATGACCCGGTCCCGGGATTTCATGCAGGTGGACGTGTTCACGACCACCCCCTACAAAGGCAACCCGGTGGCGGTCGTCCTCGACGGCGCGGACCTGAGCGACGAGCAGATGCGCCAGGTGGCCTCATGGACCAACCTGTCCGAGACCACCTTCGTTTTCCCGCCCACGGCCCCGGCCGCGGACTACCGGGTACGTATTTTCACCACTAGTTCCGAGCTACCCTTCGCCGGTCACCCGACGCTCGGCACGGCGCATGCCTTTATGGCCTTTTCCGGGCTCGCCCGGGACAGCGTGGTGCAGGAATGTGCCGCCGGGCTGGTGCCCGTGCGCCGCGGCGGGGCGGGACTGGCTTTCGCCGCGCCGCCCCTAGTGCGCTCGGGCCCGGTCGACGAGGACCTGGTGACCGAGGTGCTGCGCGTGCTGGGCGTCGAGAGGGCCGAGGTGCTCGAGGCGCAGTGGGTCGACAACGGCCCGGGATGGGTGGCCGTGAAGCTGCGCGACGCCGACCGCGTCCTCGCTGTCCGCCCCGGTGCCTTGGGGGCGGTCGACTACAAGGTCGGCGTCTTCGGCCCTTACCCGGCGGGGTCGGAGTCCGCCTACGAGGTGCGGGCTTTTTGTCCCGCCAACGGCGCCACCATGGAGGACCCGGTCACGGGCAGCCTCAACGCCTCGCTGGCCCAGTGGTTGGTCGGCACCGGTCAGGCGCGCCCGCCCTACGTGGTGAGCCAGGGGACGGCCCTGGGGCGTGCGGGCCGGGTGCACATCGATCAGGACGAGGCCGGAGCGATCTGGGTCGGGGGTGGCACCGTCGCCTGCGTGAGGGGCAACATCGTCATATGACCGAGGCAGGCCCATGAGCGCAGGCGGCCCGGGACGGTGACCTTCCTGCACGTATTGGGGTTCATCGTCGGTGCGCTCATAGTGCTGGCGGTCACGGCCCACATTGTGAGGACGTTGGTGGTGCCGCGGGCGCGCCCGACCATGCTGACCCATGTCGTCGACGCCGGGGTGGACGCCTTTTACCGTCTGGTCACCAAGCCCCTCCGGGACTACGAGCGCAAGGACCAGGTACTGGCCGGCCAGGGGGCCGTCGTACTGCTGGTCCAGCTGCTCACCTGGCTGGTCGCCTTCGAGCTCGGCTACGCCTTGCTCCTGTGGCCGTTCGTGCACGGTTTTCCCACCGCCATGCGCGAGACGGGGAGCTCGATGTTCACCCTCGGGTTCGCCTCCACCAATGGCACCGCGCCCACCATCGTCGACATCCTGGCCGCCGCCACCGGCCTGGTGGTGGTGGCCCTGCAGATCGCCTACCTGCCCACCCTGTACAGCGCCTTCAACCGCCGCGAGACCGAGGTCACCTTGCTCACGGCCCGGGCCGGCCTACCGCCCTGGGGCCCGGAGCTGCTGGCACGCACCCGCTACGGCGTCGCCGTGCGCAGCGACGACCTGCCCGCCTTTTACAACCGTTGGGAGCGCTGGGCGGCGGACGTGGCCGAGAGCCACTCCAATTACCCGGTACTGA
>CAYZVQ010000005.1:32985-39040 GCA_964481925.1 uncultured Acidimicrobiaceae bacterium
TGGGAGCGCTGGGCGGCGGACGTGGCCGAGAGCCACTCCAATTACCCGGTACTGATCCGGTTCCGTTCGCCCCAGGCCCTGTCCTCGTGGTTGGTGGGGCTGTTGGCGGTGATGGACTCGGCTGCCATGCTGCTGGCCCTGTGCCCCAGCCGCGACCGCATCGAGCCCCGCCGAGCCATACGCATGGGGTTCACGGCGCTGCGCCAGATCGGGGTCGGGCTGGGCATGCCGGCCGACACCGACGCCGACCCCGACGCCGAGATCCACCTCCGCTTCGAGGACTTCGCCGCCGCCGTCGACATGCTGCGCCTCGTCGATTTCCCCATGGAGCGCGACGCGGCCGAGGCATGGCCGCATTTCCGGGGCTGGCGGGTCAACTACGAGAGCCTGGCCTACGGCCTGGCCCGCCACATCGACGCCGTCCCCGCCCCCTGGTCCGGTCCCCGGCGCTGGCCGGCCGAGACCATTCCCGTGCGCCGCCCGGCCAACCGCGCCCCCAAGGACACCAAGCCGCCGTTCTTCCTGGCCAAAGACTCGAGCAACCCGGACAAGGGCTATGTCTACGACGGCAAAGGCACAAGCGGCCCGGGCCCGGGCTCAGGGGGCGAGCAGGCGGGTGACGCGACGCCGGCCGATTTCGAGGGCGACGCGGCCGAGGGCGAGGAGGTAGACGACGTCGCCGAGCGCTCCGACTGAGGGGTGCCCGAGCGAGAGCTGCCGGCACAGGTCGACCCCGGGATATAGAGGCAGCGCCTCGACCACGACCTGCAACCATCTCGGTAGTTCGGAAAGAGGGTAGAAGGTGGCCGAGAACAGGAACAGGGGCACGCTGACGAGCGTGATCTTGTCGAAGTCGGTCCACGAGCGCATGAAGCACGTGGCCGCGAAACCGGTGGCGGAGAAGGCGGCGCCGAGCAGCGTGGCGCACGGCAGCGCCACTAGCGCCCACCACGAGGTGGTATCGCCTAGGGCGCCCATCATGGCCAGGAAGACCCCGGCGTAGACGGCGCAGCGGAAGGTGGCGAAGCCGATCTCGGCTAGGGCGACGTCGCCGGGGGCCAAAGGGGTGGCGATGACGGCGTCGTACAACTTGGTCCAGTGCAGCTTGGCAAATATGTTGCCGGTGCACTCATAGATGGCCCCGTTCATGGCCGAGGTCGCCAGCAGCCCGGGGGCGACGAAGTCGGCGTAGGGCACGGGCCGGCCGCCGGGGCCGGGGACCCGGCCGACGAGGTGGCCGAGGCCGACGCCGATGGAAAGCAGGTACAGGAGCGGTTCGATGAGGCCGGTGGCCCACACGTAGGGCGCGGCCCGGACCTGCACGGAGAAATTGCGGGCCACCAGGGCACCGGGCCGGCGCGCCCGGCCCGCCAGTCGCGCCAGGGCGGCGGGCATCAACGCGCCATCCGGCGTCGGTAGCTGTGCCGGGCCAGCAGCGCGCCGGCGGCGATCACGGCCACCAGGTAGGCCAGGTGCCCGAGGTCGGCCGGCCCGTCGATGTGACCGGCGTAGAGGTCGCGCGACAGCTGCACCCCGTGCCACAGGGGCAGGGCGTAGGCGAGGTAACGCAGGGCCGACGGCAGCTCCGAGACGGGGAAGAACGTCCCCGAGAAGAGGAACAGGGGCAGCATCACCAGGCGGAAGATGACGGCGAAGGTCTGGTCCGTGCGCACGTGCACCGAATAGGCGCACACCGGGGCGGCGAAGGCCAGGCCGACCAGAGGGCCCACCACCAGGTCGGCGGCGGCGGCGGGGGAGCGCACGGCGCCGAAGGCCGAGCTGGCGGCCAGGTAGAACGCCGTGGCCAGCAGCACCCGGGCCGTGATCCAGGTGAGCTGGCCCAGCATTATCTGGTCGACGGACAGGGGAGAGGCCTGCATCGAGAGGTAGGTGCCGTTCCATCTGTTCAGGTACCCGAAAATCTCGTAGGTGGAGCGGGAGATGGCCACCTGCATGGCGGTGGCGGCGAGGAGGGCGGGGGCCACGAACGACAGGTAGTTTTCTCCCCCCAGGCTGGCCAACGCGTGGCCGTGGCCGACCAGGGAGCCGAGCCCGAGGCCGAGCGACGCGAGGTAGAGCACCGGCGTGAGGAAAGTGGTGCCGATGTCCGCCTTCCAGGTCCGCAAGAACTGCGTCCAGAAGTAGCTGAGGGGGCGCATGGCCATGGGGACCGGCATGGGACGCCCGTCAGTCCGTCAGGTGGCGCCCGGTGAGGTGCAAGAACACGTCTTCCAGGCTCGTCCGGCGCACGAGGACGCTCAAGGGCCGCAGGCCCTCGGCGTGCACGTGCTCGGCGGTGGCGTCACCGTCGTCGGTATAGAGCAAGAGGCGGCCGGCTAGGGTCTCGAGCCGCTCCGCCATGCCCGCCACCGCCGCCGCCATGGCGGGAGCTTCCCCCGGGGCCACCCGCAGCTCCACGACCTCCCGGGAGACATGGGCCTCGATCAGCTGGCGAGGAGAGCCACGGGCCACGATGAGGCCTTTGTCCATGACCACCAGGCGGTCGCACAGCTGCTCCGCCTCGTCCATGTAGTGTGTGGTCAGCACCAGGGTCACACCCTGCTGCTTGAGGCTGTAGAGGCGGTCCCAGAGCACGTGACGGGCCTGAGGGTCGAGCCCGGTGGTGGGCTCGTCCAGCAGTAGGAGCTCAGGTTCGTTGACGAGCGACCGGGCGATGGTCAGGCGGCGTTTCATGCCTCCCGAGAGGTTGTCGACCTTGTCGCCGCCCCGCTCGGACAGGCGGGCGAACTCGAGCAGCTCGGCGATACGCCGCCGCAGTACCGGGCGGCGGATGCCGAAGTAGCGCCCGTAGACGAAGAGGTTGTCGGCCACGGAAAGCTCCAGGTCGAGGTTGTCCTCCTGAGGCACGACGCCCAGCCTCGCCCTGATCTCGGGCCCCTCCCGGTCGGGGTCGCGGCCGAGCACCCTGAGCTCGCCCCCGCTGCGCGCTGAAGTGGCGCCGATCATGCGCATCGTGGAGCTCTTGCCGGCGCCGTTGGGCCCGAGGAACCCGAAGGCCTCGCCCTTTTGCACCTCGAAGTCGACCCCGGCCACGGCGGCAAACCCGCCGAAGTGCTTCTCCAGGCCGCGGGCCATTACGAGCGGTTCGTCCATCTGTGCTTCAGTGCCGGTCCAGGGCGGCGCCCCGGCGCTCAACCGATCCGGCTGGCCAGTACGAAGTAGCCGGTGAGGGGGACGATCTGGACGTTGGCGCCGGTGTAGGGCGCCTGGACGATCTCACCGTTGCCGATGTACATGGCCACGTGCACGCCCGGGTCGGCGGGGAAGACCAGATCTCCGGGCTCGAGGTCTGACATCGGGATGTGGATCGTCTCGTCGTACTGGGAACCGCTGTAGTGAGGAAGAGACACCCCGGCCTGGGCGTACGCCCACATGACCAGCCCTGAGCAATCGAACGCACCGGGACCGGCCGCGCCCCAGACGTAGGGGTCGCCCACCCTGCCCTCGGCGGCGGCGACGGCGACGGCGGCAGCCGAGGAAACCCCTGGGACGGCAATGGTGGTGCCTCCGCCCGATGGGTTGGCGATGGCGGCGGGGACCGTGGTGGTGGCCGCGGGGACGGTGGTGGTGGCGGCGGCGTCCGAGCCGGCGGACTGGCCGGCGGCGGCGGCGGCTTTCTCGGTCGCCAACTGGGCCTCCAACGCCGCCTTTTGCCGGGCCTGGGCCTGAGCCTGGGCGGCGGCCTCAGCGCGGGCTTCGGCCGCGGCTGCCGCCGCGGCGGCTGCCAGCTGGCGGGCCTGGGCCGCCTCGGCCGCCTGCTCCTGGGCGAGTCGGGCTTCTTCGGCCCGTTGCTCGGCCAGGTACTCCTCGCGTTGGATCTCGGCTACCAGGGCGGCGATCTTGCCCTTCACCTGGGCCTCGAGGGCCACGAGCTGGTCCTGGGCGGCCTGTACCTGGTTGCGGTCTTTCAGCAGCTGCGCCACCTGGGCGGCATCGGCGTTGCGGGCGGCGACGAGCTGGGAACGCGCCGTGCTGGCGTCGGCGGCGGCTAGGCGGTAGCCGTCCTGGGCATCGGCCTCGTCCGCAGCGAAGGTCTGCTCGATCTCCTGGCGCAGCAAAGCGTCGTTGAGGTTGGGCAGCGACGCGTCGAGCGTCAGCTGCGGCCCACTGCCCACATAAGCGTCGACCGCGTCCTGTTGGAGCAGCGTCATGGTCTTGGCTTGCCCGGCTTGCGCCAGGGCGAGGGCCCGAGCTGCGGCCCGTACCCGGGCGTCGGCGAGCGCCAGGTTGGCGACCCCGGCGTCATATTGCTCGCCCAGAGCGGCCTCTTGCTGGCCCAAGGCCGCGATCTTGTCCGCCAGCGCCTGAGCCTCGGCGCGTTCGTTGGCCAGTTGCCCGGCACCGGCTGGCACCACCATCGAAGCGATGACGGCGAGAGTAGCGGCAAAGGCCAAAGCCAGCTTTCCGGCGTTGTGCCGAAAATGCAATGTGAGCGATGTCACAACGGGTTGAACGTTATGTGAAAAGTAATGGTCGGGTCAAGGACGCTCTGGCATTCCGCCTACTCGAACGGGAATATCGCGCCAAACCTGCTTTTTGTGCTACCGGGAACGCTAACCGTCCCTTTTTGCGGAAAGTGCATCCGGACCGTTTTCAGGGACTGTCATGACCGGCGCCGGAGGTGTCTCGAGGGGGATAGGGGGAGCCAGGACGAGGTCGGCCTGGGCGGCGGTGCCGGCACCGATGTCGACCGTGAGGACGGCTTCGCGCTGGCCTGCAGAAATCGTGTACGAGCCCTCCGGGACAGTGGGGAACAGGTAGGCCCCGGCGCCGTCGGTCCTGGTCACACCGACAATGGTCCCGGATTCGTCGGCCAGGGTTACCAAGGTGGCGGGCAACCATCCGCCGTCGTGGTCGAGCACCGCCCCGTAAAGGTGCCCCTGCCCGACGAGCTGGACCTCGGCCGTGCCCGTCCGGCCCCGCCGGACCACCACAGGACCGCGGGCCGGCGAATAGTGCTCGCGCTCGACGGCCAGCTCGTAGTTGCCCTCGAGCAGGTCGGGGAGTATGGACACACCGTCGTCGCCGGCCTGGGACTGGGCCACCAGGCCTCCGTCGCCATTGAACAGTTCGATCCCGGCGGCCAACGGCATGGCGTCGCGGGCGCGGGCGACCCTCACCACTAGGGAGCCGACCCCGAGAAGGCTGACCATGGCCAGCGTCTCACCGTGGCTTAGGACTATCACCCGGGCCGCCGGCCGGTAGTGGAGCGCCGCCACCACCAGGGTGTAAGTCCCCGCCGCGACATCGTCCAAGTGGAACGACCCGTCTTCGGCGGCGTAGGTGTGGCCCACCTCGTCCCCGTTGGGGTGCACCAGTGCGACCGAGGCACCGGCCAGAGGGTCGCCGTTGGCCCCCGTGACCTGTCCCCGCACGTGGCGCGGGACCGGTATGCGCTCCTCGGTCGGTGCCCCGTACTCGGTGTAGACGCCGATGAAGCTTGTGCCTGTTACATCGGCGCCGACGGGCGTAGGCATCTCGGCCGGGGAAGGCTCGCTCTCGGGCCCCCCCTCCTCGACCCGTCCCGCCTCGGCGACGCCCTCGGCCGTGACCGCGTCGTAGGGCCCACCATCAACAGCGCCGTCGTCCGAGGGACCGCTCCCGATAGCCACAGCTCCGAGGGGGACCTCCGGGACCGGCTCGGACGTTTCCGGCTCGGACATTTCCGGCTCTGACATTTCCGGCTCTGACATTTCCGGCTCGGACATTTCCGGCTCGGACATATCCGGCTCTGACATTTCCGGCTCTGAGGCGACAGGCTCCAGGGGTGCCGGCTCGGATAGGCCCGGCTCGGGCTCGGACGGGACCGGCTCGGACAGGACCGAATCGGACAGGACCGGCTCGGACAGGGCCGGCTCGGGCACTTCCGGTAAGACCGGCTCGGGCACCGCCAGTAGCGCCGGTCGGCGCGAAGTTGCCCGGGCACCACGGATCGGCGCTCGGGGGACGTCGCGAGACCGGACCGACAGGGCCAAAACGGCCGACGCCAGGGCCACTATGGCAGCGACCAGGAACACTTCGTGCATGGAGTCGG